>JBFKEC010000136.1:0-8713 GCA_041619315.1 Oceanococcus sp. | reverse complement strand
GTTGTCGCGTTTGATCTGATCCAGCGGGCTGTAGCGCTGTTCATCGAAGGTCCGCCCCCAGGCGGCCCAGTTGCTACCGTCCTCGGTGTTGCCCAGGGCCTCGTTGTCGATGCTGGCGTGGAGCGTGGTGCTGGCCAGCAGCGCCGCCGCTGCCAGTATTAGCCGTTGTTTTTGCATGTGTATGTCCCTGGATGACTTAGCCGAATTGCTTGCGTCGTTCGGCCAGTGCGGCCTGGACGCCGTCTTCGGCAACCCTGGTAAAGAAATTGACGAAACTCTCGCTCTGATGAAACACCGCATCGAGTTCGGCAGCCTGATCGCCCGAAGCGAACAGCCCCATGTTTTCGTAAAAGCGACTGGTCGCCTGCTTGAGGATGGCCAGGTTGCTGACCGGCGTTTTGGCCACGTCGGCAACCAGATCGTCCACCGTCTTTTCAAGTTCGGACAAGGGCACCACGCGATTGATCAGACCCAGTCGTTCGGCTTCCGTGGCGCTGAACAGGCGGGCGGTATAGAGGAATTCGCGGGTTTTCTTCATGCCGATCAGCATGGGCCACAGGAATACGGTTGGCGGAATACCCAGATCGCGCCCGGCCGGGTGGCCGAACTTGGCGGTTTCCGCTGCCACCACCAGATCACACATGGCGATCAGTTCGCCGCCACCGGACAGGCACAGGCCCTGCACCTGGGCGACGATGGGTTTGGGGAATTTCCACATCGTCCACCAGTACTCAAGAATGGTTTTGATGTCTTCACGGTCACGCTCAAGGTTGAGCTTGCCGTTCAATGCAATCGGATTCTGAGAAAGAATCCAGTCGCTGCCATCCAGGTCATAGCCGGTGGTAAAGGCCTTGCCACTGGCCTTGAGGACCACCACGGAAACACTGTCGTCGTATTTGACCGCATCCAGTGCCGCTTTCAAATCGACCAGAAAGCTTGCCGTCATGGCGTTCATCTTGTCCTCGCGATTGAAGGTGATGGTCAGCACCTTGTCGCGTTTCTCGGTCAGCAAATTGGGTGGCGTCATGGTTCGCGGCTGCGTGAGTTCAGTCACACAAGGTAGTCACCTGTGAAGGCGCGCACACCACGCATCCGGACTATGACGAAACCGATGGCGGCTGCGACGGAATTCAGCGCGCTGGACGTTTCACACAATGAGTCCAGCACCCATGGACGTAACAGGCTTTCCCCAATAGGAGCAATGCATGAACAGCAAGATCGCATTGGCAATTTTTGCCAACTTCTTCCTCACCACCGGTGTGGCCATGGCGCGCGGCCAGCACATGGATGCCGTGGATTTGAACGCCGATGGCGTTATCACCCAGGCCGAGGCCGCCCATGCCGCCGCCGGCGAGGCTCAGGCCATTGATACCAACGCCGATGGACTGATCACGGTCGAAGAAATCAAGGCCATGCACGAACGCCGTCGGCAGCAGCGCATGCAGCGGCAACTGGATCGGGCCGACAGCAATGCCGATGGCAGTGTTGATCTGGACGAGTTCTCGGCCCATATGGTCGAACGCATCATGCACCGCGATCGCGATGATGACGGCGAGCTGAGCGGTGATGAGCTGGCGCCACCGCGCGGTCGTCATGGGCCACGTCCCGACCATGACGAGTAAGACGACTTCCACCCTTGGCCGGTCACCACTCTGTGGCCGGCACGTACTCCTGGCAGGTAATACCAATGATTAACCTTCGATCCAAGCGTGTGGGGCAGGCCGGCAAACCGCGTGCTGGGCGCGCAGCAAGCCTGCTCGCAGGCGCGGCCATGCTGACGCTGTCCGGTCTTGCCGTGGCGGACGGTAATGAGCGTCCGCAGCGACGTGGACCGCCGCCTGAGGCGCTGACAGCCTGTGAAGGTTTAAGCGAAGCGGCCGCCTGCAGTTTCAGTGGTCGGCGTGGCGACGTCAGTGGCCAATGCGTCATCGCCCGTGATGATCAGCTGGCTTGTGCGCCTGAAGATCATCAAATGCGCGGCCAGCGCTAGGCCGCAAATGCACAGCGGCCGGAATATGTTCCGGCCGCATTCGATTCCATCGTTGGCCCTGCGAGTAACGTTAAACCACGGCTCGCAGGGCCTTCATCTGAAGGTTCAGAAACCGCCGCTGGAGCAGCCGTCGGAGCCCGGATAGCGATCCGGATCCACCGTGATCACGTCGTCAATCCACTGATTGACCAGGCTGACCGCTTCGGCATGGGTCACGCTGCGCGCCAGTGGCGGCATGCGTTCGCCGGCATCATTGGAGCCGATGCGGAACGACACGATCGAGTCGTCCGATTCGCCCGGCATGATGGCCACACTGCGACCACCTGAACCACTGCCGCCGGTGTTGGGGGTTTTGCAGATGCCGTAGTTCAGGTCGACACGCCGGAACACGTCGAGATAGACCCCGGTGCTGCCGGCCAGACCTTTGCGGTTGTGGCAATGGGCGCAATTGGTTTCCAGCCAGGCGCGGGCACGTATTTCGGTGTCGTAGCCCGGCTCACCCGGTTGCTGGCCCTTGGAGTTGTTCGGCAGGTTGATGAATTCACCGGGGATTTTGAAGTTCGGCAAACGCCAGGCCGCTTCTGCAATGTTCTGGGCATTGACCTGAAGATCATCCGGTGCCCCTTCAAGCAAGCCCTCATCGACCCAGTGTTGCAACTGATTGGCGTCGACCCCGGCGTAACTCATGGACCGGTTCATCAGGCGCACTTTGGGCCCGATCGGCGCATCGCCAGCCGGCTGATCGTCATTCAGGTGGCAGGTGCCGCACTGGTTGGGGTGGGGCACCACATAACTGTCGGTGGAGCCGCTGATGGTTTCACCGGTGTCCGGGTCAACGAAATTCCAGCTGACTGCGGAAACATCGCCGGCCAACGACAGGTAGGCGTCTGTGCGATTGCCTTGTTCGTCGGTTTCCCAGCGGAAAGCCATGCCTTCCCAGAAGCTGCTGCCATCGTCGTCCTGACGGTGGAACAGCAAGCGTGTTTCGACAATGTTTTCATCGCTGCCATCAATAAAGCTGAAGGTTTTGGCAATGACGGTGCCGACCGGGAACACCAGCGTCTGGTTGGGCATGGCCGCACGGCCCTGTTGCCACTGCGCTTTCTCGCCGGGTGGCAAAAACACGAAGCGATACTTTTGCGCGTAGTCGGAGAACAGCGGGGTGGTTAGGTCATACAGCATGCCGCCTTCGTTGGCCCCGGTGCGTGGGTCGGTCGGATCGGCAAACAGGTTGTACTGCGACAGCTTTTCGCAGTTGAAGGCCAGCGCATCGCGATTGATTTGGGTGCCACTGTAGCTTTCACAGGTGGCCTTGATTTCTTCCGCGCTGGGAATGCTGCTGCCACTGGCGTCAAACGTATAGGTGTCCACAACGGCAGCGGGCAAAGGCTCCAGATCGCGGCCATATGCGGTCTTGCAATCGTGAACGCTGATGTCGGTGAGCGGTGGGGTGAGTGGGTCCAGACCGTCGAAGTTCATATACGGACGGTTCTGGATTGAGAAGTCATTGTCGGAAATGCAATGGAACCAGTCCGGGCGCTTGATCGCCTTGTTCTCGTCGAACTTGTAGGCGTTGTAGCGGCAGTCCGGGTTGTGGGTGCCGTCGTACTGTGGCTTGCCGCGTTCGTCGACCACATCCTGGAATTCCTCGGCCAGTTGACAGTCTTCATCGAGCTGATCGATATCGCCATCCCAGACTATGTGTGCACCCTGGGCGACAAACAGATCGCCGGCCTGCAAGGTCTTGATCTGGATCAGCAAGGGCAGCAGTGAGGGGTGGCTGTCGTCAATGCCGGTGATGACGCAAGGCGGAACGTCGGTCAGGCCGGGGCCTGTGCCTTCGGCGCATTGCAGGGCATCGGTGCTCGGCACTTGTGGCAGATAACCGTTGCTGTCGAAGGTGTTGTCGTGGATATGGGTGCCTTCCGGGTACAGATCCATACGCAGATCCGGACTGCCGCCCAAAATGTTGTGGCCGACGAAAACGATGCCCGCAGTGCGGTTGTTGTGGAAGTGGCTATTGAAGATTTCCATCTCGTCATAGCCCAGGATCAGGAAACCGGTGCCCTGCGGCACCGAGCCCACAATCCCGCCTGGAGCGAAGTTGGGGGTGTTGTTGTAGCGCGAAATGTTGTTGAACATCCGCGTTTTGTCACCGTACTGATTGAGACCGGGCAAATCGAAGATCAAAAAGCCACCGGTGTTGCATTCGGCCACGTTGTCGTACATGTCGGCGCGGTCACTGTTCTCGATCTCGTAACCGGCAACATTGAACAGGGCGTGGGAGTTACGCACGATGATGTCGTTGGACTGACCCACGTAAATGCCGGCGTCGGATGCACCCAGGGCGACCACGTTGTCCAGAAGGACATTGTTGGTGAGCACCGGATAGAGCGCGTAACCACCATTGTCGCTACCAATTTCGTAGCGCCGCACAATGCCGTTGGCATCGGTGTAGGTGCCCACACTTTCCGCCAGTGACAGGGCATTGGCCTGGCAGGCCACATCCAGCGTCGAGGGCACTTCGGCGTCCATGTTGCCATCATCACTGGACCACATGGCGCGCATGTTGCGGAGTGTTACATAGTCCGAGTCACTGATTTTCAGCCCGAAGCCCGGTGCATCGAGCAAGGTCAGGTCCTCGATCGTAATGCCTTCCATGTGGCTCATGGTGATGCCTTCGGAAAAGCCTTCGCGCTCTCCGAAATTGAGAATCGTCTGCTTCATGCCGGCACCCTTGATGGTGATGCCTTTTTTGTGGCTCATGACGATGGAGGTGGTGAAATCGAAGGTGCCCGGGCCAAATTCGATGGTGTCGCCGTGGCGTGATGCGAACACAGCGGTCAGGGCTTTGAGCTCTTCATCCGGGCCGTCTTCGATGAACCAGGTTGTGGGTTCGTACACCGGCGGGCTGGTCGGCGTCGGGCTGGGCGATGCTGATGGGCTGGCCGTCGCGCCCGGTGTCGGGCTAGGGGTCAAACCGGGGGTGCTGCTGGGGGCGGGAGATGCCGTGGTTCCAGGGCTGGAGCTAGGGGCCGGGGATGCAGACGCATCGGGTGAGGCCGTTGGGGACGCCGTCGCCGTCGCCGTGGCGGTTGGTGCAGGCGAGGCACTGGCGGTGCTCAGCGGCGTGGGCGTGGCAGACTGCACACGGTTTTCAGTGTCGCCGCATGCGGCAAGCGTGGTCGCTGCCAAAATGGCCCAGGCGGGAGTGCCCAGGTAAGTGGAAAGCTTTTTGATCATGGTGTACTCCAGCGATGGCGCGGCGGCATGTGCGAGGTGAGGGTGTCACCCGCCATGTTCTAGTCTTGGTGCTGTGACGTTGGGGAGGGCAAAAAGGGTCCCTGCGCAACAAATCGGCAACCGGCATTTTTGTCTTATTGCCGTAACGACGGCTTGACACTATCTGCCATTCGGCTTGACACTTTGCGCCAAGTTTTCACAGCCAGCAGCATGGTTCAGTCTCACTATCAGCGCGCGGTCCCTGCGGCATTTACGTTGCTGTTATATGAGCATCTGGAATCCTGTGGGCTTGACCCTGCAAAGGTGCTCGGTATTCCGCGCCCGTCGCTCGAACCCAATCAGCAAAGCCGTATCGATCTGGCGCATTGGGAAAAAATGCTCGAGACCGCGATGTTGCGGTTGGATGATCCGTATCTCGGGCTCAAGCTTGGCCAGCAAGTGCGTGCGCGGCATCTGGGTATGGTTGGCCATCTGTTGCTGGCGTCGAAGAACTTTGGTGCAGCCCTGGAGCGCCTGGAGCAATATCAGCGGCTGATCTTTGATGCCATTCCCATGTCTCGGCATGACACAGCGGATGCCATTGAGATGGTGTGGGACATCAGCCAGTTTCGTACGGGTGTGCTGGTCGGGGAGACTGGCTTCGCCGTGATGGTGCAGTTTTGTCGCAGTCTGATGCAGGGCGAAGCCAATCCACACTCGGTGGATTTTGCCCATCCGCCGCCGGACGATATCCGGCCGTACGAAGAGTTTTTCCGCTGCCCGGTCCGCTTTGCCTGCCCGGCGCCGATACTCCGGGTCGATTACGAACTGCTCAAGCGACCGCTGCGCAAGACCGACGCGGCGCTGGAAAAACTGCTGGAGCAGCACGTCAAATCCCTGCTCACGCAGTTGCCTCAGCAGGATGAAACCGTTATGCAGATGCGTCAGAGTTTGGCCCGTTGTCTGCGCGATGGGGATCCGTCTATCGAGCGCGTGAGCGAGCAGATGTGCTGCTCGTCACGCACCTTGCAAAGGCGGCTTAGGGAGGCAGGCACCAGTTTCCGCAAGGAAACCAACACGGTGCGACACGAGTTGGCCAAGTCGTATCTGACCGATGCACATCTGACTCTGGCCGACATTGCCTTGCTGCTGGGCTATTCCGAGCACAGCGCCTTTACCCGCGCATTTCGCAGGCACTACGGTTGTTCGCCGCAGCAAATGCGTGATGAATTGCAGGCAGGTTAGCCGTTCCTATTGCACGGCAGTGCGTTGCCACATGCGCAGATAGGCTTCGGCTGACCTGAACAATTGCTGCATGGCATGTTCGCCATCGGGCGTTTTGCTCAGCGCGTGGATCCACTCGGCGAACAGGCCGTAATGGGCGATGCCTTCCTGGTTGTAGTCGAAGGTGCGGTTGCCGGTGACTTGCTGATCGAACATGACCTCACCGTCATACGAGACAAACGGGTAGGTGATCTCAACATCGCCCTCGCGAGGCACGCCGGGCAGGGACGCAATGCCGCCGCTGTCTGTCGACATGGGTACGGCAAAGTAATGCTCGTCGGTGCTCAGGCTCTGCAGTTCTCTGACCAGAGCGGGGAAATCATCCGCGCGCGGTTTGATCGGGGCGGCGATGCCACCCAGCGCGAGTATGCGGCTGTGCTGACTGGGCGATGAAGTGCCGCCGGCATGGTAGTGCCCGGACACCACGGGGTAATCAAGTTCTTCGACGATATCCAGCACCTGATTTTTCATCTTGGCGCCCAGATGATCGGTTTCTATGATCATGCCGCGTGCTGCCAGCTGGCGCACGGCATACGCGCCAAGATCAGTGAGTCCCTTGGCATTGCAGTGCGGCCCTTGTGGATAGCTGGGCAGTGCCAGCAGCAATGCCTCATTGATGGCCTGGGCAATCGGGTTGTCGCCCTCAATCGGTGTCGCCACTGACATCAGGTTCGCGCCCATGTTCTCTTCCGGGCAGCCTTCTACCCGGTAGTAATGGCCAGTTTCCGGCTTGTTCAGCACATTGAGGGTCAACTCGGATTGATCGAACAGGCCGGCGCCGCCGAACGCATTGTCGAACCAGTGCGCCAGAAAGACGCTGCGAATGCCTAGACTGAAGAACTCGTCGATGCCGGCATCAATGTCGGCCTCGCTGCATTCCGGTGCATCGAGGAATTCACCGCAATGAAACAGCTTGGAGGCCTCGATGCCGAGGATCACCGCAAGCTTGCCATCCTCAATAACCTGGCGCGCCTGCTCAGGATCGGTCACGATGCGGAACCAGCCCAGACCTTCGCCGCCATGCTGGGCGTCGATGTAGTCCTGCAGGGTGTACATGGCAACGATCTGGCGGCGGACCTGATCCATTTCATCGCAATTGGTGTCGCGAATGGGGTTGAGCATGCACAGCTGTTCGTCGCCTGAGGTGTGGTTGACGAGCAAACGCAGCCCGGCCATCCAGGCCCGTTTGACCCACATGTAATAGGTCTGCTGGTGAGAATAGGTGTCGTGCGTTGGCCAGCCCGGAAAATCCGGCCAGCCGGGTGTGGCATGGCTGCCCAGTGGCAGGCCGTCGCGAACGAAGTGGCCGACAAAATCCATGCTGCCTTCGGGGCCGTGGTTGGCCGCGCAGTCGGACAAGGCGTGCTCCACGCCATAGGGATGAAACGCATCGCCATGTATGAAGCGTCCGCCCAGTCGTTTGTAGGCCGAGATGTGAGTGTGTGCATCGGCGATGCCAAATACGCTGCCATCGCTCAGGGTGCCTTTGAACGGCTGGCCGCTGGCACCAAGCTGAGCTTCAGGGAAGGGCAGGCAGTCGTCACGCTCGGCCGCTACGAAAATGCTGTCTGGCGCTGTCGTCAATTGCAGTTCGCCATCGTTAGTAACCGACAACCATTGTTGATGGGCGCGTGACTGAAGCTGAACGCCGCCTTGCGCGCTGTCCACGATGCGCCATTCGGCGTCACTGCTGGCCTCATCCTCGGCACTGATGCTGGTCTGGGTCAGTGACACGCTGGCCGACAGGTACTGTCCATCGCCATCGAACAACAAGAAACCATCCAGATCGGTCGGGCGCAACAAAAATGCAGTCGCGCTGCTGTCCGCCTCGGCGGCATAGCGTGCTTCGGTTTTGCTCAGTGCCTGGTCGCGACCCTGGAGTTGCAGGCTCACACAGTGATTGGCCAGCAGGCTGGTGGCGGTGTCGGGTGATGCGTTGCTGACATCTTCGCTGGGGGCGTTAGAACGTCCGCCGCAAGCGAAAAGAAAAATGCTGGTGCACAGGGCGCACAAAATGAGGGCATTGCGACGCAGGGAACAGGGCATGTGGTGGCGGCTTCCGGTTGGCTTTTTAGCGTATGAATTACGGAATATTAACAAACAGTTACAGCGCTGCCTTGACCTGAAATATTGGCGCAAAATGTCAAGAAATTAGACGCATGAGGTCAAGCCAGCAGGCTAAAACACAGGGATAATCCTTCGGCTATATCGGTGGCG
>JBFKEC010000135.1:0-8804 GCA_041619315.1 Oceanococcus sp. | reverse complement strand
ACTGCCTGACCGAAGCTTTGGGCTTGTCGCTGCCCGGCAACGGTTCGCTGGTTGCCACCCACACCGACCGCGAGGCGCTGTTCCGTCGCGCTGGCGCGACTGTGGTGGATCTGGCAAAACGCTATTACGTGGATGGTGATGCTTCGGTGCTGCCGCGCAATATCGCCAGAAAGTCGGCGTTCGAAAACGCCATGACTCTGGATATTGCGATGGGCGGCTCGACCAACACGGTTCTTCATCTGCTCGCTGCGGCGCAGGAAGGCGAGGTTGATTTCACCATGCAGGACATCGACCGGCTGTCACGCAAAGTGCCCAATCTGTGCAAGGTGGCACCATCCAGTCATCATCATCTGGAAGACGTTCATCGTGCGGGTGGGGTGATGTCGATTCTGGGTGAACTGAATCGCGCCGGCCTGCTTGATGCCAGCGTGCCGATGGTGCACAGCCCCAGTATGGCCGACGCCCTGAATCACTGGGATATTGCCGTCAGCCAGGATGCTGCAGTGCGCGAGTTCTTCCGCGCCGGACCGGCCGGAATTCGCACCACCCAGGCCTTTTCCCAGGATTGCCGCTATGACGATCTGGACACCGATCGCAGCAATGGCTGTATCCGTGATCAGGCAAATGCCTACAGTCAGGATGGTGGTCTGGCCGTGCTGTTCGGCAATCTGGCTGAACGTGGCTGTATCGTTAAAACCGCCGGGGTGGACGAGAGCATTCTCAAGTTCAGCGGCCCGGCTGTGGTGCTGGAAAGTCAGGACGATGCCGTCCAGGCCATTCTCAATGGCCAGGTCCAGGAAGGCGATGTGGTCATCATTCGCTATGAAGGGCCGCGTGGCGGACCGGGCATGCAGGAAATGCTCTATCCGACCAGTTATTTGAAATCAAAGGGACTGGGCAAAGCCTGCGCTTTGATCACCGACGGACGCTTTTCTGGCGGCACCTCGGGATTGTCCATCGGGCATGTGTCACCCGAGGCGGCTGAAGGCGGCAACATCGGCCTGATCCGCAATGGCGATCGCATCGAGATCGACATTCCCAATCGCACAATCAGCATCGCCGTCAGCGATGATGAGCTGGCAGTACGGCGTGCAGAGCAGGATCAGCTGGGCTGGAAGCCGGCTGAAGTGCGTCCGCGTAAAGTCACCACCGCGCTCAAGGCTTACGCCAAGCTCACCACCAGCGCCGATCGTGGCGCGGTGCGCGATCTGTCCTTGCTGGATTAGTTCGTTCAGAACCGTGCGGCAAACGCCGCGCGGTTCTTTAGCGACTCGGCGCTAGCCCCACGATGCGTGCCACATATTCGGCGAATTGCTCAGCAATTTGATCCGCGCTGCGTCCGCAGTCCGGGCTGAACCAGAAGGCTACACGGGTGCCGATGGCGCCAATTGCACGCAACGTCAGCAGGGTGTCCTCGACCAGAAATTGCTCGCGCGCAATGCCTCGTTCGAGAACTTCGATCAGCAGTGATTCGGATTGTCTGCGAATCGCCAGTATGGATTGCGATTTGTCCTCGGACAGGGCGTGCAATTCCGCGCTGGCAACCACAGCCAGCATAGGAAACTCGCAATGCGAGTAGACATGGGCGCGAACCAGGGCACGCAACTGCAAAATCGGATCCGGCTCAACATCAAGTAGTGCCGCACGCAGGCGTCGGTAGTGCTCCTGATGTCCGATTTTCAAAAGCTCGGCGAGCACTTCCTCCTTAGAGGGGAAGTGTGCATACAGCGTGGTTGGCTGAATACCCGCCTGAGCGCAGATATCACGTACCGAAGTGCCGCCGTACCCCTGATCGGCAAACAGGTGGAGCGCTGCAACCAGCACCCGACCACGGGCGCCACGCAAATTCACGTCAGCAGGTAGGTGCGAGTGTCTTGCAGCAATTCGACGATTGCTGGCGGTGTGCAGGGCGGCAGCAGGCATATTTAACGCATGTTGTAGTGATGTGCGTTCATCATAACCTTTGTTACATATGCCTTGCACGGTGCTGTTGACAAAAAATCACAACGAACGTTAGTGTAAATAAAACACAAAATGGCACGCCCGTCTGAGGAGACTAGGCTTTGCATAACACCCACACACTGCCGCTCGACGGCGGTCATCTCAGCTACGCCATTTCTGGCCAGGGTCCGGCGCTTATGCTCATTCATGGCCTGGGTTCCTGCGCCGTTGATTGGCAGCCACAGCTTGAGGCTTTGACTGCGCAATACACCGTGATTGTTCCGGATCTACGTGGGCATGGCGCTTCCATGCCTGCGACAGGGACAATTCCCGTGACACAGCACGCTGCCGACATGGCCGCGCTACTCGACCACTTGGCAATGGATGAGGTCCATTTGGTTGGCCTGTCGATGGGCGGTGCGGTGACCTTCCAAATGACACTGGATCTGCCGCAGCGAGTCCGTTCTGCGACCATCGTTAACAGTGCGCCGGCATTTTTGGTGCGAAGCTGGCGTGAACGCTTAATGCTGCTGCAGCGCTTTGCCATCGTGCATTTGCTGGGTCTGCCGCGTATGGCGCGGATACTTGCAGGGCGACTGTTCCCCGGGCAGGAGTCGTTGCAAGGCCAGTTCATACAACGCTTCTCGCGCAACGACAAGGCCAGCTACCTGGCGGCAATGCGCGGCTTGGTCGGCTGGTCAGTGCAAGAGCGACTGGGTGAGCTTGCGTGCCCTGTGCTCGTGGTGGCAGCCGACCAGGATTACATGCCGCTGGCCGATAAACAGGCCTACTGCGCGCTCATCGCAGATGCGCGCCTGGCCGTAATCAGCAATGCCCATCACGCGGTCACTGCCGAGCGCCCTGAGGCATTCAATTCGATACTGACCCAGTTTCTGGGCCAGACATGTACGCAGGGTGAGGCATGAACGCGGTGCGAATCTGGGGGTTGTTGCTGCTGTGTTTGCCAGGACTGTGCTGGGGTGCTGAGCCACCAACGGTTCATTTGGCTAACGGGACCTTGCACGGTTTTAGCGAGGTGGATGAATACCCCGTTGCTACATATCTTGGCGTGCCCTTTGCAGCACCGCCGGTCGGTGATTTGCGCTGGCGTGCACCGCAACCGGTCGCGCCATGGCAGGGCATTCGCAAGGCGCAGACCTTTGCGCCTGCATGTGCCCAGATTGGGAATTTTTATGCCAGTGATGACGCGGCCACGTTTGGTCAGCCGTACGGTTCTGAGGATTGTCTGTATCTAAACGTGTGGGTGCCGGTGGCGCAAACGAATCGCGTACGTCCGGTGCTGGTCTTTGTGCATGGCGGGGCTGGCGTGGCTGGCAGTGCAGCGCTGCCGGGCTACAACGGGCGCCGCCTGGCTTATGAGCTCGATGCGGTGGTCGTGAGCGTGCAATACCGCTTGGGCATATTTGGTGGTCTGGTCCTGCCCGCATTGCACCGCGGCAATGGCCTGGATGATTCTGGAGCCTACGGCTTGCTCGATCAGATTGCGGCGTTGCACTGGGTGCAGGAAAACATTGCCGCGTTTGGCGGGGACCCGGACGCGGTCACTCTGATGGGCCACTCGGCTGGGGCCGTGAGCCTGTGGTCGCTGCTGCGCTCACCGCTGGCCGAAGGGCTGTTTGCGCGTGCGGTGTCGCTGTCTGGTATCCCCATGAGTCATAAGCGCAAGGATGTCATCGAACGTGGCGAGACGTTTGTGAGCAATTTGCGTGAGGCCGGTGTGGTTGCGCAGACGGCAGCTGAATACCGTGCCCTGAGCACTGAACAGGTCGTTGCTGCCGGGCGTGGACTCAAGGCTCTGGGGGCATATGCCGATGGCACCGTACTGCCGCTGGATGACACCCGCGATGGGCCGCTGCTCAATCCGGTGCCCATGCTTATGGGCAATGTCGCCAACGAAGCCAGTATGTTGCTGATCCTGCGTTACGGCCGCATGGATCGAGACGGCTTGTGGCAAGCCACACAGCAGCATGATGAGATGGAGCGACGCGATCTGCTGTCATGGTTCGGCCGTCTGCGCATGAGTCTGGCCAGTCGCTTCTTCAACGGCATGGTCGAGCGGCGGTTGGCGCGCAGTGCCGATGCCCTGAGTGCAGCCGGCATGCCGGTGTACCGCTATACATTCGACTGGGCCGACTACAGCGCGCCATGGAGCGAGATGTTTGGTGCGTTTCACGGGTTGGATATTCCGTTTTGGTTCGGCAATTTTCAGGGTGACAGCGAGCATTTCTTCCGCTTTGTCTGGTCGCCTGAAAGCGAGGCCCAGCGCAATTTCATACACCGTCAGTTGACGGTGGCGTTGGCCAATTTTATGCGCCAGTCCAGCCCCGATCCGCTGGGCGAGGACTGGCCGCTGTGGGATGAGCGTCGGCAGCTCAGGGAGGTTCACTGACATGAAGGCTTGCATAGCAAAGCATCGGGGGATTCGCCTTGCGGTGCGCCTGTTGGGGTGTGCATTTCTGCTGCCGGCGCCTTTTGTAAGTGCCGCGCCTGGCGCCGCTGAGGCGGTTGATCAGGCCACCATGATGGCGTGGATTTCGCGTATAGAGCAGCAGGGCATCCGTCTGCCTGGATACGCCGCCGATCAGTGGATGGAAACCTGGGGGCGCGATCAATTTGTTGCCTTTGGCCTGCAAGATGTGCGGCTGGAGCCTTTTGAGGTCATGCGCTGGGAGCCCAAAAGCTGGTCACTGGCGGTTTGGCCACAAGGCCAGCCGCAGGACACTGTCATGCTCTCGGCCTGGCCGGTGCCATTATCCGGCAATGCGGTGGATGTCACCGGGACGCTCAAGCTGACATCCGCCGAAGTACCGATTGAGTCGGGCAGTATTGCCGTCGAATCGTACCGCCTGATGCAATTCGATCAGGCCCAAATGCGTGATGACGTGGCGCGTTGGCACTACGACCCTCAGGGTGATTTCGACACACTCCAGCACATCGTGCCGATGGGCGAGCGGTTTCAGCATGTGCTTGAACCGGCCATGGACGGCGGGGCCAAGGCGTGGCTCGGCATCCTCGATTTTCCGTGGCAGGAGGATCGCTATTTTGTGCCTTACGATGCCAAAGAACGTGGCATGCCGGGTTTGTACCTGAGTCAGGCCAACGGCCAACGCCTGCTCAGGCTGATGCAGCAGGGGCCGGTCGAAGCACGCATCAATGTGCATCGAAAAATCAGCAGTGATGTTTCGCACAATGTGGTCGGTGTATTGCCTGGACAGTCCGATGACTGGATCGTAATTGGCACCCATCATGACGGCCCCTGGAATTCCGCGGTCGAGGATGCCAGTGGTGTTGCGCTGGTCATGGCCCAGGCCCATTACTGGGCACAGATTCCGGCTGATCAGCGCCCGCACAACATGATGTTTCTGCTGCAGGGTGGCCACATGTCGCGCGGGGCAGGGCTGCATCACACCGCAAAAACGTATGCCAGGCGCCTGCGTGAAAACACCGTGGCGGTGATTCATCTTGAACATGCCGCGCGCGAGGCCAAAGTGGTCGACGGCCAGCTGATGCCCACCGACAAACCTGAAGTGCGCTGGTGGTTTACCAGTCATATGCCGCGCCTGGAGCAAGTCGTTAGCCAAGCCATTTGCGAGCACAAACTGGAACGGTCGCTATTGATGCCGCCGTACGGCTGGCCCAAGCCCCAGGCCAAGCGCCCGCCCACTGACGCATCGCTGTTCTTTTTGACCACTCCGGTTATCAGCTTGCTGGCTGCGCCCATGTATCTGTTCGATCCCGCCGATCGACTGAATATGGTTCACGAGGCCTCGCTCGAACCCATTACCGGGGCGGTAATAGACATGGTCAATGGGCTGGCCACAAGCAGCGCGGCCGAAATGCAGGCGAGCGAATATCAGCCGCCGCAGAGCGTGCCGATAAACGCCTGCAAAAGCAGCAAATAAAACGACAACACAACGCCGCATCTGTGCGCGGTGGGAGACAGATACACATGAAAAGCACATACCAGCCCGCCGTGGTCTTGCTGGCCGTGCTGCTGGCCGGGCAGGCCAGCTACGTGCAGGCCGAGGACGATCTTGATGCCTTGTTTGCTGATGCCGAGCCGTCAGCGACAAGCTCGCCTGCTGACTCTGCGCAGGCCAGCGGTAATGACGACCATGGCAATGGCGATGCGCAAGATGCACCAAGCGAGGCGATCGATGCCGATCAGAAGGTGATCGTGCTTGAGCAGGAGGAGATTGCGCGAGAGGCACCGCGTGGTAAAGGTCGCACCGTGCTTGAAGAGATTGTGGTCACTGCAACCAAGCGCGAGAAAGCCTTGCGCGATATTCCCATTTCGATCGCCGCAATCGATGGTGAAGCGCTTGAGGCGCAGGGCATCCTGAGCATAAATGACGTGTTGGAACAGACCCCCGGCGTGACTGGAAATTCAGCCCGTCCCGGTGACCAGCGCATCGTCGTACGTGGCGTATCGACCAGTTCTTCGCCGACCAGTACCGTACCGTATCCGGTTGGCGTGTTTATTGGTGATACCGCGCTCAATGAACCCTATGCGGCCAGCATTACCCCGGATCTTTCCGCCTTTGATCTGGCTGCGGTGGAAGTGCTGAAGGGCCCTCAAGGTACGTTGTTCGGTGGTGCGGCACTTTCCGGTGTGCTGCGCTATCGCCTCAACGATCCCTTGCCGGATCGCTGGCAAGTGCGTTATTTCGCGCAGTACATGGCACCTGAAGAGGGATCGCAGGCCTTGGCCCAGGGACTGGTGGTTAACGCGCCCGTGTTCGGCGAAACAGGCGATCTTGGTGTTCGTCTGGCCTACATCAGGCGTGAATATCCCGGGGTCATCGATGATATGAGATCGGACCCGCCCGACAAGGATGTCGACCGCGGTGAGGGCGATCAGGTACGTGCAGCCTTGCTGTGGCAGCCTGGCGATGATCTGCAGGTCAAATTTACCTACCTGGATCAGGACTACGCTGCAGAAAACGGCCTGATCATTTCGGACAGTCCGAATGGCCCGCGCGAAACCAGCGGGGCACTGATACCGTGGCCAAACCAGCATCGCTTCGGTCTCTACAATCTGGAAATTGAGTACGACTGGGACACATTGCGTCTGGTGTCGTCCACCTCCAGAACCGAAAAAGAACGCTTCAATATCATCGATTCCTATGGCGGCATTTTGGGCACGCCATTGCCGGGCACACCGGATGCGGCCGCGATTCCATTTCTGACCGATCAGGAATCCAGCTCTTTTCAGCAGGAGTTGCGTTTGCAGTCCACCGGGGGCGGCAAGCTGGAATGGCTGGCTGGCATCTACTACCTGAATTCGCCGATTCGCTATTACCTCAAGCTCAATGTTGAAGCGCTCAATCAAACGGGCACGCTGACCGAGGCGGTGCTGGACGGCGTCATCAGTCTGTCTGATGTGCTGGGTCTGGGGGATGTCCTGAGCGGAACCCTGGAAACGCTGGTGCCGGGTGCAACCGACCTGGAATGCGAGCTTGCGGTGCTGTGCGCAGAAACCAACGCCAAGGCCGAAGAGAAAGCGCTGTTCTTCGACCTGACCTGGTATGCCTTGCAGTCACTGGAGGTGTCGCTGGGGGCGCGTCTGTACCGCACCAGTGTGTCCGGTGGTTTTGTCGGTCAGGGCGTGGGTGCGCGCCTGGTCAACAACGGCATGTCACCGGCCGATTTCACCACCACCATCACCGAGCAGGGCATCAACCCCAAGTTTGCCCTGACATACCGCTTTACCGACGAGCATTCCTTGTACGCATTGGCCAATCGTGGCTTTCGCTTTGGTGGCATTCAGAATATTCCCGAGGATGAGGTCCAGAATGTTCCGGCGACCTACAAATCGGATTACATCTGGAACTACGAGCTGGGTCTGCGCACGCGCTGGTTCGACAATCGTCTGGAATTTGACCTGACGGCGTTTCACATCGACTACACGGATGCGCTGGTGGTGCTGAAAAACGCGATCCAGATCAACTACTACGACAATGTCGGCAGCGCGCGCAGCGATGGGATCGAAGCCAATATGCGCTGGTTGACGCCAATTCCCGGTGTGATTCTGTCCTTGGCTGGCGGTACTGTGGATGCGCGCACCACCGAATCCTTCATGGCCGGCCGTGCGGAAATCCCCAAAGGTAAACCACTGCCGGGGTCGGCTGAGTATCAGTACAGCGCCAATCTGGCGTTCTTTGGTTCACCGGATTGGAAGGTCAATGTGTCCGGACTGTTTGGCTATTCCTATGTCGGCAAGACCTACAACGATATTGCCAATGAGGACATCATCAATGATTACGGCACTTTCAATCTGGGCCTGAATTTCAGCGTGCCGAGTTGGCCGGGCGCGCCCAAGCTGGCACTTAATGTGCTCAATCTGACCGACAAGGCGGCTGCAGTCAGCCAGATTCGCACATCGGTGGGCGATGATTTCTACGTGCTCAACCCGCCGCGTACCATCAGTGCCCGTTTCAGCCTGGAGTTCGAATGAGGTGTTCACGCGTACTCAGGGCCGGCCTGGGCGTTGTGCTGAGCTGCGGCATAGCCGCCGCCAACGCCGATGGCGGCAGTACTGAGCAAGCTTCAGCGAGCTTTTCCGCCGCGCGCGCCTTGCAACTGGTTGATCAGTTCAAGCCCGCTGACCTTGCCGCCGCGGGTGAACACGCGCGCTATGCCTATCTCAATATGGGGCAGTTTTTTCCCCATCAGATGGTCAGCCGTGCCGGGCCTGTGCGCGTGCTCAACACCGCGCCCAGATCCTCTGTGGGCGAACTGCATGTCACCACCGCGCTGGGCCACCTGAGCCTGGAGCAAATGCTCAAGCATCCGCAGGCGCAGGTTCAGGGGTTTGTGGTTGTGCATCGTGGCGCTGTCGT
>JBFKEC010000134.1:0-8905 GCA_041619315.1 Oceanococcus sp. | reverse complement strand
CGGTGCCGACGGCCATTCGCGTGACTTTCGCAAGCAGGCCAGCGAGCTGATTTCGCTGTCGCCGATGACCATGCCGCACGGGCTCGCCCGACTGATGCTGATCGAACAGGTCTACCGTGCCTGGACGGTGATTTCCGGACACCCCTACCATCGTGACTAACGCGCCGCAGTTCATCCTGGCCTCACAATCACCACGCCGCGCCGACCTGTTGGCGCGCTATGGCCTGCGCTTTACTGTGCGTCCGGCCGATATCGATGAAACACGCCAGCCCGACGAAGCGCCGGATGACTTTGTCCTACGTCTGGCGGTTGAGAAGGCCGCCGCCGTGGATGGTGGTGCACTGCCGGTGCTGGGTGCGGATACCGTGGTCGTGCTCGGCCGCAAGGTGCTTGGCAAACCGCAGGATCGCGCCGATGCGCTGGACATGCTTGCGCAGTTGTCCGGGCGCAGCCATGAAGTGCTGACCGCGGTGTGTGTGCGTGATCAACAACGCAGTGAAACGTTGCTCAGCCGAACCGAGGTAACGTTCGCGGCGCTCACAGCCCAACAAATCGAAGCCTACTGGGCCAGTGGTGAGTCGGCCGGCAAGGCCGGGGCCTATGCGATTCAGGGTTTGGCCGAGGCTTTTGTGACGCAGATTCGCGGCAATTATTCGGGCGTGGTCGGATTGCCGCTACAGCCGTGTCTGGGACTGTTAAAGTTGTTTGCCATAGAACCACCGCTCTGGTCCGTGCATGAGTGACGAAATTCTGATCAACGTCAGCCCCCAGGAGACCCGCGTGGGTCTGGTGGAGCAGGGCGTGCTGCAGGAGATCTTCATCCAGCGCGCCAGCAACGTCGGCGTGATGGGCAATATCTACAAGGGCCGGGTCGAGCGGGTGCTGCCCGGCATGCAGGCCGCGTTTATCGACGTTGGCCTGGATCGCACCGCATTCCTGCACGCATCAGACATACATGTCGACGCCGGTGCCTCGCCGGGTGTGGCCAGCGATGACATCAGCGCACTGTTGCGCGATGGCGATTCGATTCTGGTTCAGGTTATCAAGGAACCGCTGGGCAGCAAGGGCGCGCGTCTGACCAGCCAGCTGACCATTCCATCGCGTTATCTGGTCTATCTTCCGCATGCCGACCATGTCGGGATTTCGACCAAGATCGAGGATGAGGACGAGCGTGCGCGCCTGCGCGATCTGCTCACCGAACTGATCGAGGAATCCGGTCGGCCGGGCAGCTTCATCGTGCGTACCGCCGGTGAAGGGGTCAACAGCGAAGAGCTACGCAATGATGTGACGTTCCTGCATCGCCTGTGGGATTCCATTCAGGAGGCGGCACCGCAATCGCCAGCAGGCGCCCTGGTGCACAGTGATCTGCCGCTGATCATGCGCACCCTGCGTGACTTGATGAATGACGACATCGAGCGGGTGCGTATCGACGACCAAGCGGCCTACCGGCGATGCGTCGATTTCGCACAGAAGTTTGTCCCGGGCACGGCCGAAAAAATCGAGCTGTTCGACGGCACCGCACCGATTTTTGACTTGTACGGCGCCGAGGATGAGCTGCAGCGCGCCCTGGATCGCAAGGTGCCCCTCAAATCCGGTGGATACCTGATATTCGATCAGACCGAGGCCATGACCACGGTCGACGTCAACACCGGCGCCTATGTGGGCTATCGCAATCTTGAGGAAACCATCTTCAAGACCAATCTCGAAGCCACCCAGACCATCGCCCATCAGCTTCGCTTGCGCAATCTGGGCGGCATCATCATCATCGATTTCATCGATATGGTGGATGAGACCCATCGCGAACAGGTGCTGTCGGCGCTGGGCAAGGCGATGAGCCGCGACCACGCCAAAAGCGTGGTGTGTTCGCTGTCGTCCCTCGGCCTGGTCGAGATGACCCGCAAGCGCACCCGTGAATCGCTGGAACGAATCCTGTGCGAGCCCTGTCCTACCTGCATGAGCCGTGGCCGCATTAAATCCGCCGAAACTGTTTGCTACGAAATATTCCGCGAACTTCGGCGCACTGCGCGTCAGTTTCAGGCACGTGAATACCGGGTGCTGGCCCACCCTGATGTCATTTCCCGCCTGGCCGACGAGCAATCCACCGGTTTGGCGGAACTGGAAGAAGTGGTGCACAAGCCGATACGTTTGCTGGCTGAGGCGCAGTATCTGCCCGAGTCTTACGACGTCGTACCGCTTTAACCGAGGGCGCATCCGATGAACAGGTTGCGACGGCGTCTGTGGGTCACCGGTGTCGGCTTTGCCGCCACTGTGCTGATTCTGCTGGGCATTCTGGTCGGCGCTTTTCGCATCGCAGTTCAGCTGGTTCCCGACTATCGGGCTGAGGTTCAGGCCCGTGTCGCCGAGGCCTTGAAAAGCCCGGTCGAAATCCAGGGCATGGATCTGATCTGGCGTGGGCGCTATCCCACCTTGCAACTGCATGGCGTCGATATTGGCGATGACCCTGAAGCGCGCCTGAGTTTCGAGCAGCTCGATCTGGGTTTTTCACTGCTGAGCCTGGCGGCCGGGGACATGATCCCGCGCCGCATCAGCCTGACCGGAACCCGCTTGCAGCTCAGCTATGAAGATGGGCGACTGCACCTTGCCGGTGTGGTGTCGGACGGCTCGGCCCAGGCTGCGCCGGGCGATTTTCTCGAGCAGTTGCGCCGTGTTGCCCAGGTTCAGCTGTCAGATGCGCGAGTGCGCTGGATCGATATCGACAATCAGCGGCCGGTCAGGGACTTGCAGGTCGAGCGCGTAAGCGCCGTGCGCCGGTTCGGGCGTGTTCAGATTGTTGGCGATCTGTATCTTGGCGGGCAGCCTGATACACGGCTGCAGGCCGAGGCGAGTCTGGACCCCGAGCCGTGGCGCTTGCGCAGACTGGAGCTGGATGCGCGCAACTGGCAGATCTGGGAAGACATTCAGGCCTTTTTCCCGCAGGCACCGGCTCTGGCCGGACAGCCGCGCCGCTTGGTTCTGGACAGTCATTGGCGCGATGGTGTGTGGCAGCAAGCCAGTGTCGACTTCGAGTTTGTGAATCTGCGTCCGGCAGCGGTTGCGCGCGGTTTTCTGGAATTGTCTGGTGAGCTGGAATTGCGCCGTCCTGGCGAGGCCTATGACAGTGGCCGGGAAAAGTCCGGCGTGCGCGCGTCGCTCAATCTTGACCGGGTAATTGGGCCCAGCGGGCGCTGGCCACAACAGCATGTGCTGGCCGAATGGACGCCTGGCGATGCCGGTTTGAGCTCCGGGCGCTATTCACTCAACGCGCAGTATCTTCGCCTGGATGATCTGACACCCTGGTTTGTGCTGCTTCCCGAGGCCGCTGCGCAGCGCTTGAGCGCCATGGCGCCGTCTGGTGAATTGCATGATGTTGTGGTGCGCTCCAGTGCGGGCGACGCGATTCCCGAATTGACGGCAGAATTTCAGCAATTCAGCGTGCGTCCGGTCGACAAGGTGCCTGGGGTGTACAACCTCAGCGGCGCGGTCAGTCTGGGTGCTCAGGGCGGGCGGGTACAGCTCACCAGTGAGAACCTGGTGATGGAGGCGCCGCGCGTGTTTGAGCAGCCGCTCATGCTGGATACGCTCAGCGGCACGGCGCGCTGGCAGCGCGGTGCCGACGGCTGGCAGATTGATGCGCCGGCGCTGCACTACGCCGGCATGAATATGGACGGAGTGGGGCGGCTGGAATTGCAGCTCGGATCGCAGCCGAGGATTGATCTGGATCTGAACTTTTTCTGCTCCGATCCGCGTCCCTGGCTGGCGTACCAACCCCTGGTCTGGCACGACAAGCTCAAGTCCTGGCTCAGCGGGGCCGTCGGTCCTGCCCAGGTTGCAGCCGGGCAAGTCGCGATCCGCGGCCCGTTGCGCGGCATACCCTATCCCCAGGGTGACGGCGTCTTCCGGGTGGATCTGGATTTGCGCGACACCACCTTCAATTTTGCACCGGACTGGCCCGCGCTGGACGTGCAGGCCGCCAATTTGCTGATCGACGGCAACACGCTCAGCGTGGAGATGTCATCCGGCGGCATTTCCAAGGCCACTGTGCAGCAGGCCCGCGCCACCATCCCCAATCTGCGCGATTCGGTCCTCAGCGTTGAAGCACAGGTGGAGGGCGATGCAGCCGACATCTGGGGCATGCTCGGGCGTTCCGGCTTGCGCAAGAACATGCGTCAGGCCCTTGATGCGCTGGATCTGTCCGGGCGCACCAAGGGCCAGCTCAAGCTGACCTTGCCGCTCAAAGATATGAAAGCGGTCGACTATGAGGTCGATGTTGAACTTGATCGCGCCGCCCTGTGGACACGCTACTGGCCGGACCCGGTGCAGAAGATCAGCGGCGCGCTGCATATCGATCGCAATGGCTTGCGCGGGCGTGATCTGAGTGCTGTGGTCGCGGGCTTGCCGGCCCAGGTCGATCTGCGTCCAGATCAGGGTAAAACCCGTATAGAGGCACGCTTCAGCGCCGAACCCAGCACCCTGCCCAGTTCGGTGCCGCTGCCGCAATGGCTCAAGGCGCGCGGACAGGGTCGCAGTGACTGGCGGCTGGAGATGGAATTCGGGCGTGGCGCGGATCGTGTTGTCACGGTGCGTTCGCCCCTGATCGGGACCGCGCTGGATCTGCCTGAGCCGTTTGCCAAGAGCGCCGAACAGGTGCGCCCGATCAATGTGCGTATCGAGCCGGGTGACAACAGCCGCGTTCATGTGACCTATGGCGAACGGCTGGGTCTGGACCTGCTGCTCGACGACAAGGGTTCCGGGCTGCGTGCGGCGCGACTCAACCTCGGAGGCGATGCGATGCCCGCCGGCGCGCCAGGCTGGTGGGTTGAGGGCCGGTTGGCGGAAGTGGATCTGGACCAATGGCTGCCATTGATCGAGGATCTGACCAGTAGTGCTCAGGGCTCTGGTGCGGCCCCCCAGGAGTTCGGTGGTTTGGTCCTGCAGGCCGATATGCTGTCTGCATTTGGCCAGCGCTTGCCGGATTCGCGTGTGCAAGTCACGCAGCAAAGCGATGCGTGGGTGATCAGTGTGGCCGGGCCGCGTGCACAGGGCAGCATTTCCATTGCCGAGCAAAAGAGCGCCGGGCGTTTGCATCTGCGCGGCAACTTTCAGCGCTTGAACTGGACCCGTGCGGTGGATCTGCGCGGTGGCGAGCAAATCGACCCCACGACCATCCCCCATCTGAATATCGAGGTCGAAGATTTCGCGCTCAATGATGTGGCGCTTGGAAGCATGCGTCTGGATCTCGAGCCGGTCAGTCGCGGCACGCGTATTACCCGCTTCATTGTGGATTCGCCAAGCCGGCGTGAGCTGGACGTGACCGGATTGCTGCTGCGCGATGACCAGGGCAGTTCCGGCGCGGTCGAATTCGTCATGGACACCGAGGCCTTTTCCAGTTGGCTGACGGTACTCGGTTACGAAGATCATCTGGTCGCCCGTCGCGGCCGGCTCAATGGCCAGCTCAGTTGGAGCCCCAATCCTGAAGGTTTGAGCGTGGCCAATGTTGGTGGTCGCCTGGAGTTCGATTTCAGCGACGGGCAGTTGCTCAATATCGAGCCCGGAGCCGGGCGCGTGCTGGGCCTTTTCAGTATCAATGCCCTGCCACGGCGTTTCTTTCTCGATTTCAGTGACGTGGTCAATTCAGGGCTGAGCTTTGATGAACTGGCCGGTGCCTTTGAGATCACCAATGGTGTGGCCAGCACCCAGAACCTGCAGCTCAAGGGCACCTCGGTGCGGGTGGCTGTGCGTGGTGACGTGGACCTGGTTGAGCGGCGCTACGATCAGATCGTAACCATCTATCCGGGGGTCAGTTCCGGGGTGTCGCTGGCAGCCACCGTGCTGGGAGGCCCGGTGGTTGGATTGTTTACCTTGCTGGCCCAGGAATTGCTCGACCAGCCGCTCGATCAAGTTACCCAAATTGGCTACCGCCTGGGCGGCAGTTGGGACAATCCACAAGTGAGTCGATTGCAATGACAGCGCTCAAGGTTGCCGCCATTCAATATTGCGCCGGTGCAGATCCGCAGGCCAACTTCGCCCTTATTGAAACCCTGGCCGGCAAGGCGGCCAGCCAAGGCGCGCGACTGCTGTTGCTGCCGGAGAATGCCCTGTTCATGGGCGAGCATGAACGCGACAAGTTGGCGCTGGCTGAAGCGATTGATGATGGCTTGTGGCAGCAGGCGCTGGCCGCTCTGGCCCGCGACCTCGACATTTATCTGGTTGTGGGTTCGTTTCCCCTGCAGGTCGAGGGCGACCGCGGGCATGTGTGGCCATCCGCACTGGTGTACGCCCCGAACGGGCAGCGCATAGCCCGTTACGACAAGCTGCATCTGTTCGACGTGGCTCTGGACAATGGCAAGGTCTATCAGGAATCACGTTATTTCAAGCCCGGCGACAATCCCCCGCAAAGCTTTGACTGTGACGGCGTGCGCGTGGGCTTGTCGATTTGCTACGACCTGCGCTTCCCGGAGCTCTACCGGCAACTGGTTGCCGAGGGCGCCGAAATGCTGCTGGTGCCGGCGGCGTTCACTTACGCCACTGGGCGCGAGCACTGGGAGGTTCTGTTGCGCGCGCGCGCGGTGGAAAATCTCGCCGCTGTGGTTGCGGCCAATCAGTGTGGCACCCATCCCAGCGGTCAACGCAGTTGGGGGCATAGTATGATCATCGATCCGTGGGGCCAGGTGCTCGACAGCTGTGCTGATGAGCCAGCGATCTGTCTGGCCACAATCGATCTTGCGGGGCTGGCCCGGCGCCGCCGGGAGTTCCCCGTTCTGCAACACCGCAGCCTGTAATCATGTCCAATATTCTGGAACGCGCTCAATCTCATCTGTTGGCTCCGGCCAATCTGCAAATTGCCGATCTTGAACAGGTTCTGCACGGGCTTATGCGCCCGGGTGTGGACGCTGCGGATCTGTACTTTCAGGCCCGCCGCAGCGAAAGCTGGTCGCTGGAAGAAGGCATCGTTAAAAGTGGCGGCTACGCCATCGATCAGGGGGTTGGGGTTCGTGCGATCAGCGGTGAAACCACCGGCTTCGCCTATTCCGACGAATTGCAGAGACCGGCCTTGCAGCAAGCCTGTGAAGCGGCTGGCGCGATTGCGCGACAGGGTGGCGCAGGCGGAATAACCGGTTGGCGCAAGCCGGCCGGGCATGCGCTTTATCAACCCGTGGACCCGATCGCCAGTCTGGATGCTGACGCCAAGCTCGATTTACTGCGCCGCGCCGATGCGGCCGCGCGTGCCGCCGACCCGGCCGTGTCTCAGGTCATGGCCAGCCTGTCGGCCACCCATGAACACATTTTGATTGCTGCGGCGGACGGCACCCTGGCCAGCGACATTCGCCCGCTGGTGCGTCTGCAGGTTCAGGTCATCGTCGAGCGCGATGGCAAGCGTGAATCAGGCAGCGCTGGCGGAGGCGGGCGTTATGAACTGAGTCAGTTGGACAGTCGTGTCGCGCCCGAGGATTTGGCCCGTCAGGCTGTGCGTCTGGCCATGTTGCGACTGGATGCGGATGCCGCGCCTGCTGGCAGCATGCCAGTGGTGCTGGGTCCAGGCTGGCCGGGCGTGCTGCTGCATGAAGCGGTCGGTCATGGGCTTGAGGGTGACTTCAATCGCAAGGGCAGCTCGGTTTATTCCGGGCGGGTGGGTGAGAAAGTGGCGTCCTCGCTGTGCACCATTGTTGATGACGGCACCATGGCCGAGCGTCGTGGCTCCCTCAATATTGATGATGAAGGCACGCCCACCCAGCACAACGTGTTGATTGAAAACGGCATCCTCAAGGGCTATTTGCAGGACAAGCTGAATGCCCGACTGATGGGTGTGGCCGCAACCGGCAACGGGCGGCGCGAATCGTTCGCTCACCTGCCCATGCCGCGCATGACCAACACCTTCATGCAGCCGGGGTCCCACGATCCGGGCGAAATTTTGGCCAGCGTTGAAAAAGGGCTGTATGCCTGCAACTTCGAAGGCGGGCAGGTCGACATCACCTCCGGCAATTTCGTGTTCAGCGCATCCGAGGCTTACCTGATTGAGAATGGCAAGCTGGGCCGTCCCGTCAAGGGCGCAACCCTGATTGGTAACGGTCCGGAGGCGCTCAATGCGGTGTCCATGGTGGGTAATGACCTGGCCCTGGACAGCGGCATCGGGGTGTGTGGCAAGGACGGTCAGAGTGTGCCGGTCGGGGTTGGGCAACCCACCCTCAAGGTCGACACATTGACCGTTGGCGGCACCCAGACGGGCTGATTGGCGTGGCGCGTAAACCTACCCGTTCCCGCCCGCCTGCTGCAGGCCGGTCCGCACCGCCCGGGCGCTTGCGCATCATTGGTGGTCAGTGGCGCGGGCGCGTGCTGCCGATTGCCGATCGTCCGGGGCTGCGCCCCACGCCGGATCGCGTGCGCGAAACCCTGTTCAACTGGCTGGCCTTTGATTTGCACGAAGTGCGGGTCCTCGACATGTTTGCCGGAACCGGCGCGCTGGGCTTCGAAGCGCTGTCACGTGGCGCCGGCAGCGCGCTGATGTTCGAACCCGATGTGCAGGCGCAACGACAGCTTGAGGCCAGCGCCGCTGCGCTCGGGGTCGGCGCGCCGCAACTGCAGATTTGCCGCGGCGACGTGCTCACGCAACTGGATCGTGCCAGCGGGCCGTTTGATGTGGTGTTTGTTGATCCGCCATTTCAGGCCAATTTGTGGGATCAGGCGCTGGCGTTGCTTCCGCCCCTACTCGGCCCGGCACATCGGGTCTATGTGGAATCTTCGCGCGACTGGCCCGGACCGGCCGATGCGGGCTGGCGCGAACTCAAGCACAAACGTGCTGCGGATGTGGAGTTTCGTCTGCTCGACTATAGTGGGCGCCCCGAAGCTATGCGTGGAGACAATTCGTGAAAGCCGCTTACACCGGGACTTTCGACCCAATCACGCTGGG
>JBFKEC010000133.1:0-8914 GCA_041619315.1 Oceanococcus sp. | reverse complement strand
TGCCGGCGCGCCACGTCATACATACCGTGGGGCCGGTGTGGCATGGTGGCGATCAGGGCGAAATGGATCTGCTCGCCGCCTGTTATCGCAATTGTTTGCAACTTGCCGAGGCACATCAGCTGCGCAGTGTCGCTTTTTCGGCCATCAGCACGGGTGCCTACGCGTTTCCCAAGCGGGCTGCGGCGCGCATTGCGGTGACCACGGTGTTGCAGCAAGCGGCGCACATGACAGCGCTGCAAGAGGTGATTTTCTGTTGCCATACGCAGGCTGACAAGAACATCTATCAAGCCCAACTTGAGGAATGCAACACGTGAGCAGTTCAGTAGACGGCAGCTACAATTTTCGGCGCGTGTCCGACCGTCTGACCACCTCGGGTGTGGTCGGCGCCGTGCGTCTTGGCGTGCTGGCCGAACAAGGCTATCAAGCGGTGATTAATCTGTTGCCAGACAGCAGCGAGCAGGCGGTGCTGCAAGAGGAACAACTGGTGCGCGCCCAAGGACTCGACTACATTCATATCCCGGTCGATTTTGCCCAGCCCAGCGTGGCCGACTACACCCGATTCTGTGCTCAGATGGATCGTCTTGAGCACGCACGGGTGCATGTGCATTGTGCGGCCAATTACCGGGTGACCGCGTTCTATGGATGTTATGCGGAGCAGCGTGGCCTGTGGAGTCGCGAGCAGGCTGTGCAGTTCATCGCGGATGTATGGCAGCCGCAGAATTATCCGGGGTGGCCACAATGGTTTGATGCGGTGCGCAGACAATCTGAGGCGTGATCAAAAGTTGCCGTATTGTTGTTGTCGAAAAGGATGAAATGCATGAGCGAAAGTGCGCACACAATTGAAGGGCAATGTGGCTGTGGTCAGGCCCGTTTCCAGTTACATGGCGAGCCGTTGCTGCGTGCGCGCTGTCATTGCACCATCTGTCAGCAATTCAATGCTGCGGCCTACGCGGATATCCTGCTGTATCGCGGCCGCGATGTGGACATGCCCGCCCAAGGGCAGGTCAATTTCAGCGCCTGGCGCCGGCCGCCGGCGGTGCAGCGCGGGCGCTGTGCGCGGTGTGAGGGCCCGGCGATTGAATATCTTGCGCTGCCGGTGATGCCCAATCTGGTCATCGTGCCGGTGGCCAACCTGCCGGATACGGTGGCACTACCACCACCCAGCTTGCACATGTTCTACAACCGTCGAGTTGCGGATGCCGACGATAGCTTGCCCAAGTACAGCGGCTACTGGCGCAGCCAGTTGGGCTTTGGGCGTCACCTGATCAAACACATGCTGAGCACAAACCATGACCATTGAAAACCAGCAGGACCTCGACGGTATCCTTAAAAGCGGCAAAGTTGTGGCATCTGTTTTGCACAGCATGCTGGACCATATTGAGCCGGGCATGACCACCGCAGAGCTGGATGAATTCGGTCGTCGCCTGCTGGAACACAAGGGTGCCCAATCGGCGCCACAGGTGATGTACGACTTTCCCGGTGCGACCTGTATCAGTATCAATGAGCAGGCCGCGCACGGTATACCGGGTGCGCGGGTGATTCAGCCCAATGATGTGGTCAACGTGGATGTGTCTGCGTTGCTGGATGGTTATTACGCAGATACTGGCGGCACCATGGTTGTGCCGCCGGGCTCAGCGATTAAGCGGCGCTTGTGCCGGGCGACCCAGACGGCACTGGCCGCTGCGCTCAATCAGGTTCGTGCCGGCGCGCCGATCAATCAGATCGGAATGGCCGCACAGAAGGTCGCTCGCCGTAACGGGTTTCGCATCATCCGCAATCTGGCCGGGCATGGCGTCGGGCGATCTCTGCATGAAGAGCCGGACAGCATTCTGGGTTACTACGATCCACACGATACCCGCGTGCTGCGTGAGGGGCAGGTCCTGGCCATAGAGCCGTTTTTGTCCACCCATAGCACCTGGGTCGAGGAGTGTGACGATGGCTGGACCCTGGTCGGTCAGCCCGGCAACCTGTCGGCGCAGTTTGAGCACACCATTATCGTTACCCGTGGCCGACCGATTATTGCCACACAGCACTAGCAGGGCTGTACGTTTAATCTTGAAGTGTGTCGGTGCGTGCGGCCAGGGGCGTGCCTCACGGGCGTGGGTAGACCTCAAGTGTGGCTAGACGCTGGCCAGCTTCGTGCCATTCCAGTTCGAAGCGGCCAACCTGATCGGCCACAAATGTGAGCTGCGAGGGGTAATCCGGTGCCAGGTACAGATGCAGATCGTAATCGTGCAAATGCAAATGAGCCATCTGCGGGCTGCGTGCATGCAGTTCAACCTGATCGCCCTGGTACACGCTCAGCGTGCGGGCAGCAGGTGGCTGCGCCGGATGCAATTCAAAGCTGAAGCTGTGAGATTTTGACGGCAGTTCGGTCTGTGAGGCGGGCTTGAGCGTCCACCACAATACGCCCAGCAACAGCGCGCAGGCGCCAAGCACTAAATAGCGACTGGTATTCATGTTATTTGTGGTTGTAGACGCGTTCCCGCAGCCTTCGTCGATGTGCGTTCATGAGGCAACTCCTGTGCGTGGCGGGCCGTGTGGCCGACGCGTTTGGTCTCTGGTGAGCAGGAGCTTGGCCGCATACGCGAGGGGCGCGGACCCGTGCGACATCAAGGGTCTGAAAACTTACGGGCAGGTGATGCTCAGGACAGCCGTATGCCCAGGATCTGAATCAGACCAACTGCGATCAGATAACCGGCCACGATGTAATTGAGCAGGCGCGGTTTGATCAGTATGGCAACCCCGGCAAGGACAGCCAGTATTGGCGCGAGTTCGATGTGCAGTGTCATACGATTTTTACGTGTTGGAAATTGCAGCCGGCACCCTGTTGGTGGCCGGCCGCAACAGATCCGACTTTACAGCGAATCTTTCAGAGCCTTACCGGCTTTGAAGGACACCGACTTGCTGGCTTTGATCTTAATCGTTTCGCCAGTGGCCGGGTTACGACCCGTGCGAGCGGCGCGCTTGCTCAGGCTGAATGAACCAAAGCCGATGATCGAAACACGATTGTCTTTCTTCACGCTCTTGCCCACCAGATCGGTGAATGCGTCAAGTGCGGCCGCGGCATCTTTTTGCGAAATGCCTGCTTCCTTGGCCATGGCGGCCACGATGTCCTTCTTGGATACGGTGTCTGACATGTTGTCTCCTAATAGATCGATGCCCCAAATTTTTCGGGCCTCGGCAGTCTTAACGAACTCAACCGAAGATACAACCGTCCGTACGGATTATTTTTAGTGCTCAAGCCTTGTGCCAGTGCGGTTTAGAGCGTTCGCGAGGAGAATTTTTGCCGCCAATCCGCGACCTTGCGGATGACTTTTATGATCGTGCTGGAACTTGACATGAGCGTGACAATCCCCTTTAAACAAGGGGCTTGTGCAATTTGGGGCTGACCTGTTCGGGCTTGCCGTGCGCGCCTTGTAAAATACGTGTCATATGCCACTTTTTGCCGCAAAAAATGCTTCGAATTGTTGCCGTTCACGGGCCAATTCAGGGCCGTTGGCGAGCGTGAAGCGCAGCGTTGCGCCGGGCATGCGCTGGGCCAGCATGGAGGCGTCCTGCGTCGCCACACAGCCGAGCTTGGGGTAACCCCCTATGGTTTGACGATCGGCCAGCAACACAATGGGCTGTCCCGACGGTGGCACTTGCACGGCGCCGTAGGCAATGCCTTCGGACACGATGCCGGGCAGTTCGGTGCCAATTGCACAGCCCTCAAGGCGATAACCCATGCGGTCAGAGTGGGTCGACACCTTGAAGGGTTTGGCCAGCAGTTGTCGGATATCGTCATCGCAAAATGCCGCAAACTGGTAGCCGGGTAGCAGGCGCAGGTTCAGTTCCTGGCGGTAGTCCGGGATGAAACGGCTGGGTGTGCAGCGAGGCGCGACCTGGGCGCCATCAAAGGCCAGCACGTCGCCAGCTTTCAGAGGCTGCCCATCACCGTGCAGCCCACCCAGCATCTCGCGCACGCTGGTTGCACGGCTGCCATAAACAGCCGGTGCATGAAAACCGCCGGGCACGGCCAGATAGGCCCTCAGGCCGCTGCGCGGCAATGCGAACTCCAGTGTCTGGCCCGCGTGTATGTGGTGGCAGCACCACGGTGCCAAAGGGGTGCCGTCGATGCGGGCGTCCAGATCGGCGCCGGTCAGGGCGAAACTTGTGGTGGCGCGGGCGATCAGGCGAACCGATCCCAGCGTGATCTCCAGCGCAGCCGCGAGCTGGCTGTTGCCGATCAGGTGGCAGGCCCAGGCAAAGGCATGCCGATCGGCTGCGCCGCTTGGGCCGATACCCAGATGCTGCACGCCGTGGCGACCGCGATCTTGCAACAGGGACAACGGCCCGGGTTTGATCACCTCAAAGCTCATGTCAGGCGGCCGCCGGCGTTCACAAACGCATCGCGTGCCACGGGCACGAATCGGACCGTGTCACCGACGCGCAAAGGATGCTTTGGGTCGCTGCACAAGCTCAGCATGTCTTGCGCCGTGCGTCCGATCAGATGCCAGCCGCCCGGCGTGGCCAAGGGGTATACCGCAGTCTGCTGTTCGGCGATGGCGACGCTGCCGGCGGCAACCTGGCTGCGTGGGTCGGATCGTCGCGGCAGGCGCAAAAGCGGATCCAGCGAGCCAAGAAAACAAAAGCCCGGGGCAAAACCTATGGCGAAAACGCGGTAGTCAATCGCACTGTGGCGGGAGATCAGCTCAGACTGAGTTAAACCGGTGCGCGCGCACACGTCAGCCAGGTCGGGGGCGACTTCATCGGCGTAGTAGACCGGTATCTCGAAACGTTGGCCCGCTTGGGTGTTGCGGGTCTGCGTGCTCAGCGCGGTGGCGAGGCCCGCGAGGCGCTGGCAGGCCTGTTGTGGGCTGAGCTTGAGCGGGTCGAGTTCGATCAGCACGCTGGTGTAGGACGGCACCAGATCGATCAATGCCGCGCCCAGTTGCTCACGCACCCAGTCACAGGCGTGCTGCACCTGTTCGGCGGTGGCGCTGTCGATCTGGCCGCCCAACTGCAACAGGCAAGCGCTGTCGGAAACCGGCTCCAGCGTCATGCGTCTGGCGTGCGCAGGGCCTGGGCAACGGCGAGCGAAAGCGGGTTGTCGCCGTGCAGGCACAAGGTATCGGCCTCGATATTGAGGCGTTGGCCATCCTGCGTGATGACCTGTGCATGATTCATCAGCTCACGCGCCTGGGCCACGATGTCATCCACACGGCTGTGCACCGCGCCGGGCTCGCTGCGCGATACAAGCAGGCCATCGGCCGCGTAAGCGCGATCGGCAAACGCTTCGAACATCAGACTGATGCCATGCTGCGCCGCGTGGGCGCGATGCTGCGCATTGCGCTGGGCACTGCTCGCCTGAACCACCAGCGGGATGGTTGGATCGAAACTGTGGGCGGCCTCGAAAATGGCCTTCATGACCGTTTCATCGCGCATCATCAGGTTGTACAGCGCGCCATGCGGTTTGATGTGCTGAATATGCGTCTGATGGCGCCGGCACAGTGCATCGAGTGCGCCCAGCTGATAGAGCAGGTGGTCGCTGAGGGCGGCCCCATGCAAGGGAAACGGACGGCGGCCAAAGCCTTCCTTGTCGGGATAGCCGGGATGGGCGCCAATCTGAACCTGATGCTGCACGGCCAGAGCCACCGTGCGCGCCATGGTGACCGGGTCGGAGGCGTGTGCACCGCAGGCGATATTGGCCATGTCCACATGTGGCATCAGTGCATCATCTGCACCCATGCCCCAGGGGCCAAAGCTCTCTCCCATGTCGCAATTCAGTTTCATGTGTGCTGTGTCTGGGGCGGGGTGCACAGGCTAGCGCAATGCAGCCATCGCACGCTCATTCGGCGAGCCAGCGCTTGACCAGCACAGGCACGGCCTGACTGGCTTTGTCCTTGATCCAATCGACATGGCTTAGATCCGCGTCGGCCCATTGGGTTACCACGCTGATGCTGTGGGCCCTCTGTGCACACTGCATCAGGCCGGCGGCAGGCCAAACCGACAGCGAGGTGCCAACAACCAAAAAGCGATCGGCCTGGGCCACCAGATCCACCGCTTGATCCATGGCTGGCACACTTTCGCCAAACCACACCACGGCCGGACGCAACTGGGCGCCATCGGGGGCCAGATCACCCGGTTCGATGTTGCGCGTGGACAGGTCGATTTCTATGCCGGGGTCACGTTCACTGCGGCCACGCATCAGGTTGCCATGCAGATGCAGAACCTGAGCAGAGCCGGCGCGCTCATGCAGGTCGTCGACATTCTGGGTCACGATGTCCACGGTGAATTTGCGTTCCAGCTCGACCAGCGCGAGATGCGCAGCATTGGGTTGAACCGAGCGCAGTTGATCGCGTCGCTCATTATAAAAGCGCAGAACCAGTGCCGGATCGGCCTGCCAGGCCTGTGGGGTGGCGACATCCTCCGGGCGGTGTCCTTCCCACAGTCCGCCGGCATCACGAAATGTGGCCAGACCACTTTCCGCGCTGATCCCAGCGCCGCTGAATACAACAATGCGTTCTTTCATGGTTCAGTTGCGCGGCTGGCCCCACAGCGCGATGCGCAAGCTCGCCTTGTTTTGCTCGGGTGTTTTCGGCAAGGCATAGCGTGCATCCAGGCCAGCATCGACATCCTCGCCGCTGTGCAGTGCGGCCAGGCCGCCATGTGGCGCCATTTGAGCGTTGATCTGTTCGCGCGCCTCGGCTGGCAATTCACGCCACGCCCGGCGCAACTGTTGTAGGCACCAGACCCGGTAATGGTGCGTGACAGTGCGCTGAAAACTGAGACTGGCACCGTGTGAATCAAAGCGTTTCTTGCCGGCCGACCAGGCCGCGGCATTCTGGGCCAGATAGGGCAGGTAGTCGCCGCAGATGCGTGACCATAGCGCGGCCCAATGCGGTCCGTCTGCAACTTGCCAGCGCAGCGCGCTTTCGGCGCGTGGGGCGTTCCACATGCGGGCCAGCCATTCGTAGACTGCCGGGGCGCGTCGGCGCATTACTTCTGCCGGATCCGGATCATTGCCGAAATGGCGGAACATTGAGGCGAAGTAGCCATAGTCGGCAAGACTGGGTTGATCGCCGAGCAGGTAGGCGCGCTCGCTCAATACACCCTGGAGAAAATCCAGTTCATGCAGATACAGATCGCGCACGGCGTGCGCATTGCTGGTGTTCATGCCGTCACCCCATAACCAGGTGCGACGCTGGCGGTGTGCAAAGAACCACGCCATCAAAGGGCGGGGAATGCCCGGCGGGTGAACCTCATCGGCGATGCGTCGGCCCAACGCGCGCCGCGAGGCCAGCGGCTCCCAGCGCCACCACATGGCTGGGCGCCATAGCCATTCATCGGCATAGTCTTCAATCAGGCGGGCGAGAAAGGCCTGGGCCGGATCGGGCGGAATGGCCGGGCGCTGTGGGTGGTGTTGTTCAAGCCAGGCAATGGTGGGCGTGGTGTCGATCAGCCAAAGACCATCAGCGCTGAGCAGTGCCGGGACTTTTTTGACCCCGGTTTGGCGATACAACATGTCCAGCGCAGCGGCATCACCGGTTGCGGTGTTATAGGCAATGCCCTTGTTCCTGAGATAGGCCTCCAGTTTGCCGCTGAAGTAGGAGATGTCCATCTTGTACAAGGTGTAGGGCGCATGCGGATCAGAGCCATTCATGTGAGCATTCTCGCCACAAGCTGATTGAATGCCGCCATCGCGGTATCGCGGTCGACCAGGTCGTCGCGAATCATCTGACGCATGCCCCAGAACGCCATGATCAGCGACCAGCCGGCCACACGGGCCTGGGCTTCGTTCATGTCGAACTCGCGCTGTATCGCGGGTAGCCACAGATTCAGAATGACATCGCGCAGGCCGCGGCGTATGGAATCCAGTGCCGGGCTGTCGGCTGCAGTGCCGTTGATCAGCTGCCACAGCGCATCGCCGCGTCCGGGGGGTAAATCCAGGGTAATCGCCTCGGCAGCGGCAATGGCTTCGAGCAAACTGTCCGGGTGGGCCGCAACCGACTCACGCGTGGCCGCGCGCACGCCTTCGAAGATATGCCAGGCCGTTTTTCCGAGCAGCTCTTCGAGACTGGCAAAATGCTGGTATATCAGTTGGCGGCTGGTGCCAGCCTGTTCGGCCAGCGCGCTCATCGACAGGGCGGCCCAGCCGTGAGCCTCGACAATCTCAGTCGCTGTCTGAAGCAGGTGCTGCTTGCGTTCCGCGCGGCGCAGATATGCGCGCTTGCCGGAGCTGGCTTTTTTCAAAGTAGACATTTTGTCAATATTACTCCCGCTGCGGCAGGCCGTCGACACGCAGCCGGACCCATTGCGGGTTGTCTGGCAGCGGCAGATTGCGCAGCGTGACCAGCCCCAAACGGCCACAAATCCCGGTATTTCTTAAACCTGCAATATTCCCTTTGCCAAGGCGGCTTGCTCATGTATACTTCGCCGCCTTCACCGCTGCAGCGCAGCCAGTTAGAGCGCTAGGTGACGAACCGTTGGTCGTTCGATGAAACGCCCCCGTCCAACCCGCGGCCAAGTGGTTATGCTGTAAATATGCGCCTGTAGCTCAGCTGGATAGAGTACTCGGCTACGAACCGAGCGGTCGGGAGTTCGAATCTCTCCAGGCGCACCAAAAAAGAAAAGGGATCAAAAGCGCAGGCTTTTGATCCCTTTTTCGTTTTGGGCATTGACCCTCTGGTGCAGAGCGAATTCGTCAACGGTCTGGGGTAGAAGTACCCATTAAGTCGACCTGTTGGTTAGAAATGTGATCAATGTTCATTTTGTCTGTCACAAAATGGGTCCAGATCTGTGACGGTTCTGAATTTGTGTACTTGAGAGTGGCCGATTTTGACTGCTTATCAATGTGGCAGCTCAAGTCGGCTCACGACCCAAAGGCGACAGCCAAGTAACTGGCATTTGGGTAGCTAGATTTCCGGATAGC
>JBFKEC010000132.1:0-8954 GCA_041619315.1 Oceanococcus sp. | reverse complement strand
TCCACAGGTTGGCACGCAGTGTGCTTCAAAATCCCAAAACGATAGTTGCCGATACGCCCCGCAAACCATAAGGCTGGGAGGCTTGTGGTTGAGTAGTATGCGGTGTTGTATATTGGTTCCGCGATTTGCCAGTGGTTGCGTGGCCTTATAGCAGCGCGCATTGACCACCATCGCGCACCAGGGACGGCTTTGATTTGGGGAACTGCGGCCATTTGCCGCGGGGTCGGCGTCGGCTTGTCCGGCGCGGATGCATTGGGAGCACGCATGTTTTTACGACGCCTGGTCACCTTGGTGGCTGTAGCGGCAGCTTTGGCCGTATTTTCGCTGCTGGTCTGGAAATCACAACAACAACCTTTGGACGCCGTGCAGTTGGGGCAGCAGTTGGCTGAGCTGGAACAGGTCAAGCGCAATGCCCAGCTACTCGAGCCGGAAATTCTGCGATTGCGTATCCAGCGCGATACGGATTTCCACAACCTGGACACTCTGCAGGCCGACTGGCTGGCCAGCATTGGACAGTTGTCGTCCGGCAATTTCAGTGGTGCGGTGCAACTGGCCGGCGCTTCGCCGTTGTTGCGTGCGTATCGCAGCGGTGCGGAACAGGGTGTGCAGATTCTTGCCCAACTGCGTGAGCGCCAACTGGATTTTGTAGCCAGCTTTGAATACTTCCGCAGCTACGCTGAGCGAGAGCTCACCCGCCTGGTGACCGAGGGGCAGGATGAGCAGTTGCGCGCCAACGTGGTGACGCTGGTGGATGCACTGGCCGTCTACAGCTTGCAGTCACGCCCTGACAATATCGAAACGCTTGAGACCTTGCTGCTGGTGCTTGAGCCGGATTTGCCCCAACTTGCGGCCAGTGCGCGCCAGCTTAAGGCCGACAAGGATGCCTTGCAGCAGCAGGCGGATAGCCTGGCCGCCTTGCCGTTGCGCACCACTCTGGCGCGGCTTGACGAGCGCATGCGGTCGGCACTGCAACAGCAGGAGCAGGCCAGCCAGCGTTACACCCTGGCTTTGGCCGCCTTCGCCGGGGCTTTGTTGCTGGTGTTTGGTTTGATTGGCTTGCGCCTGCAGAGTAGCTACGGCGCGCTGGACAAGGTCAACGCCAATCTGGAAAAGCTGGTTGAAGAGCGTACCGGCGAACTCAACCGAGCCCTCAACGAATTGCGCGCGCAGCAGGCCCATCTGATTCAGTCGGAAAAGCTGGCCTCGCTGGGCCAGATGGTTGCCGGTGTGGCCCATGAGATCAATACGCCGTTGGGTTATGCCAACAGCAACGTCGAGACGATCAAGGAATCATTGGCGCTCGTGCACAAGGCAGGTGGCCTGAGCGAGGATGCGGATGAACGCCTGATCGAGGCCGATGTTCTGCTTGAAGATGCCATGCACGGTCTCGCCCAGATCGATGAACTGGTCAAGAGCCTCAAGAACTTCAGTCGCGTTGATCGTTCGGCCACTGAGCTGTTTGATCTGAATGAGGGACTGGATACCTCACTCAAGATTTGTCAGACCAGCCTCAAGGGGCGCATCACGATCGAGAAGGATTACCAGAGCGATCTGCCCAAGGTGCATTGCGCGCCCTCGCAGATCAATCAGGTGTTTCTCAACCTGATCAACAACGGGGCTCAGGCGATAGAAGGCGAGGGCGTGATTCGCCTGTCGACCCGTCAGGTCGATGATCAGGTTGAAATCCGTGTTGCCGACACCGGTTGCGGCATGGATGCGGAAACCCAAGCACATATTTTCGAGCCGTTTTTCACCACCAAACCGGTTGGCGAGGGAACCGGGCTGGGCATGTCGATCGTGTTCCGCATCATTGAAGATCACGGCGGTCGTATCACACTGAATTCAGCGCCGGGTGAGGGTGCCGAGTTCGTTATCCAGCTGCCCTTGAAGGTGGCTGTCAGCGAGGCGCAAGCGCCTCAGGCCGAGACCGCACAGGCGGCCAATTGGGGGTGAGCATGGAGACAGACAGCGACAATTTGAAGCCGCGCCTGCTGTTCGTTGATGACGAGCCGCGGGTGCTGGTGGCACTCAAGTCGATTTTTCGAACGGACTACGAGGTCAAGACCACGACCTCGGGCGCCGAAGCGCTCAGCATTCTGGATGAGTGGCCGGCCGAGGTGATCGTCAGTGACCAGCGCATGCCCACCATGACGGGCGTGCAGTTGCTCAAGCAGGCTTCAGAGGTGCGGCCACAGACCACGCGTGTGCTGCTGACCGGATATTCCGACCTGGATGCGGTGATGAGTTCGGTCAACGACAGCGAGATTTTCCGCTTCGTAACCAAGCCGTGGCAACGTCCGCAGATTCGCGGCACCATCGAAGCGGCCGTGCGTTTGGCGCGTGAAGCCCAGCAACAGCCGCGCCTCACCCCGCCGCCGCTGCCACCTGAAGATAACGAAGGGCTCGCGGATGCCAGCGCGGTTGCCCCGGTGCAAGTCGCTCAAGCCGATGCCAATGCCAATCAGGCCGGCGTCTTGATCCTGGATCCGGACCCGAGCGAGCGTGCCTATCTGTTGCAGATGCTGGACGGTGGGCGTCCGGTGTTTGCCGCCGCTACGCTGGATGAGGCCCTGCACCTGCTGGACAGCGAAAATATCGGCACGGTTATCGCCGAATCGCTTATCGACGGCGAACTGGTGACCAGTTTGCTCAACGGCCTGCGTCAGGTTCGCCATGATCTGGTTTGTGTCGTACTCACACGTCAGCCCGATGCTCAACACATTATCGATCTGATCAATTACGGCCAGGTCTACCGGGTATTGCGCAAACCCCTCAATCCTGGATTGTTGCGTGGCACCGTCAACATGGCTGCGTGGCGCCATGACATGCTGCAACAGCGTCCCGATCAGGCGCGTCGTATCAGTCTGGAGCTTCCGGCGTTGCCGGCTGAGCGCAAGAATGCCGGCATGCTGGCCAAGATTCGGCAATTCTTCGGAGCGGCATCATGAGCGCCGAAAACTCAGCAAACTCGGCGCTCGGGCGCCTGTTCAACACGCTGTCGAGTTCGGCGGAGTACGTCATTTCGCTGGCCCTGTTGCTGGTGTGTCTGGTCGTGGGGCTGGTGATATGGCTCAGTGGTGACAAGCCCGATGGCGATCAGGCCGATGTCGCCAGTTCACTGGCCGCTGCCATGAACGCACCGCCGCAGCTTGAGGCCGAAGCGCTGGATCAAGCGGCGCTGGAGGCTGAGCGTGAGGCGCTGGAGGCCTTGCAGCGCCAGTTGCGCGATAGCATGCAGGAGGTCGAAGCACGTGGCCGTGAGCAGGCCGATCTTCTGGAGCAGCAACGCCTGGAAGAAGAGGAACGTTTGGCGCGTGAAGCCGAGATTGAACGCCAGCGCAAGGCGGCGGAAGCGCGCCTTGCTGCACTGAAAGCCGAGCTGGCCGAACGTGAGCGGCTGCAGGCCGAGCGCGCCCGGCAGGCTGCGGCGCGTGCGCCCAGCCAGGCCAGCGCCCCGCGGGACACGCCGTCACGCCCGGTCGAAACCACCGCAGCGAGCATTGACTGGAGTTCGTGCAAGCAGCCCGAATATCCGCGTGCTTCGCGTATGGCGGGTGAAGAAGGTGACGTGATTCTGAGCCTCAAGATCGACGCCACGGGCACTGTCACCGATGGCGAGGTCAGTCAGTCCAGCGGTTCACGCCGACTGGATCGGGTGACCCTGCAAGCGCTGAAAAAGTGTCGTTTCGAGCCGGCCACGCAAAATGATGTGGCGGTGGTCAGTACCGGGACACTGCGCTTTACCTGGAGCTTGCGCTAGGCACTTGCCAGCGTCATGCGGCCGGAAGGCTCCCGGCCGCATGTGGGTCGCAGGCTATTCGGTCGGGCGCCAGGATTCGGTGCGCTCCCACAACCGCAGGTAGGCTTCGGCTGAGCTGAACAGTTGGCGCAGGGCCCGGTCAATCTCGTCACGCGAGCGTTCTTCGGCGTATCGCTGCATGTCGGCGATCTGGTCGGGGTACAGCCCGTAGTGCGCCACGCCGCGGCCCTCAAACAGATTGAAGACATGATCGCCAGTGACCTGTTCAGTAAATTCAACCCGCCCGTCGACTGATAGGAACGGGTACAGCGGCGTGGCCGCATCGCCACTGTTGCCGGGCAGGCTGGCAATGCCGTTCACATCCGAAGCCATGCCGGTGGTGGGCAGGCCGGCAACGGTTAAGGTAACCGGGCGCTGGTCGATCTTGTTGAGGCGGTCGACCCAGCCTTCGCGCGCGCTGGCAAAGCGGCTGATGGTGCCGCTGTTGGCGACCAGACGGTCGAGCAGTTCTTCCGAGTTGAGCCAGTCGTGGCTGCTGGTCAGGCCCGGGTAGCCGTTAGCCTCGGCCAGTTCGAAAATGCGGTCGATGACCTTGCGGGATGAATGATCCACTTCAATGATCATGCGTCGCTTCATCAATTCATCGATGAAGGCATGGCCGATTTCGGTCAGACCGCGCACATTGCACAAACCCTGTTCGGTGGCCGGGATCAGTGGTGGTACTGGAAGCGGCGACTGGGCTAACTGGTCACCGACGTATTCCAGCTGGAACAGCAACTGATCCACGATGCCCAGCGGATTGACCGCATCCTCATCGCCAGCCGAATCACTGACAAAGCTTTCCGGACATTCCTCGAATTCCAGCGGATGACCGGTCTCGCCCAGGTTACCGGCATACAGCACGGTGCCAATGCCAAAGCCTTCGTCCGGGACAACGCCGCCAAACGCGTTGTCGAATTTGTGGATTGGGAAGATGTGGCGAACACCAGCACGGTAGGCGGCATCCAGACGCTCGGTCATCTCGTCGATGGAACACTCGGGCATGCCGAGGAATTCACCGCAATTGAAGATTTTCGAGATTTCGATGCCCAGAATAACGGCCATCTTGCCTTGTGCGATCACTTCGCGCGCGGCCGCCGGTGTGTCAACGATGCGGAACCAGCCCTGGCCCGGGCCACCATTCTGTGCATCGATGTAATCCTGCATTTCGTGCACGCGCTGGGCCTGCAGGCGCCAGTTTTCTTCGAAATCACAGGCGTTCTGTTTCTGCGGATTCAGCTGACACAGCACTTCACTGCCGGTGAAATGGTTGACCAGAATCTTCAGGCCGGAGAGGTGTGCGCGCTCGATCCAGCGGTAGTAGGACTGATGATGCTGCAGCGAGTTGTGGCGTGGCCAGAACGGAAAGTCGGGCCAGCCCTGGGTTGCATGGGAGACCTCACCATGACCGGAGGTGACGGTCTCGACTATGCCCAATGCGCCCTGTGGTCCGTGATTGACGCTGCAATCATCCAGCGCATGGTCGACCCCGAATTTGTGGAACGGATCGCCGTAATTGACGCGTCCTCCGATGAATTCATAAGCGGTAATGTGCGCATGGGCATCAATGTAGCCGTATACATCCTGCGCGTGAATCAGTGCCGCATTGGGGCCCTGCGAGAACAGCTCGACTTCGCTCAGATAGCGGGCCGGGCCGCGAGCGTCAACAAGCGTGGCATTGAGAGAAGCTTCCGGGTACGGATCGCAAGACTCTACTGCGATCAGGCGGAATTCGCTGGTACTGCCGGCCTGGGCCGCTGCGGTCAGGCCCAGCGTGCCCTCAACCGCCGCCAGCATCTGGCCGGTGACCACACTCTTCAGGCTGACCGTGCCGGGCGCACGTTCGCTCAGCGTCCACACCGCCAGATCGCTGGCTTCATTGACCATGGCCAGGCTCGGGGTCACGTTCTGATCGCCCAGCACTCCGCCCAGATCGCCCACGCTTTCGCCCACATCGCGCACCGGGCTGCCGAGTGAGCCCAGCGGATCGGTGGCCGCATCCAGTATGTCGCCAACGGCGGACACCACATAGCTCACTTCGCCGATGAAATTGCCCGCCTCATCGAGCAGCTCGCCCAGCGGGTCAGAGATGCCCAGCAATGATTTGCTGCCCTGTTCGCCCTCGTCGCGTGTGTACGCTGACATCAACAGATAGTCGCCCAGACGCGCCGGCTGGAAATAGAACGCGGCGGCCTCACCGGCATCGGCACTCAGCGCATAGCTCGCGCTGTCGTTGTCGGCGCTGATATAGCCTTGATCGGATTCCAGCACAAAACACTGGTTGGCGGCGGAAAAGACCTGATCGTGGGGCTGGTCACGCGCGCTGGTATCGCGGCCTCCGTTACAAGCGGCAAGCAGCAGCCCGAGTGCCGCGCACGCGGCGATCTTGATATTGCGATGTGTCATGGGTTCCCCTATCCCTGGATGAGCCACAAAGGTCCTAAGAATAGCCGCATGACAGCTGCGTGACAGTCGCAAAAACTGCCGATGAATCAGTTGGCTGGCGACTCAGGCCGGGCTGGGGGCGGACACCGGATTACGGCCGTAGCGGTTCCACAGCACGTGCAAGTAGATGCCGTTGGCGCAGATGCTGAAGGTGGCGGCGAACAGCGGCTCTTCTATCGGCACACCAAACAGGGTCAGGCCGCTGATGCCATCCAGATTCCAGAAGCGCTCGAAATAGCCCGGTGCCAGGAAGTTCATGAGCAGACACAGCAGCATGTACATGGCGGTGAACGGCACGCTGATCAACAGCAATTTCCCGGCCGCTTCACGAAAGCACCACATGGCGGCCAGGGCGCCGCCGGTCTGGGCCAGCAGTGACCAGTAGATCGGGTTGCCCTGCCACACGAAGTACAGCACCCCGAGCAGCACGAACGGTGTGGCCAGCGAAAACCAGAACCAGCGGTTGATTTGCGGCTGACGCACCGGATCGGTGGTCGGCAGTATGACCTGGCCCCAGTACAGCTTGAGCATGGAGACATTGATGCCGGCAATGGCAAAGCAGAAGATCAGGCATTCGATGTCGAAGCCGAAGCGTGCGGCCAGATCGAGCACGCCGGGCGGCGTCCAGTAAGTCTGCAGAAAGGCCGGCTGGGTCAGGCCGAATGGCATCGCGATCAGGCTGGAAACCAGCATGATGCGCCGATGACTGGGGTTGAACGCAAACAGGAGTAGCCACACCAGCAGCAGCAGGCCGGAGGAGAACAGCCAGACGTATTGATCGGGAAGGGTGGGCATTGCAAGCGTCAGAATCAGGGCCAGTCGATGCGCCATGCATCGCGCAAGGCGCTCATCCTACACCGACAGACGGTCACTAGAGGAATAGCCAGTCGATCAGACTGATGGTCAGCGCCCCGCCAATGCCGCCACTGATGGTGGCGTAGATATCGACATCATCGACCTGCCCGGTGCCGGACTGGCCGTCGTATTCTTCCTTGAGCGCGCCAACCACGGCCGAACTGGCTACGCCCAGCATAAAAGCGCCAAACCGGGCCCAGCGTGAATCCGCCGGGTCCAGCTTGAGGGTGTAAATTCCGGAGGCTGACAGACCAACCAGATAACCGGCCATGATGTGGTCGATCTTGTCATGCCGGCCGTGTGCATGGGCCAGGGCCAGACCGCTGAGCCCGGCAATGGTCAGCCCGACTGTTGCCACAGGGTTCGGACGCTTGGGCGCAGCATCGGCAACATCCAGTTGATAGGCGTAGGCGGCGAGCATATCGGCCTGTGAGCGCTGGGCGGGTGTGCCGAAGCTCACGCTGGTCGGCGTGTGTGTGGGCAACAGCGCGTACGGCTGGGCCGTCACCGCATGGCTTGTCATCAGCAGCAGTGCCGTCAGACCCAGGCGTACGAGCATGTTGGCGCCCTAGCGCACAAACCGGACCAGCATCATGGTGTGCTATCCGGTTCGGGTGGTGGCAGGGCGCGTTCACGCAGAAACTGGAACATCTGCTCATTGCGTTGCTGTGGCCACATCAGATGACGCAGGGCGCCTTCGCTGATCAACCCGAGGGGCTGATCGCTGCTGTACTCGCAGCGTGCCACGCAACTGTCGGTGTCTGCACCGAAAGGCGTTTGAATGATGGATTCCAGCTCCAGCTCAGGCAGCGTTTCGGCAAAGCGTTGGCCCATGCCGATATTGCCGGTGGTGCAGATTCCAATGATGTCGCAATCATTGTGGATGGTCATGATCGGGCGCAGGTTGTTGCCAAAGGGCGCCTGGGCACACGGGTCCTCGACATCGGTAAACGGGTCAGGATTGGAGTACACCGCTGAGGCCGCAATGCCGGGGGTGTTGAGCGCGTAGATGATGGCCATGGCGGCACCATTGGACCAGCCCGACATGAAGATACGTTGACTATCGACCACGCCGCGGTCACGCACTTCAGCCATGAAATGGTCGATGGTGGCGACATCAACATTGAGCGCCGGGTCGTCGCGGTCGAAATTGCGGTACCAATTGTCGTAACCCCAGGCATGGTCATCCGGGAAGGGGTAGTGATGTGGTTTGTCGCGACCCTCGATCATCAGCAGGATAAAGCCCGGCCGGTTGGGATCACCACTGAGATCGGCGTCCTGATAGTTCAGGTCGAGGCCGGATAGCAGTGTCTGCGGGTCGCCAGGGAACAGTGAGCCGTGCAAAAACACCAGCAGAGGTAAGGGCTGCTCGGCGCTGGCGTGGGCCGGCATTTGCAGACACGCTTCGCGCGGCGTGCCCATGCTGTCCTGCCAGGTCAGATATTCGCCGCCCTTGAGCGGGCAACTCAACTCGACCGGATAAAGCGATGCCACCGTGCCTTGCAGGGATGCGGAGGACTCGAACGGCGGGTTGCCGTGTATGCCCGCGCAAGCCTCACCTTCAGCCGGCTGAGGTGGCACTGTTGCAGTCGTGACACGTGCGTTGAGGTCGTTGGCGCCGGTGTGGTTGCCGCCGCCACAGGCGGCCAGCATCAGGCTGCCCAGCAGCCAGCTTGCGAACGTCACAGTCCTGCGATGTGTTGTCATGTTTTTGTTCTCTTTGTAATCCTCCGGAGTTGCCATCCTAGCCGGCTTAAACAGGTGGTCAAATGGGTGCTCAGTCACCCAGCGGGAGGGTGCCGTTGACCTTGATCGCCTTGAGACTGAATTGCGACTCGATGTTCTGCACCCCCGG
>JBFKEC010000131.1:0-9014 GCA_041619315.1 Oceanococcus sp. | reverse complement strand
CCACGCCAGCCACCACCGTGGCCAGCGGAATGCCTATGACCAGACACAGCTCCAGACTCCAGGGTGAACGCGACGCGCTCATGGCAAGCCCACCACAAAACGTGCATCTTCACTGCGCCGTACCGGTTCCTCGTCCCGACTGACGATGTCGAAACGTATGCCCATAGTGGGCAGATCACCACTGCGCTGCGGCAGCCGTGCGGACAACACCAGCGAACGTGTCTGGCCGGCAGCCACGCTGGCGCTATCACTGCTCAGCAGCAGGCTCTGACCATCGTCAGTGATGGCTTTGATATCCACCTCACGCGCCTGCCCACTTTTGTTGGTGATTTTGAGGGTGTAGATATTTTCGATGCTGCCATCGGCCAGCGTGCGCCCCATGGAATGGCGATCACGCAACACGTCGAGTTCCAGCGGGGACCGGGTCAGCAGCACACCGGCAAAAAGACTCAGCGCGGCCAGCCACACCACGGCGTAACCGATCATGCGCGGACGCAAAATGTGAAAGCGCCCTTCGCTATCCCGTCGCGTGCTGGTGTAGCGAATCAGACCACGCGGTTTGTCGACTTTGTCCATGACCGCGTTGCATGCATCCACACACGCCGCACAGGCTATGCATTCGTATTGCAAGCCATTGCGAATATCGATGCCGGTCGGGCAGACCTGAACACACATGGTGCAATCGATGCAGTCGCCCGCAGCCTGATCCTTGGCCTTGGATTTGCGCGGCTCACCGCGCGCTTCGTCGTAGGCGATGATCAGCGTGTCCTTGTCAAACATCACACTCTGAAAGCGTGCGTACGGACACATGTAGCGGCACACCTGCTCACGCAGAAACCCGGCATTGCCCCAGGTTGCCAGTGCATAGAACACGCTCCAGAACAACGCCCAGCCGCCCAGCTCGAAATGCAGCAGATCGGCAAACAGGGTTTGTATCGGCACGAAAAAACCGACGAAGGTGATCCCCGTCCAGGCGGAAAACACCAGCCAAAGCGCGTGCTTGGACAGCTTCTTGCGCAGTTTGGTCGCATTCAGCGGCATACGGTCGAGCTTCTGGCGCTGCAAGCGATCACCCTCGACCCAACGCTCCATCCACATGAAGGCTTCGGTCCAGACGGTCTGCGGACAGGCGTAGCCGCACCACAGCCGCCCCGCCAGGGTGGTGAACAGGAACAGGGTCAGGGCTGCAATCAGCAGCAAGGCGGTGAGCAGGAACAGATCCTGCGGCACCAAAGTCAGGCCGAACACATGGAAACGCCGCGCCGGCAGATCGAACAGAACCAGAGGCTGGCCCTGCCAACTCAACCACGGCAGCGCATAGAAAACACCCAGCAAGGCCAGTGCAGCAAGCACGCGCAACTGGGCATAACGCCCACGCACGCCGCGCGCATAAATCTTCTCGGCCGACTGGTAGAACGTAACCGGCGCTTCATGCACCGCATTGCTCATGATGACACCTCATCGTCAGCGCGGATCTGTGGCTGAGGTTCGCGTGACAGCGACAGGGCCATGACGCCGGTAATCAATGAAATCAACCAGCCCACGGCGAATACGCCACCAAGCACGGCAAAGTCCGGCGCGTCGGCCGCTGCATGCAGGGCATCCCAGCCCATCAGCACCGCCAGCAACAACAACACGGCACCGAGAAAGCCTGACCACAGCACCACGGCCAATTGGCGCCACAGCGGCGGCCAGTTCGGCCGCCGCTGCAAGCGGGTCAGTTGGGGTGTTGAATCGCTCATTGGTCAGCCTGACCAGAGACACGATAGACATAGGCCGCGAGCAGGCGCATCTCGGTTTCGCTCAGGCGATCCTTGTGTGCCGGCATGGCACCCTGGCGCCCGAACATCACGGTGTGACGAATCTGTTCCAGACTGCCCCCGTGCAGCCAGATGTCATCGGTCAGATTGGGTGCCCCCATCAACGGATTGCCCTTGGCATCCTGACCATGACAGGCCGCACAGCTGACCTTGAACTTCTGCAGCGCCGCGCTCTTGCGAGCCTCGGGCAGTGGCGGATTGTTCCAATCGCTGACCAGGGTTATCAGATCGCTGGCCACAGCCGGGTCCAGCGTGGCCAGAAACGCTGGCATTGCGCCCTGACGTCCCTGCGCAATCGAGGTAATGATCTGCGCCGGACTGTTGCCATACAGCCAGTCATCGTCCGCCAGATTGGGGAAGCCCAAAGCGCCCTGGGCTGAGGGCCCATGGCAACCGGCACAGTTGTCGGCGAACAGGCGCGATGCGGCCTGTACCGCTTCAAGATCCTGAGCCAGCTCTACCACTTCATGCCCGTCAAAGCGTGCATAGAAGGCATCACGTTTGGCCACAACCTCGGCCAGTCGCTGATCATGCTGATCGCCCTGGCTCCAGCCCAGCGTGCCGGTGAAACTGCCCAGACCCGGGAAGAACACCAGATAGCTCAATGCAAACACGACCGTGATCACGAACAGGTTGAGCCACCAGCGTGGCATCGGGTTGTTCAGCTCTTTGAGATCACCATCCCACACATGGTTTTTCTCGGCCCCTTCAGCCTCCTCGCCGACACGCGGACGGGCGGTCCACCAGATCAGCCACAGGCAACCAACGATATTGGCGATCACCAGCACGGCGATAAACACGGTCCAGGCCGGCCCCAGCATGTCGCTCATGACTGATCTCCTTGGTCGTCATCCAGCGGCAGCCGAGCGGCCTGCTGAAAGTCCTTTTTCCGGTCACGGCTGTATGCCCACACCACGACCCCGATAAATGCGACAAACGCCGCCGCCGTCATTACGCCACTCAACATCAGGAGCCCTCCTTCACCGGCGCCTTGAGGCTTTGCAAAAAGGCGATCAACGCATCCAATTTGGATTGACCGCGCACCGCTTCCGGCGCCGCAGCTATGTCTTCATCGCTAAACGGCACGCCCAGGCGACGCAGCGCCGTCATCATGGCAACCACTTCCTGCTCATCGACCCGATCGGCCGCAAGCCAGGGGTAGCCCGGCATGTTGGATTCCGGCACCAGATCGCGTGGGTTCATCAGATGCAGGCGATGCCATTCATCCGAATAGCGCCCGCCGACCCGCGCCAGGTCCGGCCCGGTGCGTTTGGAACCCCACTGGAAGGGGTGGTCCCACACCGACTCACCGGCCGTGGAATAGTCGCCATAACGCAGGGTTTCTTCGTGCAGGGTGCGGACCATCTGCGAATGGCAGTTGTAGCAACCTTCACGCACATAGACATCGCGACCGGCCACTTGCAGCGGCGTGCGCGGGGTCATGCCCTGCTCGGGCTGAATGCCGGTGCCGGCCGCCATCAGCGGCAGGATTTCAACAATGCCGCCGATGCTGATGACCAGCACGACCAGCACCGCCATCAGCCCGACATTTTTCTCAACGCGCTCGTGACTCATGCTGCGCCCTCCGCAGTGCTGACAGTGGCCATGGCTGCGCGCTGGGGCTCAACCGTGCGCCACACGTTCCAGGCCATGACGAACATGCCTGAGAGGAACACCAGTCCGCCGAGAAAACGGACGAAGTAAAAGGGATAGGTCGCCTGCAGACTTTCGATGAAGCTGTAGGTCAGGGTCCCGTCATTGTTGACCGCACGCCACATCAGCCCCTGCATCACCCCGGCAATCCACATTGCGGTGATGTACATCACGGTGCCGATGGTCGACAGCCAGAAATGCAGATTGATGGCCGGCACCGAATGCATTTCGGTTTTGCCATAGAGCCGCGGAATCAGCACATAGAGCGAACCGATGGTCATCATGGCGACCCAACCCAGCGCACCGGAATGAACATGGCCGATGGTCCAGTCGGTGTAATGCGACAGTGCATTGACTGTCTTGATCGACATCATCGGGCCTTCGAACGTGCTCATGCCGTAGAACGACAGCGACACGATCATGAATTTGATGATCGGGTCCTCACGCAGTTTGTGCCACGCCCCCGACAGGGTCATGACGCCATTGATCATGCCGCCCCAGCTTGGCGCCAGCAGCACCAGCGAGAACACCATGCCGATCGACTGCACCCAGTCCGGCAAGGCGGTGTAATGCAAGTGATGCGGCCCGGCCCACATGTAGATCGAGATCAGGGCCCAGAAATGCACCACCGACAGCCGGTAGGAATAGATTGGTCGACCGGCCTGCTTGGGCACAAAGTAATACATCATGCCGAGGAAACCGGCGGTCAGGAAAAAGCCCACCGCGTTGTGCCCGTACCACCACTGGACCATGGCATCGACCGTACCCGAGTAGGCCGAGTAGCTTTTGGTCAGCGTGAACGGAATCGCCGCGCTGTTGACGATATGCAGCACCGCGATGGTCAGAATGAAGGCACCGTAAAACCAGTTGGCCACATAGATATGGCGTTGCTTGCGCTGGGTTATGGTGCCGAAAAACACCACCGCATAAGCCACCCAGACGGCGGCAATAAGCAGATCAATCGGCCATTCCAGCTCGGCGTATTCCTTGGACTGGGTGATGCCCAGCGGCAAGGTGATAGCGGCCGCAACGATGACCGTCTGCCAGCCCCAGAAGGTGAAGCTGGCCAGCCTGGGCATGAACAGCGGTGCCTTGCAGGTGCGCTGCACCACCCAGTAGCTGGTGGCGAACAGACCACACCCGCCAAACGCGAAGATCACCGCATTGGTGTGCAGCGGGCGCAGGCGTGAATAGGTCAGCCACGGCACATCGAAATTGAGCTGCGGCCACATCAGCTGCGCTGCGATCAGCACGCCGACCGTCATGCCGACGATGCCCCACAGCACGGTGGCGAGCGCGAACTGGCGCACCACCGTGTCGTGATATTTGGGCAGGGTTTGTGAAGTCATTGATGCATCCAGAACGGGTACGGCGGCCATTATTCCGCTCTGCTCAGGGTCCGTAATTGATCCAGATCAATAGCCCCGACGCAGCCCCGCTCTAGGCTTGTGCAGCATGAACACGCGACATCATCTTCAATCCGTAGACAGTTCCACATCGCAGGGCGTAACCGATCTGCGCGACAGCGAGCTGCGCGCGCCGCGCTACACCTCCTACCCCACCGCGCTGGAGTTCAGCGATACCATCGGTCCGGCTGATCTGCTGCGCCATATGGACAGCACCAACCAGGAGCCGATACCGGCACCGCTATCGCTGTACATACACCTGCCGTTCTGCGCCTCGGCCTGTTTCTATTGCGGCTGCAACCGCATCATCAGCCGCAGCGAAGCACGCCGCGGCGATTATCTAGGCCTGATCGAACGTGAAATTGATCTGTTCGCTCCGCACCTGGACAAAGACAGACCCGTTGTTCAGATCCACTTCGGTGGCGGCACCCCGAACAGCCACCGCCCGCTCGAGCTGGCGCGTCTGATCCGCAGCCTCAGCAACCAGTTCTCCATCCACCCGGATTGTGAGTTCAGCATGGAGGTGGATCCACGCCAGTACCAACCCGGTGATGCACTGGCCTGGGCCGCACTGGGGATCAATCGCATCAGTCTGGGGGTGCAGGATGTGAGCCGTGACGTCCAGAGCGCAATCAACCGACTGCAATCACGCGAGCAGATTGCCGAGCTGGTTGATGAAGCGCGCAAGGCCGACATGCACGGCATCAATTTTGACCTGATCTACGGCCTGCCCAGACAAACGCTGCACAGCGTCGATGACAACATCGAACTGGTCGCGCAATTGCAACCTGACCGAATTGCAGTGTTTCACTACGCCCACATGCCGAAACGTTTTGCCGCGCAACGGGCCATAAACGAAAGTGAGCTACCAGCGTTGAACACGCGCCTGGCGATGCAGGCCCGCTATGGCGAAATGCTGACCCAGCTGGGCTATCGACATATCGGACTTGATCACTTCAGCCATCCTGACGATGCGCTTGCCCGTGCCATGGCCCGGGGCACTTTACAGCGCAATTTTCAGGGCTATTCGACCCTGGCCGGCAGCGACATCATTGGCCTTGGGGTCAGTGCAATCAGTGATGTCGGGCGCCTGTATGCGCAGAACCACAGCGACATTCATCAATACCGCGCGGCGCTGGAAACGGGCCAGCTGGCGACCGCGCGCGGCCTGCAACGCAGTGACGATGATCTTCAGCGCCAAGCCCTGATCCAGCAGATTATGTGCCAGCAGCACATCGATTTTGCTCAGGCTGGCGGCGCCGATGCGTTCAAGCAGCGCTATGCCGACGCCCTTTCTTGTCTACACGCCCTGGACCCGAACGGGCGTCTGGTGCGCATTGAAACGGATGCCCTGCGCATACTCCCGGCCGGCCGCTCGGCCCTGCGCCTGATCGCCCAATGCTTTGACCGCTATGCCAGCAGCAGAGCTGCCGACAAGCTGGCCCGGGCGGTGTAGCCGTGACTGCGCAAACGGCGCCCTAAGGGGCGTCTGCTGAGTCCTCTGCCGCAGCCTGCAACAACCACAGGCCGTCACCGCTGTAGCGTTCGGTGACCAGCAACTGCGAGCCATCAAACATCGGCGGTTGCCCGACCGCCAAGGATGACGGCTGACTGAAACCGAACACCGGTGTTTGTGCCAGCAATGTGCCATCCAGGGAAATCTGAAACAGCCGACTGTCTTGCCAATCGGTCACGATCAGGCTGTCCTCGTGGGCAATCAGATCGTCCATGATGCGTCCGCGCAGGTATACGGTCTCGCGCTCACCGGCGCTGCCATCGGCGTTGAGCGGAATCGCAACGACCGTGCCCAGCCCAGCCCCGAACAAGGTGGTGTACAGCACATCCTGGTGCCAGGTCACGCCATTCGGCCAGTCGCCGAGCAGTGACAGCCAGGTTTCCTGGCCGAGCAACATGGCCGGATCATCAGCGCTGACCTCCACCCGCACGATCTTGGGCGTGACCGACACCGGGCCGTCGCTGATATACAGATGCCCGTCCGGGCCCAGGCCCATGCCATTGGGCAAAGTCATGCCGGACAGCTGGAACACCGCTTGCGGCAGCGCATCCGGATCGGCCAGATCCAGCACCATGATGCTGGAAAAATCGGTCGCCCCAAGACTCCCGCCCTGGCACAAGACGTAAAGGGTATCGCGGGCCGAAGCCATGCCGCTGCAACCGCCGCCATCAAGCAAAGCTTTGCCGCTAAAGCCCTCGGCAAATGACCCGGTGATTTCGTAAAGGTTTTCCTGCCCAGTGACAAACAGGCGACCGTCAGCGGTGAAATGCACGTTTTCCAGCTGGGGCAGATCGACCAGCTGATATTGCTCACAATCGGCCTGCAAACACAGCTCAGCTGCGGGTTGCACACTGCTGCGCCCACCATTGGACTGGCAAGCGCTCAATATCGTGGCCAGCACGACAAGCCCCACACACTCAAGGCGACAAAACGTTCTCACAAACTCTCCAGCACAAAGAATCCTGCTCGGCCCTGCAGGCGATAGATCTGACCGCGTTGACAATAACTTCACCTGTACGACGACAGGCTGATACGCTCAAAAATAGGCGGCGTCTTGCCATGATGCCACTGGCACTCTCATGTACCAAGACAACCATCCCCTGTTCCGCGCAATCGTCGACTCCATTCCCGAAAGCCTGGCGGTGATGGATCAAAACGGCGACATCGTTTTCGTCAATCGGCGCTGGCGCGAATTCGCCATTGCCAATGGCGCCCCACCTGACCAGCCACCGGGCAACTACCTGAGCGCGTGTCAGACCGGCTCCGCCAGCCAGGACCCGTCCAGCCAGGATGCCTATTCCGGAATCCGCGCCTTGCTGCGCGGTGATATCCGCACGTTTCGCCTTGAGTATCCCTGCCACAGCCCCAGCGAAAAGCGCTGGTTCTTGCTCGATGCACGCAGGATCGAATGGTCAGGCTCGGTGCTTTTTGTCATTACACACAAGAACATTACGCGGCGTATTCAGGCCGAACAGGCGACCCGCGAACTGGCCCTGACTGATGCCCTGACCGGGCTCGCCAACCGGCGCCAGTTTGACCTCTTCGTCGAGCGTGAATGGCAGGCGTGCATGCGCGCTGCGCAAGGCCTGACGTTGATCATGTTTGACGTGGATCACTTCAAGCAATTCAACGATCTGCACGGGCACCCGGCAGGAGACCGCTGTCTGGTGTCGATTGCCAGCATCCTGCAGGGAAATGGCAATCGCTCACGGGATTTGTGCGCACGCTACGGCGGCGAGGAATTTGCCATGATTCTAGTCGGCTCGAGCGAACAGGCTGCCTACACCATTGCGGACAGGATCCGCTGCCAGATTGAACGCCTGCAGATTCCCGCGCTGAACACGTCAGGCCGCGTGGTCACGATCAGCGCCGGCGTGGCCAGCACTGTGCCATCCCTGCACCAACAGCCCAAGCAATTGCTGAGCGATGCGGATCGTGCGTTGTACCAGGCCAAATCCAGCGGCAGAAACCGGGTGGTCTGTGCCAGTGAGATCCCGAATCATGCCGTCAACAAAGTCGTAGCGCATGAGGGATCAGGCCACCGCGCTTAGTCCCTAGAGCATTTTCAACGCCACGTACGGCACGATGTTGAAGAAAAAGATCATCAACTTGTATTGGCCCAGCCAGGTGTACACCGCCTGCATCACCTGCTCCGGCGTGATCTGGAACAGACGACCATGCAAGCGCATCATCCACCCGCGCAATGCAACTAGCAGCAGCGTCATCAGCAAGAGCAAGCCGAAATTGATCAGGACCATCCACTGAAACAGTTCAATGATTTGATTTATATCCATGTCTCATCCCTGGCCTCGCGTGGCCCTTGTTCAGTGGGGCTGTGATTCAGCCTCCACCCAGAGCATTGATCGGAATGCTTAGATAACTCATGCCATTGGCATGTGGCGGCGGCAGATGGCCGGCACGAATATTGACCTGCAGCGACGGCAAAATCCGGGCTGGCGCACGCAGGGTTGAATCACGCGCCTCTCGCTTGGCCACAAATTCCTCCTCGCTGATTCCAGCCCCAATCATCGGATTGTTGGCAAGCTCTTCGGCCACCGTGGTTTGCCACGCCGGTCCGCGCGACTCGAGCCCATAGTCATGGCACATGAACAGCCGGGT
>JBFKEC010000130.1:0-9016 GCA_041619315.1 Oceanococcus sp. | reverse complement strand
CGCCTCAACGCCAGAAGTTTCCAAACGGAGATGGTGTCACCCGTGCGAGCCGGGATCATGTTTGGTCGGTCTACACCAAAACACTGGATCGCTTGCAAGCGACCTTCGAGCGCCAGCCGTATCTGCTAGGGGACAAGCCATGCATGGCAGAAGCATCCGCCAGCATGTGCCTGCAGCCATCGCAGCAGCTAAAGTTGGCCAATAACAAGAATATCAAGCGCTATAACGTGGGCATCGACACGATCGACAAGCTTTGTTCTTTCTTCAGTTGCTCGTTCGGTGATGTCGCGGACTCTGTGCGAGAAGATGAAGCGGCCTAAGGTCTTGTGAGGATGCCTTCTGTATGCGCCTTCGCACGGGCGGTCGAAGACTGGTCTCAGTTCGATATCAAGGGGCGCTGTGTGAATCCAGACTGTTCGTCGTAGTGGTCAGAAAACCGCGACAAAATATGGGGCCTTGGTTAGAATGTGCGCGATAAGCGCTCGTAGCTCAGTTGGATAGAGTGTCGGTTTCCGAAACCGAAGGTCGCAGGTTCGATTCCTGCCGGGCGCACCAATTTGAATAAATCCTGGGCCTTCCCGTCCAATTCTCGCCGCGTCGGGGCGCGGCTCAGCGGAACCAAAGATGTCTAAAGATAAAGCTGCTGTTGTTGAAGACCATGGTCACGACCGGATTTTCGTAGTCACGTTTCTCGCTGTGCTAGGAGTGCTGGTGGGAATTGCCGTGGCTATTGGTGTGATTGCTAATACGATCGATAGCGATGACGCGATGAACCCGGTCACGCTGCAGAAAACAGCCGAACGCCTTGAGCCTATTGGTGCGGTCTACACCGACGCATCGCAGGTGCCAGCGGCACCGGCTGCACCCGCAGCTAGCGCTGAGCGTAGCGCTGAGGAGATCGTTCAGGGTGTTTGTGGCGCCTGCCACAACACCGGCTTGCTGAACGCGCCCAAGGTTGGCGATGCAGCCGACTGGGCAGCCCGCAAGGATGCCGCAGGTGGTGTTGATGGGCTGGTCGCATCAGCGATTAAAGGTCTGGGGGCGATGCCGCCACGCGGTGGTGATGCATCGTTGACCGACGAACAGGTGCGCGCTGCTGTTGAGGCAATGCTGAAATAAGCCAAAAAGTGGCAGAAATTTGTATGGGGGATAAGCCTGAAAAGAAGCGGGAGAACCGTGATATTTCTTGCTTTTCCGGTGTAAACTGCTTGATGATGATGTCGCGCGGCGTGCGCGGCTAACGATTCACTCGATAAATTGAAGGGATTACTTCGCATGAAAATCACATTCGCTGGTGGCCTGGGAGTCGCCGCCATGGCGCTGGCGTCCTCGATGGCGCACGCTGGAGAGGGCAAAAGCTTTGGAACCGTTTCGGGCAACATCGACTTTGCGTCCGAATACGTTTTCCGTGGCCTGCCGAGCAGTGGCAATGCGGCTGCCGTTTCTGGCGGTCTGGACTGGAGCTACAACAGCGTTTACGCCGGCACCTGGATGTCGAACGTAGGCAATGATACCTCCGGTAACGAAGTTGACCTGTATGCGGGCATCACCGCTGGCGATTTCGATTTTGGCGCTATCGCATACCTCTACCCGGCGTCACCGACGCTGCGCGCGGACAAAATCCTCGAGCTGTATGCCGGTTATAACAAGGGCATGTTCTCGGGTTATGTCTACTACGGCGCGAACAGCGCTGGCCGCTCCGATGATGATTACATCTATCTTGATGGCAACATCACGGCGCCGCTGAGTGACACCATCGACGTCAGCTTCCACGCGGGTTACACCATCTTCCATGGTAAAACCTACGATGCCGGCAATCCCAACTTCACGGACGATCAGTTCGACCTTGGCTTTAAAGTCAGCCATGCCAGTGGCTTGTGGGTTGGCGCAACCAGTGTTCTGGAAAGCGACACCAACGCCGGTGCCAACGAGCGTCCGCGCGTAAACATCGGTTACTCGATGTCGTTTGATGATCTTTACGACATTGTGCTGAATCTGTAACGGATTGAGCCAAAATGGTGCAAAGGCCCGCTTCGGCGGGCCTTTTGCGTTATAGCACTTGCATTTGTGCAGCGCACACTTGCAGGATTATGCGTAAGTGTATAATTTTCGGTTCCCGACGAAGTTTTGGCCTGACTTTTGCTAACGTCAGGGCTGATTCTCGCACCAGCATCAAGTGGGTACATTTAATGTTCAAAGTTCTTAGCCTCGGAGCTGCGGCGGTCGCACTGACCCTGTCAGCTGCCGCCATGGCAGATACCCTGGGCTCGGCCATGCAGCAGCAAAAGAGCATGGACTCCGCCGCCAAGGATTCTCAGAAACGCATCGACAAGCTCGACGATGAAGCGCAAAAGCTGCTCGCCGAGTACCGTTACGTCACGCGTGAAACGACTAGCCTCAACCGCTACAACCAGCAGATGGAACGGCAAATTTCTTCGCAGTTGAGCGAGATGGAGTCGATCCGCAACCAGTTGGAGCAAATCAACGACGTCAGTCGGGAAGTGATTCCGATGATGTTGCGCATGATCGATACGCTGGACAAGTTCATCGCGCTGGATATCCCGTTCCTGCAGGAAGAGCGCAGCATGCGTGTCGCCGCGCTGCACGAAATCATGGATCGCGCTGACGTTTCGACGTCCGAGAAGTACCGTCGCATCGTCGAGGCTTACCAGATCGAAATGGAATACGCCCGGACCATCGAGGCCTATCAGGCCGAACTGGATGCCGGCAGCCAGACCCGCACGGTTGATTTCCTGCGTATCGGGCGCGTCGCACTGATGTATCAAACTCTGGATGGCGAAGAAACCGGGTTCTACAACACCGAAACGGGCCAGTGGGCCACCCTGGGTGGTGAGTACGAAACGCCGGTACGCAACGGCTTGCGTATCGCCCGGAAACAGGCTGCGCCGAACATTCTGACCGTGCCGGTTGCGGCACCCAAAGATCTGTAAGGCGGGAAGCAACAATGATGAAAAAACGAATTTTGATTGCCGCTTTGCTGGGTGTTTTTGCCAGCCAGGCTCCCGCGCAATCCGATCCTTTGATGGATCTGCTGCAGCAGACGCGTAATGCACGTGCTGCCGAGCAGGCTGAAAACAAACGTCGCGAAGCGGAATTCCGCAGCAATCGTGATCAGCAGGCCAGCCTGCTGCGTAAGGCCAAGGCCGAGAAGGACGCCGCCGAAAAGCGTTCCGAACAGCTGATTGCCGATTTCGAGAAAAACGAAAAGGATTTGTCCGAACTGGAAACCTCACTGAACCAGAAGATTGGTCAGTTGGGTGAAATGTTCGGGGTGGTGCGCCAGGTTGCTGGTGACTTGCGCGGTATCGTTGGTGGTTCCTACGTGTCTTCGCAGCCAACCACTGAGGATCGTGCAGAATTCCTTGAAGAGCTTGGCCGCAGCAAGGAACTGCCTTCAATCGAAAAGCTTGAACGCCTGTGGTTCGAACTGCAGCGTGAAATGACCGAGGGTGGGCGCGTTGTTCGCTACACCGCACCGGTGGTCAATCCGGACGGTACTGAAAGTCAGCGTGAAGTTGTGCGTGTCGGTACCTTTGCCGCCGTGAGTGATGGCAAATTCCTGATCTATCCGCCGGACACCGACAAGCTGACCGAACTCAAGCGTCAGCCGCAAGGTCGCTACCTGAGCTTGGTCGATGACCTGGAAGACGCCAGTGAAGGCCCTGTGCGTATGGCCATCGACCCGACTCGCGGCGCTCTGCTGTCTGTCATCGTGCAGGCACCGGGAATTGGTGAGCGCATTAACCAGGGTTCCTGGATTGGCTACATCATCCTGGGTGTTGGCGCGATTGGTCTGCTGTTGGCGGTATGGCGTGGTCTGGCTCTGCTGAGCATTGGCCGTGCGATGACGCGTCAGCGTGGTGACAAGGCGCGTGACGACAATCCGCTGGGCCGTGTGATGTTGGCCGGCCAGCAGGTGCGAAATGCTGATCTGGAAACCGTCGAATCCAAGCTGGATGAAGCGATCATCAAGGAAACCCCGCCGATTGAGCGTTGGTTGCCACTGCTCAAAATCATTGCCGCAGTTGCACCGCTGCTGGGTCTGCTGGGCACCGTGACCGGGATGATCGTGACCTTCCAGGCCATCACCCTGTTCGGTACGGGCGATCCCAAACTGATGGCAGGCGGTATTTCACAAGCCCTTGTGACCACCGTTCTGGGGCTGGTTGTGGCGATTCCGATGGTCTTCTTGCACAGTGTTCTGGCTGCGCGCAGTAAAGCGCTGATCCAGATTCTGGAAGAGGAAAGTGCCGGTCTGGTTGCAGAACGCTCTGAGAGCGCCGGGGCAGCCTGATGGAATTCTTCACGGCCATTCGCGATTTTCTTGAAGCGGGCGGCGGTGTCCTGTGGGTAATCCTTTTTGCTGCGATATTGCTGTGGGGCTTGATACTTGAGCGCCTGACCTACTTTCGCAGTGATTTCCCGCGTATGACCCGCGAAGTGATTGAGCAATGGCGCAAGCGCCCGGAATTCAATTCCTGGCAATCGCGCCAGATTCGTCGCGCCAAGGTTTCGCAGGTCAGCCGGGAAGCCAATCGCAATGTTGCTGCGATCAAGACCATTGTGGCGTTGTGTCCTTTGCTCGGCTTGCTGGGCACGGTCACAGGCATGATTCAGGTCTTTGATGTTATGGCGGCATTGGGCACAGGTAATGCCCGAGCGATGGCCTCAGGCATCTTCAAGGCGACCATTCCGACCATGGCCGGCATGGTCGTGGCGTTGTCCGGAATCTATTTCGGGACCCATTTCCCGCACGTCGTTCGTCGAGAAACCGACTACCTCAACGACGAGCTGGGCGTGCATGAGAGTAATTAAGAGATGAGAAGGAAACATCACGGCACCACTGAGGAAGCCGATATCGACATGACCCCGATGCTCGACATCGTGTTCATCATGTTGATCTTCTTCATCGTCACCACCAGTTTCGTCAAGGAAACCGGTATTGATGTCAGTCGGCCGCAGGCCAGCACCACTGAGCGTCAGGAACGCGGCAACATCCTGATCGCGATCAAGCCCAACGGGGATGTGTGGATTGCCAAACGTAAGGTCGAGCTGCGTGCAGTGCGAGCGAACGTTGAGCGCTTGCATGCAGAAAATCCGGAAGGCACTGTGGTGATTATCGCCGACAAAGAAGCACAGACCGGCACCCTGGTGGAAGTGATGGACCAGGTTCGCTTGGCTGGCGTGTACAACGTCTCCATCGCCGCACAGAACCCCTGATCTGCCAATGCGCCGTATTTTGATATCCACGGTTGGTGCGGTTGCAATCGGCCTGACTCTGTTCTGGTTCATGCACGCCCTGATCACCGGTTCCGCCAAGGAAGTCAAGAAAACTGACGACCTTGGGGGTATCGAGTTCGTGCGCCTCAAGCGTGATGAGAGCCTGGAAACACGCTCGCGTGAGGTGCCCAAGAAACCACCACCGCCGAAGAAGCCGCCACCACCGCCGAAAATGAAAACGGCACAGGTGAACAAGCCGAATCCGCAACCGCAGCAGATGAACATTCCGAATGTGAATCTGCCGGTCAATACGGGTTCCGGGCCGTTTCTGGGCAGCTATGCGAAGGCCTCGGATTTCACCGGAGACGGTGAGCTGATTCCGCTGGTGCGTATCGCCCCGCAGTATCCTCGCAATGCCGCGCGTGATGGCATTGAAGGCTGGGTGAAAATGCGTTTCACGATCAACCCGGACGGGACTGTGAGTGATCCAGAAGTGGTCGAATCCAAGCCGCGCCGGGTGTTTGACAGCGCTGCGCGACGAGCCATCCTGCGCTGGAAGTTCAAGCCCCGGGTGGTTGATGGCAAGCCGGTTGCTCACCAGGGCGTTCAGACCATCGAGTTCAAGATGGGGGGCGAATGATGATGCTGCGTAAAATCGTAAGCTTTGCCGTGCTCGCAATCGGCATCATGGTGGCCACGGGTGCACAGGCTCAGACCATGTCTGAGCTGACCTACAAGCGGCTGTCCAAGGTCCACGAACTGATCGGTGAAGAGAAGTACAACGAGGGCTTGGAGCGACTCGACAAGCTGGTGGCTTCAGTGCGTCGCAATGCTTATGAGCATGCGATGGTGCTGCAGACCTACGGTTTTATCTGGGCGCAGCAAGGTGACTATGGCAAGGCTGCAAGCTACTTCCAGCAAGCCATCGATCTTGGTTCACTGCCCGATGTGCAAGTTGAGCAGATGAAGTACAGCCTGGGTCAGTTCCATGTTGCGGTGGAAGAGTACCGCGAAGGGATCAAGGTCCTGAATGCGTACATCAACAACGCGAAAACGCCGGTGCCGCCTGAGGCCAATGTGCTGCTGGCTACTGCCTATGCGCAGCTCAACCAGTACCGCAATGCCTTGCCGCCGTTGAGCAAAGCGATTAAAGCCTCCAAGGCTCCGAAAGAGCCGTGGTACCAGCTCAAGCTGGCCATGCATTACGAGCTCAAGGATTATTCCAGCAGCGCCAACACGTTGCTAGAAATGATTGCTCGTTTCCCGATCAAGAAAGATTACTGGAAACAGCTTTCCGGGATGTTTCTGGAACTCAACAAGGAGCGGGATGCCTTGGCGATCCTGGCTTTGGCTGAGCGCCAGGGGATGCTTGATGAGAGCAAGGAATTGGTCAACCTGACCAATCTCTTCCTGTTCCTGGATATTCCTTACAAGGCTGGCCGAACCCTGCAGGCGGCCATGAAGGCCGGTGAAGTTCCTGGCACGGCAGACAACTACGAGTTGCTCGCCAATGCCTGGCTGGGGGCCAAGGAGTTTGACCTGGCTATCAGTGCACTGGAGCAGGCATCCAAGACCACTGATGACGGCGAACTGGTGTTACGCCTGGCTTATCTGTATGTCGAAAAGGAAGCTTGGAACAAGGTCATTCCGACGCTGGAGAAAGCACGTAAGCTGGGTGTGAATCAACCTGGTGACACCGCGTTGTTGCAAGGTATTGCCGCGACAGAACTGGGTGACCACGACGCCGCTATCAAAGCGTTTACGGTGGCAATGAAGTACGACGATACCAAGCCGCAGGCTGCGGCCTGGTTGCAGCACGCCGTTGGAGAGCGTGCCGCCGCCAACGAATCGTAGGCCCGACGCCACCGTTCAGGTGGCGTTGTCCTTTAGATGCTGGATTTCGCGCTCGACACATTCATCACATTTTTCGTGGTGATCGATCCGATAGGTCTGGCCCCGGTGTTTGTTGGCTTGACTGCGGGGGCGACGCCCGAGTTCAGACGTCAAATGGCTTTGCGCGGCACCCTGATTGGGGCCGGCATACTGGTTGGATTTGCCACGGTCGGCGGCATGCTGCTTGATGCCATGGGGATCGGCCTGCCTGCATTGCGTATAGCCGGTGGCATTCTGCTGTTTCTGGTTGCAATCGACATGCTGTTTGCCCGCCAGTCAGGTTTGCGATCGACCACAGCCAGCGAAACAGAAGAGGCCCATTTTCGCCCGGATATTTCGGTATTTCCGATCGCCATTCCACTTATCGCGGGGCCGGGTGCCATCACGACAGTGCTGCTCATGGTCAGCGGCGCCGACGGTAACTGGGCCCACATCGGTGTCGGCATGGCGATCATGCTGGTGGTCATCGGTATGGCCTTGGTGGCGCTGCTGACAGCCAGCGCGCTGACCCGCTTGCTCGGAGAAATTGGTTCCAATGTGATCTCCAGGGTGTTGGGGGTGATTTTGTCGGCGTTGGCCGTCCAATTTGTCATCACCGGCCTGGCTGCACTGGGGCTGGTCGCAGAACAAACATAGGAGACAGGTGATGGATAAATACATGCTGGTAGGGCTGGCACTGATGCTGGCTCATGGCCTTGGTCTGGCCCAGGAACCAGAGTTGACGCATGCCGAGGCCAATGCGCGCTATAGCAGCGTGCTGAATCAGCTTGAGCGCAAAGATCTCATGATGTCGCCCCGGGTCAATCGCCTGATCGGTTGGCCGGGCCCGAGCGTCAGTGGTCTGGGCGATGCAGAAAAGCTCGATGTGTTGCTCAAGGCATCGTGGGATTGGTTCATGCAGACCCATCCCGAATGGGCGACCTACCTGGGCTATCCGGGCCAGAACGGTCGCTGGTCCGACAAAAGCCAGACTGCGATGCAGCAACAGGATGCATTGCTGCGCCGTTCATTGCAGGTTGCCGAACAGATCAACCGGGAAAGTCTGGATGCCGACGCTCAACTCAATCTGGATCTGTTCCTGTTTGAGCTGCGCGGTGAGGTTGCGGCACTGGAATTTGACGACGAGTTGATGCCGGTTGATGCCATGGACGGCGTGCATAGCGATATGTCGCAGGTGCTTGCGGCCATGCCGCTGAGCAAGCCAGCCCAGATTGATGACTACCTGTCACGTCTGCGCAGCATTCCCGAATTGCTGACGCAATCTACAGATCTGATGAAACTGGGGCTGCGCGAGGGCGTCACACCACCGCGCAGTACGCTGCACAAGGTTGTGGCCCAGATTAACGCGCTGCGTCCAGCCAGGGCCGAAGACAGTCCGTTGTTACGCCCGTTGTTTGAGGCGTTGTCGGACAAGCCGGAAAGTTCAGCCGCGCTGAAACAGGCACAAACGATTTATGTTGAGAGTGTTCGTCCGGCGGTCGACGCGTTTGCAAAATTTTTCGAGCAGGAATACCTGCCGCAGACCGTGACTGAAACCGGTCTTCATGCCTTGCCCAATGGTGAGGCGTGGTATGCCCTGCGTGTACGTGAAATGACCACGCTGGATTTGTCGCCCGACCAGATTCACCAGATTGGTCTGGATGAAGTCGAGCGCATCCGTGGCGAAATGCGCGCTGTGATGGCGGCTGACGGATTCAAAGGCAAAAGCATTGCGGCCTACATGCGTCATCTGAGCAATGATAAAAGCCAGTTCTACAAAGACGCGGACGAACTGTTGCGCGATTACCGGGCCCTGGCCAAGCAGGCGGATGCGGCCTTGCCACGCCTGTTTACCCGCTATCCATCGTTGCCCTATGCGGTAGAGCCGGTGCCGGAGTTTATG
>JBFKEC010000129.1:0-9030 GCA_041619315.1 Oceanococcus sp. | reverse complement strand
GCCAGGCGGCCGCCATGCAGTTGCAGCTTGCGTCGCACCAGGTCCATGGCCTGAATGCCGTTGGTGCCTTCGTACAGGCACAGAATCTTGGAGTCGCGCACGATCTGCTCGATGCCGTGCTCTTTGATGAAGCCGTGGCCGCCGTAGACCTGAATGGCGTTGCTGCCATTCTCCACCGCCAGATCGGTGCAGAAAGCCTTGACCAGCGGGGTGGTCAGCTCGACCCAGTCGTTGGCGTCTTCGCGCACCGATGCATCCGGGTGCTGATGGGCCAGATCAACATGGATGGCGGTCTCGTAAGCCATCACACGGGCCGCTTCGGTGTAAGCCTTCATGGTCAGCAGCATGCGGCGCACGTCCGGATGGTCAAGAATCGGGCCGTTGCCGCCGGTCAGGGTTTTGCCCTGCACGCGTTCCTTGGCGTAGCGAATCGCATTCTGGGTCGCCAGTTCGGCCTGGCCCAGGCCCTGGTAGCCGACCATGATGCGGGCCAGATTCATCATCGTGAACATGTTCATGATGCCGCGATTCTGATCGCCGACCAGATAGCCGATGGCGTCTTCGAACACCATCACGCAGGTCACGGAGGCATTGATGCCCATCTTGTGTTCGATGGCCTGGCATTTCACCGGGTTGCGTTCGCCCAGGCTGCCATCTTCATTGACCAGATACTTGGGCACGATGAAGGTCGACAGGCCCTTGATGCCTTCGGGAGAGTCGTCACAGCGGGCCAGCACGTAATGCACGATGTTGTCGGTCATTTCGTGTTCGCCGGAGGTGATGAAAATCTTCATCCCGGAGATGCGGTAGGTGCCGTCGGCCTGCTTGACCGCCTTGGTCCGCACCGAGGCCAGATCGGAGCCGGATTGCGGCTCGGTGATGCACATGGTGCCGGTCCACTCGCCGGTGCCCAGTTTGGGCAGGTAGGTGGCTTTTTGTTCGTCGCTGGCGTGGGCCTGCAGCGCTTCGAAGCAGCCGTTGGTCAGGCTCGGGTACAGGTCAAAGGCCACGTTGGCGGCGCAGGTCATTTCTTCGACTACTTTGGACAGCGTGTAGGGCAGGCCCTGGCCGCCCCACTGCGGGTCGTTGCACAGGCCGACCCAGCCGGATTCGGCAAAATCACGATAGGCCTCGGCGTAGCCATCCGGCACCGTCACAACCCCGTCGGCCACCTTGCAGCCCTGGGCGTCGCCGGATTCACGCAGCGGCAGCAGGCGGGCTTCGATGAACTTGGCCGCTTCGTCGATCACGCCATCGACAATGTCGGGGGTGGCGTCTGCGAAGACGTCCAGTTCGGCCAGCTGATCAACGTTCAGCACGTTGCGCAGGGCAAATTTGATGTCTCGTTCCGGGGCTTTGTACTCGGCCATCGTGTTATCTGTTTATAGGGAAGGGGCCGCGAATATTATCACGCGGGTTTTTCTTCCATTAATACGTGCTTCCGTCGTTGATTGGATGCATTACAATCCAGAGTCGGAGACCCAAGCGCAGACTGTTCATGATGAAGCCAAGCTCGCCTTTCCTGCTCGCCGCCCTCTGCCTCTTTCTGGTCGGATGCGACCGTTTGAGTGCGGAAAATTACGACAAACTCGAGGTCGGCATGCCTTACGACGAAGTGGTTGCAATACTCGGTGACCCCACCGAATGCACCGCGGTGGTCAATACCAAATCCTGCCGTTGGGGCAAGGACGATAAGTATGTGGACGCCAAGGTCGTGGGTGAGAGCGTGATTTTTCTCTCCGCCAAGGGTATCGACTAGGCGCAGCAGCGCTGTTCGCGACCCGCGCGGTGCGCGGATCGCTCCTACGCTGGATGTGTTGCACCGGTGGGGGTGATGGTGTTGCTGCATTCGCGACCCGCGCCCTGCGCGGATCCCTCCTACACGCCAGCCCACCAGCCCGCACCTGCACGTAGGAGCGATCGGCAAAGCCGGTCGCGAAGCAACGCCCCCAGCCAGCCCATCTCACCCGCACCCGTAGGAGCGATCGGCAAAGCCGGTCGCGAACCTTCACAACCCGCACCACCCCAGATCACCCCGCCGTAGGAGCGATTCGCGCAAAGCGTGTGTCGCGAACCAGGCAGCAGCTCCCTATGACGCCGGCCCACCCTCATTCGCCGCCCGTTGCAGCGCATTGCGCACAATCCCGCGGGTGAGCAGCTGCGGCAGCACCTCGGCCTCACCGCCGCCCGATGGATAAACCAGATACAGCGGCACGCCATTGCGCCCGAACTCGGCCAGGGCAGCGGTGATCGCCGGGTCGTATTGGGTCCAGTCGCCTTTGAGCAGCAGGGTGTCGTGCTGTTCGAACAGCGCTTGCACATCATCGCTGGCCAGCACGGCACGTTCATTGGCCAGGCAGGACAGGCACCAGTCGGCGGTGAAGTCGACGAACACCATGCGCCCTTCGCTTTGCGCCTGATTCACGGCTTCATTCGACCAGGTCTTCCAGTCACCCAGTTGTTCGCGCGCTTGCGGTGCCGGTGCCCACAGTGGGGTGATGGCCAGAATCAGACCGGCCACCGTAGCCAGTCGTTTGGCCTTGCTGCGGCTTTCGCCCGGCCTCTGACGCAAGCCAAAGGCCAGTGCCGCAGCGCCAAGCAGACCGAGCAGCAGGCCAGGGTTTCCGGCCTGGCGCCACAGTACCCAGTACAGCCACGCCGCAGTCAGCAGCAGTGGCAGCGCCATCCAGTGCTTGAGCGTTTCCATCCAGGCGCCGGGCTTGGGCAGGCGATGGGCCAGCGCCGGTATCCACGGCAGCAGGGCAAACGGTGCGGCCAGTCCGAGGCCAAGTGCGGTGAAAATGCCAAGTGCGACAGGTGCGGGCTGAAGGACAGCGTAGCCCAGCGCGCCGCCCATGAACGGTGCGGTGCATGGGCTGGCCACAACCACGGCCAGGACCCCGGTGAAGAATGCGCCGCGCAAGCCGGATTGCTGGGTCAGGCTCTGGCCCGTGCCCATCAGGCCCATGCCCAGCTGACTCCAGCCCAGCATGGCCAGACCCAGCACCACCATCAGGGCGGCGAGCACGCTGACCACCACCGGGTTCTGCAGCTGGAAGCCCCAGCCCAGTGCCGCGCCGCCGGCGCGCAGGGCCAGCAACAGGGCTGCGATCAACAGAAAGGATGCGACGACCCCGGCGGTGTAGGCCAGGCTCTCGATGCGCTTGTCTTTAAGTGATTCGGCGCGGGCCAGGTTCATCGCCTTCAAGGTCAGCACCGGGAACACGCAGGGCATCAGATTGAGGATCAGTCCGCCTGCGAAGGCCATCAGCAGGATGGTCCACAGCGCTGTCGTGACGGCGGCCGGCGCGGCTGTCCACGACGGCATGTCTGTGGGCACTTCGCCGGGGGTGAGGGTAACTTCAATGGTGTGGCGCTGGCCGTCGAGATCGACGCTGAGCACGCCGCGTAGCGGTTCTTGCGGTGCGCGGAAATCCACATGCTGAGGATTGCTCACCACAATGCCGGCCTCGCCGCGCTGCCAGCTGACCTCGCCGGCGTGGGCGATGAGCTTGCTCTGGGCCGGGAACCAGTGCGGATTGCTGGCGCCAGCCAGAGCATCGGCGGGCAGTGGGATCAGACTGCGCACCTGACCGTTCTCAATGCTGTAGTGGCCATTGCCGTGGAGGGTTTCAGGCAGGGCCTGCAAGGCTTCGGTCAGCAGATCGTGGGTGCCGCCTTCGCGCAATTCGGCCACGCTGATCTGGTGGTTGGCCGATTCGGGTATGCAGATGTCCTTGCACACCAGCCAGCGTGCCTTGAGGCTGATCAGGGCGTTATCCGGGGTGTTTGCGGGCACGCTCAGGCGGGTCAGCAGGGTGTGTGGCTCGCCGTAGCCGTAAGTCAGCAGGTCGCCTTCGCGATAGGGCTTGGGGGCGGGCCATAGAATGGGCCCGGCGCTGACGCCGTCGGGCAAAGTCCAGCGTATGCGCGTGCCCAGCCCGGCATCGCCGGGATTGTCCCAGTAGGTGTGCCAACCCGGGTTGGGGCTGAGCTCCAGTGCGACCAGGAAGTCGCGCCCGTCCGGCGCAGGGCCGCCATGGATCTGGCTGGCCACCTGTGGGGCGCCGGGGCCAGCATGGCTCAGTGTGCTCAGTGTGAGGCTGAGCAGGAACAGAAGTTTTTTCATGAGGTGCGGGGTTGGTTCGCAGGTCTTAAAGACCCGTATGGGCGGCAAATGTTCATCTTGGGTGCCAGCCTGCCATTATCGAGATTAAGTCCACTTTAACGCGGCCTTCACTCAGGTGTGGGACAATTTTGCGCTCGCCCAGCTGCGCAGAAATTTGGAGAACAAGTGATGAACAAGAAGAACAAATATGGGCTACTCGCGGCCCTGGCCGTGATTGTGGCGGTTGGTTGTGCGACGTCGCCGACAGGGCGCAAGACCATTCGATTGATGGGGGCTGATCAGATGGACGCCATGGGCGTCGAGGCCTATCAGCAGCTCAAGCAGGAGCAAGCGATCAGCAAGGACGCGCGCGCAACCGCCTATGTGCAGTGCGTGTCCCGGGCGATCACCTCGGTCGTGGGTGGGGAGTGGGAAGTCACCCTGTTTGAGGATGACTCGGCCAACGCATTCGCCCTGCCGGGCGGCAAGATCGGGGTGCACACCGGATTGCTCAAGGTTGCCGCCAATCAGAGTCAGCTGGCTGCGGTGGTTGGGCATGAGGTTGGCCATGTGCTGGCTGAGCACAGCAATGAGCGCGCATCGGCCAGCACGCTGGCCAATGTGGGGCTGACCGTGGTTGATGCGGTGGCCGGGGCCTACGGGCCGGCGACCCAGCAGACTGCGATGTCGTTGCTTGGGCTGGGCACTCAGGTCGGATTGTTGCTGCCGTTCTCGCGTGCGCATGAATCCGAAGCCGACATCATGGGCCTGGAGATCATGGCCAAGGCAGGCTTTGATCCGCGTGAGAGCGTAAGCCTGTGGCAGAACATGGCCAGCCAGGGTGGTGGTGCGCCGCCCGAGTTTCTGTCGACCCATCCCTCGCACAGCACCCGCATTGCCGATTTGCAGGCGGGCATCCCTGCGGTGATGCCGGATTATCAGGCGGTACAGCGCTCAGGGCGTGGCCCGAAATGTCGTTCTTAAGGGCGCAAATCCCCTGTTTTCGTGGATATGTGAAAAAAACTCGCGAAAGCACTTGCGCAGTGGGTTCGAACTCCCTAAAATGCGCCGCTCTTTAGCCGGGGCTATAGCTCAGCTGGGAGAGCGCCTGCATGGCATGCAGGAGGTCGGCGGTTCGATCCCGCCTAGCTCCACCAAATACCGGCCAAGGTAGAAAAGTCCTGTGTCCCCTTCGTCTAGAGGCCTAGGACACCGCCCTTTCACGGCGGCGACAGGGGTTCGAATCCCCTAGGGGACGCCATTTGATTTCGCCCGCATTTTGCGGGCGTTTTCATTTCTGCGGTGTGTGCACATGAAAGCAATGCCCTTCGCTCATGGCGGCCCCGCACTGCGTGCGGTTCTGCGTCAGCAACCCTCCGATTTCATCGTTGATGAAGACCTCGGCTTTGAGCCGGCGGGTCACGGCGAGCATGTCTGGCTCAAGCTGCGCAAACAATCCAACAACACCGAATGGCTGGCCCGTCAGCTGGCGCGCTTTGCTGGCGTGGCGCCCATGACGGTGGGGTATGCCGGGCTCAAGGATCGCCATGCGGTGACCACCCAGGTGTTCACCATTCAGATGCCCGGGCTCGAATCGCCGGACTGGTCGCAGCTGGGGCTGGATGGCGTTGAGGTTGTGGAGCAGAACAGGCACGACCGCAAGCTGCGCCGTGGCGCGCTGCGCGGCAATCGTTTCCAGATCACCCTGCGTCAGGTTCAGGGCGACCGCGAGCTGGCCGAGCAGCGCCTGCAGGCGCTGGCCAGTCAGGGTGCGCCGAACTATTTCGGCGAACAGCGCTTTGGCCGCGATGGCGACAACCTGGAAAAGGCACGCGCTCTGTTCGCGGGTGCGCGCATGCCGCGCCATCTGCGCAGCGTGCTGACCTCGGCGGCGCGCTCCTATCTGTTCAATCAGGTGCTGGCTCAGCGGGTTGAGGCTTTGAGCTGGAATCAGGCGTTGCCCGGCGAAGTGTTTTCGCTGGACGCCTCACGCAGCTGGTTTGTCGCGGATGATGATGATCAGAGTGCGCGCCTGGCCGAGGGCGATGTGCACCCGTCCGGGCCGCTGTGGGGCCGTGGGCGCCTGCCGTCGGTTGATCAGGCGGGAAGCCTTGAGCAGGCCGTGGCAGATGCTGAGGCCGAGCTGTGCGCCGGCCTGGAGAAGGCCGGGTTGAAGCAGGATCGTCGGGCCCTGCGGGTGATGCCGGCAGAATTGACCTGGGAATGGCTGGATGATGACAGCCTGCGGGTCAGCTTTGCGCTGCCCGCAGGCTGTTATGCCACCTCGCTGTTGCGCGAAGTGGCAGTCTGGGAAGGCTGATCAGCTCAACGTGTAGTCGGCGAACTGCTCACGCAGTTTCAGCTTCTGGATTTTGCCGGTGGCGGTTTTGGGGATTTCCTCGACAAACGCGATATCGTCCGGCAGCCACCATTTGGCGACCTTGTCTGACAGGTAGTCGAGCACATCCTGTTTGGCTGGCGGCTGGTCCTTGGGCACGATGATCAGCAGCGGGCGTTCGTCCCATTTGGGGTGAGCAATCCCGATCACCGCAGCTTCGGCCACCGCGGGATGGCCCAGCGCAGCGTTTTCCAGTTCGATGGAGCTGATCCATTCGCCGCCGGACTTGATCACGTCCTTGGTCCGGTCGGTGATCTGCATGAAGCCATCTTCATCGATCGAGGCCACGTCGCCGGTTGAGAACCAGCCATCGGCACTGTGCGCGTCGCTATCCGGCAACTGGTAGTACTCGGAGCAAATCCACGGCCCGCGCACCATCAGGTTGCCGACGGCTTTGCCGTCCCACGGCTGTTCCGCACCATCGTCGTTGACGATCTTCATTTCCACGCCGTAAACCGCGCGGCCCTGTTTGGCCTTGAGCTTCCAGTAGTCGTCACGTGACAGCTTGTCGGCGTCGCGCTTGGGCACGTTGACCGTGCCCACCGGGCTCATTTCGGTCATGCCCCAGGCGTGCAGGGTGTCGACGTCGTACTTGTCCTTGAAGGTCTGCATGATGGAGATCGGGCAGGCCGAGCCACCCACCACCGTGCGTTCCAGCGAGGGCAGGGACTTGCCGGATTTTTCCAGATACTGGAGCAGGCCCAGCCATACTGTGGGTACCCCGGCGGCCAGGGTGACTTCCTCGGACTCAATCAGATTCTGCAGGGTTTCGCCGTCACCCATCTTGGGGCCCGGGAAGACCAGCTTGCAGCCGCACATGGCGGCGGCATAGGGAACGCCCCAGGCGTTGACGTGGAACATCGGCACGACCGGCAGCACAGCGTCGCGCACCGACAGGGCCAATGCATCGGCGGCCACTGCAGCCATGGCGTGCAGCACGGTGGAGCGATGCGAATAGACCACGCCCTTGGGGTTGCCGGTGGTGCCCGAGGTGTAACAGATCGAGCTGGCGGCGTTCTCGTCGATGTCGGGCCAGTCAAAACTGCTCGGCTGGCCGGACAGCAGCGCTTCGTAGCTGAGCAGGCCGTCGTCGAGCTGGGCGTCGGCCGGGGCCAGCACCACAATTTTTTCCAGGGTCTTGAGTTCGCCACGGATCGCCGCGATCAACGGGATGAACATCGGGTCGATCAACAGCACGCGATCTTCGGCGTGATTGATGATGTAGGCGATCTGCTCGGGGAACAGGCGCGGGTTGATGGTGTGCAGCACTGCACCCATGCCAGATACGCCGTAGTAGGCTTCGAAATGACGGTAGTCATTCCAGGCCAGCGTGGCCACGCGATCGCCGGGTTTGATGCCCATCGCGTGGAGTGCGTTGGCGAGTTGGGCGGAACGCGCCAGCGCCTCGCCCATGGTGGTGCGGTGGCGCGGGTTGTCGGCGGTGACCGACACAATCTCGGTTTTCGGGTGATTGCGCGCGGCATGACGAATCAGCGTACTGATCGTGAGCGGCACATCCATCATTTGACCAAGCATATTGTCTCCTTCTTTATTGCTTTGGCGGGTTTGGGGATTCTGTGTCAGCGGCGTGCCGAAGGTCGGACACGTTGCCATTGTTGTAATTCACTCGGGTCCAGCGGGTCATCGCCATCGAGATGCTGGCGCATGAAATCCAGATCGTCATAGCCCCAGAACAATTCGTCGCCAAGCTGGATGCTGGGCACGCCAAAGACCTGGCGGCGGATCGCTTCGCGGGTCTGGTTGTGCAGGGCGTCCTTGATGTCCGGGTCGTTGGCATCGTGGGCCAGCGCCTGGCCGTCACAGCCGGCTTGCTCGGCACATTCGATGATGGTCTTGGTGGCGCAGGGGTCGCGGCTGTCGGCCCACACCGCATGGAACATGGCGTCTATGAAGCGTGCGCGTGTGGCCTCATCCGGGATGGCCAGGGTCGCACGCAGGCTGAGCAGGGGGTTGAATGGATGGCTGGCCGGCGGTTTCAGCGGCACGCCTATCTTGCGCGCTTTGCGCATCACATTCTTGAGCATCCACAGCGATTTGGCCGGCAGTTCGGCCGGACCCTTGCCGCCGTAATGGTTGAGCAGGCCGGCAAACACCACGGGCTGCGGGACGATGTTGAGCGCGTGGGCCTGCGCGATCGGCTTGAGGCCGTGCCAGGCCAGATAAGCATTGTGGGAAATGTAGTCGAACCAGAAATCTACGTTTTTCATTGTTTGAGCTCCCCGGCTGCTCCACGCTAGGGCAGCAGTATTTCACCTCGAAGAAACAGGCGGCAATCGCCACGCAGGCGGACCCGGTCGCCGTCCAGCTGCAAATCCAGTTCGCCGCCGCGCGCCGACAGCTGGCGTGCGCGCAGCTGGGTCTGGCCCAGTCGTTCGCACCAATACGGCGCCAGGTCAGCGTGTGCCGAGCCGGTCACCGGGTCTTCGTCGATGCCAAACGAGGGGGCGAAGTAGCGCGACACGATATCCGAGTCCTGGCCTGGCGCGGTGACGATGACACCCAG
>JBFKEC010000128.1:0-9117 GCA_041619315.1 Oceanococcus sp. | reverse complement strand
CCCTGCCCGGCACCATTTACGCTACCGCCGAAGCCATCGATGCGGCTGGCGGCACCGGCATTCCGGTGGTCTGCGACCACGCTGATGATGCCCAGGTCGAGGCCCTGTTCGCGCAAATCAAACGCAATCACGGCCGGGTCGACATTCTGGTCAACAACGCCACCTTCCTGCACGACGAGCTGATCGTCAAAGGCCCGTTCTGGGAGAAATCAGCGGAGCTGGTGAACATTCTGGATTTGGGGCTGCGCTCGTCGTATATCGCGACCCGTCTGGCCGCCCCGCTGATGCTCGACAAGCGCCGTGGGCTGGTGGTGTTCACCTCATCCTTTGGCGCCAACTGTTACATGCACGGTGCAGCTTACGGCGCCCAGAAAGCCGGTAGCGACAAGTTCGCCCGCGACATGGCGGTGGACTTCAAACCGTTTGATGTGGCTTGTGTCTCGATCTGGATGGGCATGCTGCGCACCGAACGCTCACGCGCGGCCATGGACAAGGCCCCGGAGGCCTATGCCGGGTTCTGGGACATTGCCGAAACGCCGGAATTCACCGGCCAGTTGATCGCCCATCTGTACCGAGATCCGGCACGCATGGACAAAACCGGCGGTGTGTATATCGGTGCCGAACTGGCGCTGGATTACGACCTCAAGGACACCGACGGCAAACAGCCGATCAGTCACCGCGAGATGCTGGGGGCGCCGCCGGCGCATCATCCGGCAATTGTGGACTGAGCGGTCGCGCCAGCACCCAATCAACCCGATGGCGACGACCCAGCGCATGGATTTCCCATGGCTGACTGTCGCTACCGATCAAGGTTGACAGCTGACCGCTATCGACCAGTAGCCAACGTGCTTGCTGCGCATCATCCATCCAGTCCAATGCCTGACGCGGTGTTTTAAGCCGCACCACCTCGCGCTCACCACTGAACAACTCCAGTTGCGGACTCCAGTTCCAGCTGCCCATCTCGGCCGCGGGCTCCAGATACTGTTCAGCCGCGCTGAAAACCACTTTGGGTGTACGGACCGTATTGAGCGTTGGGTAGGCCCAGTAGCCGAGCAGCAACCAGCCTATGAAGAAAAACGCGGGCAAGCCCAGCGCACGGGTGCGTCCTCGCAATCCAATGCTCAGAACAATCCCCACCAGCCCAAGTGTCAGCAGGAAATTCCACAGCAGGTTTGAAACATCATCCGGCCGTTCGAGCAGATCCACGAAAAGATCGGGCTCGTGGCCGAGTATGCCAATCCCGATAGCCAGGGCACTGAACAGCCACAGGCTGACCACGCTGAGATTCTGTACACCAGGTCGCCACCACAGTCCGCCCATGTAGGGCGCCATCAGCAAGGCCGTGGCCGGCAGCAAACTGAGCAGTTGCACCCCGTGTTTGCCAGGCAGCACGCTGAACACCAGCAGGCTCAGCACGATGTAGCCAAGCAGCACGCCAATCAACGCATCACGGCTGCGCAAGCGATCACGCCAGATGCGGAATTTCCATGGCAGCATCAGGGTCAGCGGCAACCACAGCACCAGCGCTTGCAGCGGCAGATACCACCACGGCCGCTGGTCACCCACATCGAGCAATTCCGTGCCGCCAGTGAGGTTAAACAGCAACTCGCGGCGGAACTGATCCAGGGCCGCATCATCGGCGCCCGACACAAAACCCAATGCCGGCAGGGCCCAAGCCAGCACCACGATGAGACACCACGCCGGGACCAGCCACAACGCCTTAAGACTGCGATCACGCGGCAGCGATGCCCATTGCTGCCGATACATCCAGATGTACGGGACCAGCATCAACAGCGGCAAATACCCCAGCCCCTTGGTTAACACCCCGAAGCCCATGGCCACCCCGGACAGGGTCAGCCAGCGCCGGTTGTTCTCCAACAGCATGTACTGCAACAAGCTATACAGGGCCAGCGTGGTCCAGAACATCAGGACCGCATCAACGTGTCCGCGATGCGCCTGCACCATGAACTGGAAGCTGCACAGCAAGGCCGTTGCAGCCAGACGACCGGTGCGTGCACCCCACAGTTTGCTGGCCAGGTCATAGACCAGCCACAGGGTGCCTAGCGACGCCAGCAAGGCCGGCAGCAGGAAGCTCCAGCGCACCGAGCCCATGACGTCATAAAACGCCGCCTGCAACCAGATCGCGAACGGAGGGTGTTCGGCGAATGGCTGCCCGGCGAGATAAGGAATCAGCCACTGACCGGAATCGGCCATGTGCTTGGCCATCAAGGCCAGGGCCGGTTCGTTGGGCGGCCAGGGGTCGCGCAAGCCGAAACCGGCGCTCAGCACCACCAGCGCAATCAGGGCAATACGCCAACCCTTGCGCTCATCGGTTTCATGCAGCCAGCGAAAAAAAGCTCTCAAAATTCCCCTGCTCAACTTGCGCCTGCGGCCGAATGGCGACACCCTTCGCGCAGGTTCTATTCTGGCGAATGTAACAGCGATGAGCAAAACCCTGTTCGAAAAGATCATCGAGGGTGAAATCCCCGGCGACATCGTCTACCAGGACGATCAGTGTGTGGCCTTTCGCGATATCAACCCGACTGCGCCCATGCACATCCTGCTGGTGCCAAGAAAACCCATTGCCCGCCTGTGCGATGCGCAAGTGGATGATGCCGCGCTGCTCGGCCATATGATGCGCGTTGCGCCCGAGATCGCCGCCAGCGAAGGTTACGGTGACGCCTTTCGGCTGGTGATCAACAACGGCGAGAAAGCCGGACAGACAGTTTTTCATCTGCACATGCACATTATTGGCGGGCGCAGCCTCAACTGGCCGCCAGGTTAAACCCCGTATCGGCCAACCACGTGTCCGCAGCGCCATACATCCATCGCTTCACGGCCATGGCCGGCCCCTGCGAACTGCGTTTTTACCTGGATCAGCAGGCGAGCCAGGCGGCTCAGGCGGCCGAGCAGGAAGTCCTGCGCATTCAGGACAAGTATTCGCGTTACCGCGATGACAGCGTCACGGCACAGATCAATGCCAGCGCCGGTGGCGCCGCGTTATCCCTGGATGACGAAACCGCCGCGTTGCTGGAGTTTGCCGATACCGCCTACCAGCAAAGCGACGGACTGTTCGACATCAGCGCCGGGATATTGCGCCAGGCCTGGGACTTTCGCAGTGCCACCCTGCCCGACGCTGCCACGCTCGCAGGGCTGCTGGATTTGATTGGCTGGCGCAAGATCGAATGGCAAAAACCCCTGCTGCGCCTGCCCACAAGCGGCATGCAAATTGATCTGGGTGGATTTGGCAAGGAATACGCAGCCGATTGCGCGGCCGCTCGGCTACAACAATGTGGTGTCCGTCACGGTCTGGTCGATCTGGCAGGCGATATCCGCATCCTTGGCCCGCATCCGGATGGTCAAGCCTGGCAAATCGGCATACAGCATCCGCGCCAGGCTGGCGCGATCGCCCAACTGCCCCTGCATCGTGGTGCCATTGCCAGCAGCGGCGACTACCAGCGCAGCTTCATACTGGCCGGCCAGCGCTACCATCACATCCTCGACCCCCGCAGTGGCTGGCCCAGTCGCGGGCTGGCCAGCGTCAGCGTGATTGCCGACGACTGCATCATTGCCGGCATGGCCAGCACCACCGCCATGCTGATGGGCCCCGATCGGGGTCTGCGCTGGCTGGAAGACCTGGGCTTGCCCTATTTCGCGGTCGACCAGAACATGGCCACGCGACACGCCGCCAGCAGCCCGGCGCCGACATAAAAAAGCCCGCGGGAGAAGCGCCGCGGGCTTTGAGGAGAGGCGGTTGTTGGCACGCGCCTCACTGAGGAGTCGGTGCCACAATGCCGCGTGCTAGCGCACAGGATTGTGACCTTGCGCACAGTTGGCGCCGAACCGGCGCCGCGCTGTGAACTGGATCACGCTTGGCACGCGCGGCAATCCGCAGTGATTATTCGACGTTGCTGCGAATCCAGTTGGCTGCGGCCGCCAGACGCGCTTCGGTCTGCTCGCGTCCGACCAGATCCAGCGTGACGTCCAGCGAAGGCGTATTCCCGGCGCCGGAAACGGCCACACGCACGGGCTGCCCGACCTTGCCCATGCCCACTTCGAATTGCTCAGCAACGGCTTGCACAGCGTCATGCATGGCCTGTCCATTCCACTCGGTCACAGCACGGCTGCGCGCGAGCAAAGCCTCGAGGATGTCGGCAGTCTGCGCCTTGAAATGTTTTTTGGCGTCTTTTTCTTGATACTGCGCCGGCGCTTCGAAATAGAAGCGCGTGCCTTGTGCCATTTCCAGCAAAGTCTTGGCGCGTTCCTGATGGGCACTTATCACCGCAGCAGGTGCCGGCCCCGCACTGGTATCCACCCCCAGGCGCTGCATGTGCCACAAATACTCATCGACCAATGCTGCTGGCTCACTGGCCTTGATGTAGTGCTGATTGATCCATTTGAGCTTGTCGCTGTCGAAACGTGCCGCCGCTTTCTGCACATGGCGCAGATCGAATTTTTCGATCATCTCGTCCAGCGAGAAAATTTCCTGATCGCCGTGTGACCAGCCCAGGCGCACCAGATAGTTAAGCATGGCTTGCGGCAGATAACCTTCTTCACGATAGGCCATTACCGAGACTGCGCCATGACGCTTGGACAGGCGCGCGCCGTCACTGCCCAGAATCATGGGCACATGCGCATAGTGCGGACGATCCGCTTCCAACGCATCCAGAATATTGAGTTGGCGCGGGGTGTTGTTGACATGGTCATCACCACGAATGACATGAGTAATGCCCATGTCCATGTCATCCACAACCACGGTCAGGTTGTAGGTTGGGGTGCCGTCACTGCGCGCAATAATCAGATCATCCAATTCGTCATTGGAGATTTCAATTCGGCCCTTGACCAGATCATCCCAGGCCACCGTACCGCTTTGCGGATTCTTGAAACGAATCACCGCACTGGCATCCGCATCAAAAGTTTCCAGACCGCGGCAATGACCGTCATAGCGCGGCTTGTCACCGCGCTCCATCTGCTCTTCGCGCAGCGTGTCGAGACGTTCGCGCGAGCAAAAACACGGGTACGCCTCGCCCTGATCGAGCAACTGCTGGATCACTTCCTTGTAGCGATCAAAGCGCTGAGTCTGGAAGTACGGACCTTCATCATGCTCAAGTCCCAGCCAGTTCATACCATCGAAAATCGCCTGAACCGAAGCTTCGGTAGAGCGCTCGCGATCGGTGTCCTCGATACGCAAAATCATCTTGCCCTGGGTCTGGCGGGCATACAGATAGTTGAACAGAGCCGTACGGGCTCCACCAAGATGCAGATAACCGGTGGGACTGGGTGGGAAACGGGTAATGACCGACATGCGAGTTAGGCTGGACAAACAGCCGCACATTCTAGCAGTCGCGACGCCGCCACACCGCCGGTGTTACCCCCTGCCAGCGCTTGAACGCGCGGCTGAAACTTGAGGCTTCACCGAACCCCAGCAGCCAGGTGATCTCGCTGATGCTGTAGTGCGCATCATCGAGATAGCGCAAGGCCAGTTCGCGCCGGGTGGCGTCGAGTATGTCGCGAAAACTGGTGTTCTCGTCCTTGAGCTTGCGCTGCAGCTGGCGCAGGCTCAAGTGCAGTTCAGCGGCAATCGCCTCGGGCGACGGTTCACCGTCTTTAAGGCGTTGAGCTATCAAACCCTGCACTCGCGCCGGCACACTTTCACGCTGCTGCTGAGCCAGCAGCCGAGTCAGAATTTCATCGTTGTGACGGGCCAACTCGGCGTTGCCATAAGGCAATGCCGCATGCACGACGGCGCGATCAAAAATGATTTCCGTCTGCGCTTGCGAGAATTTCACCGGCACCCCAAAGACGCGCTGGTAAAGCTCGCAATTGGATGGCGCCGCACGCCGAAAATGCACCGCTATAGGCGCAAATTCGCGCCCGGCCAGTGCGCGGCAACTGCGCATGATCACGGCCATGAAGGCATCCAGCGCAGCATCTGCTGGCTGCTGCGTGCCCTTGAGTGGCGAAATGCGATATCGATAACCCTCGGCGCAAGCCTCGAATGACAGCTCACCCGCGTCAGTGACAACCCGAAAATAACGCACCATGCGCTCGAACGCCTCGGCCAGCGTTGCGCTTGCCATCACCGCATAACCCAGCGCGTGAAAGGTAGTCTGACGCACATGCCGGGCCACATTCAGTCCGATGGCGTCATCACCGGTGGCTTCGACCGCCAGGACCCACAGTTTGGTCGTCGCAGCCAATGGGTAACGCGCCCTGGGATCGGCGAGCAAAGCCATATCCAGTCCGGCCTGATCAAACAATGCCTGACTGTCGAGCCCGCGTTCATCAAGACAGGTCTTGATGGCGGCCGACCAGCTGGTCAGCGAAGTGGCATGAGCAGTCATAAACGCGGGGTGTCGTCTCCGGGCAATATTTTGGCGCGTGAAGCCGCGCGGTGCATGCGCGCCATGTTTACGCTTGTTTCCATTGCAAACCAATGTGGAGACAAACGCAATGGCTTCGAACACACCCGTAGAACAGATGAGCGACAGGCAAAAAACAGCCCGAATCAAGCAGGTTGTTGTGCAGGCCGGCGAGGATCTGCGCAAGCGCCACCCCTGGCTGCAACATCAAGACGCCATCGGGGCTCTGATCATGCTCACTTCCGTAGCCGGCATGATCGGCACAGCCTACGCTTACTATCTGGGCCTGATTGCCTGGTGGCTGTGCATCCCGATGGTGGCGATCTTTGCTTCGTTCATACATGAACTGGAGCATGACCTGATTCACCTGATGTACTTCCGCAAGCGCCCACGCATCAATTCACTGATGTTGATCATCGGCTGGATCGCCAGACCCAGCACCATCAACCCGCTGGTCCGTCGACGCCTGCATCTGCACCACCACAAGCATTCCGGCACCGAGCATGATCTGGAAGAGCGCGGCATCACCAATGGCGAGCCGTGGGGCTTGAAACGCTTGCTGATGACCGGCGACAACATGCTGGCCATCTACCTGCGACCGAAAACGACCTACAAGATGGTGCGCGCCTTCATCGCGGCCCAAAACCCCAAGGACAAAGCGGCTTTGCACGCACTGATCCGGGAGCAGCGGCGCGCCTACTTCCCGCTCGGCAATGTGTACTACCTGGCCTGGCATGGCTGGCTGGCCTTTCACGCCGTGGCTCTTGGCGCCACCGCGCTGGGGCATCCCCTGCAGCTGTCCGGTTGGGCGGCAACTGGCGTATCGGTGCTGAACTTTCTCGCAGTGACCTGGATGCTGCCGAGCTTTCTGCGTACGTTCTGCCTGCATTTCGTCAGCTCCAACATGCACTACTACGGCGATGTCGAAGACGGCAACATCATGCAGCAAACCCAGGTACTCAACCCCTGGTGGATGCTGCCGTTCCAGCTGTTCTGTTTCAATTTCGGAAGCACCCACGCGATCCACCATTTCGTGGTCAAGGAGCCGTTCTACATTCGCCAGTGGACCGCGCCAAGCGCCCACAAGGTGATGCGCGACATGGGCGTGCGCTTCAACGACACAGGCACCTTTTGGCGGAGTAACCGTTTCACCGGCAAGCGCGTAAAGCAACAGGCCACGGCGGCCGCCTGAGCCCTGGACCGGACGCTCCGGCAATGTGCCGGAGCGTCTGCCCTATTCGGACCTCACCACCAACGCCACCAGTTTTCGCACCAGCGGGGTCACTGCAACGATGGTCGGGAACGCCACCGCGAAGGCAAAGGCCCAAGCCTTGAGCCAGATCCAAACAATGCCGCCGATCAAGCCCACATTGAACAGCGAAATCACCAGCGACATGATTCCCGACATCAGCAGGGACATGAAGAACGAGAACACGTAGGCACTGTAGCGCTGCGCAATCATGCTGCGTGTTGCTTATGGCCTGACGAACGCAACCATTCCACTGCCGGCTGCCAGATGGATTCAGGTGCCTGGCGACCGCTGACGATGCTCATGTGCCCACCCGGAGCGGACAAAAGCTCAGCTTCAGCATTGGGCATGAGTTCGATCAGACGCCGACTCGCTGCAGGCGTAACGATCGGATCGCGGTCCCCGACCACGATCAGTACCCGGGCCCGGATATCGGCCAAAGTGGCGCCACAATCGGCAATCGGCAAACGGCCCTGGGCCAGCACGTTGTCGGTCATCAAATGCTGCACGATGTCCTGCATCACCCCACCGGGGTAGGCCACCATGTCATCCAGGAATGCGCCTTGCGTGGCATGCTCGCGCACATAGTTGCGATCATCCAGCCGCCCCAGCAGCTCGGTATAGCCGCGCAAGGTTCCCACTGGGCTGGCCAGCTTGAAGGCCATGGCATTCGCCCATCCGGGCACATGCCACAGGCTCGGACGACTGGCATGAATGCGCCAGCCGGTCAGGCGCTTGAGCTGCTTCATCTGACGCGAGACCAGGCGATTCTGAAAGCTCACCCCACCCGGCGCGTGATAGTCGCAGGGCGGCCCAAGCAGCACCAGATTGCGCACATGCGGATCACCCAGTGCCGCGTAGGCATAGCTGAACATGGCCCCCAGACTCCAGCCATGCAAAGACACGTCCTGCTGCCCGCTGTGGGTACGCACTGCATCGAGCATGCGCGGCATGAAGTCCTGCAGATAATCCGCAAATTGCCAGTGCGCATGGGCCCGGGTCGGGCGGCCCCAGTCGATGAGATACAGCGGAAAACCCTGTTCACGCAGATACCCCACCAAAGAGCGCTGCGGAAACAGATCGTAAATCAGCATGTTGACCGCCAGTGGCGGCACTATCACCAGCGGGGTCAAAGCCTTGTCGGTATCGCCCGGATAGTGGCGCAAACTGATGATGTCATGGCGCGCAATGACCTCATAAGGGGTCTGGCCGGCCTGATTGAGCTGGTCGCTGCGGCGTAAACGATCGTGCGCATTGCGGAGCACGTGCAAAGGGCGTTGCACGCTTTTCCGCGCGCCACGTCGGAAAGTGTTTATCGGAGTCATCGCATTGTTCGGAGTTTGAACCTGCTCGTGCACAGCTGTGCACAATGAGCAAAAGAGCGGCAATTCTACCCATACCGGCGGGGCCGATGGCAGATCCGCACAGCCGCAGGCCAAGCACTTCATGACCTGCGCCCTGAAGGCGGCGTAAAATGCCGCCGATGAAACTTGAATCCCGCCTGTT
>JBFKEC010000127.1:0-9289 GCA_041619315.1 Oceanococcus sp. | reverse complement strand
GCACGCCGGCGCTGGCGAGGTCATCCAGGCAATAATGCAAGGGCGTCTTCTGGGCCAACTCAACCAAGGCCGGGCCCGTGTCCTGAAACAGCGGCGCGAGTTCACGCCCCAGGCGATCCGCAAAGATCAATGCTTGCGCGCGCTCACCCGCCATCAATAAGCCCCTCGCCCGCTCAAGACCGCAGGAATGGTTTTCAGCAGCAGTTTGATGTTCTCCCACAAGGTGGCGTTGTGTATGTACTCGACATCAAGCTCGACCTGCTGATCGAAAGGGATTTCAGAGCGACCAGACACCTGCCACAAACCTGTAATGCCGGGAATCGCATCCAAGCGACGGCGGTCGCTGACGCTGTACTGCTCCACTTCGCTGGGCACCGGGGGGCGCGGCCCGACCAAAGACATATCACCCCGCAGCACATTCCAAAGCTGCGGCAGTTCATCAATGGAATAACGCCGTATAAAGCCTCCCACACGCGTCACGCGCGGGTCTTTCTTCATTTTGAACAGCACCCCACCGTCCATCTCGTTCTGATCCATCAATTCCTGCTTGCGCGCCTCGGCGTCAATGTACATGGATCGAAATTTGTAGAAATCGAAACTGCGTCCGGCGCGCCCGACCCGCTTCTGACTGAAAAACACCGAGCCAGGCGATTCCAGTCGAATAAGCAAGCCGACCAGCGCGAACACCGGAATCAAAAGCAGCAGCAACAATCCGGATGCGAGCACGTCAACCAGGCGCTTTAACACCGCATGAAACGCAATTCGCAGACGCCAGCGTGCGCGGCGTGCAGCGGTCATGCCCATACCACGATGCGCCCCGGTCACACTGGGTGAAGGCCCCCGCTGTTCCAGACGTTCGTCCTTGTCCTCGGATTCGGGGCTCACGCGCTTTTCTCCGATGCCGCCGCATTGGCGGCGATCTGTTGCCGCACCCTGCGTGACTGCACCAGCCCAACCAGGTGATTGGCCCATTGCTCAACCTTGTTGTACCAGGCCAATGGCAAGACCCACAGCGCATAGGCTGCACCTGCCGTCAGCACGGTGCGCCCGGGTTCCTGCCAAAGGATGCGCGCACTGGAGCGCATGGCGCGATGCAGCAGCGTGACTGCCATGCGACCGTCCTTGAGGCGAATGGCCTGCCGCGACAGGTAGCGCAGTTGGTAGGCCCGCGCCAACGCTTCCCATTGCTCAAGAAACGCCGGGGCATAGCCGCGTATCTTCTCCACCATCTGTTCCCACGACTCAAGCTGTTTGAGCAGGCTGGCAGACAAGCCACCGGCATTCAGACGATAAAGCGTCAAGGCCTCAGGCAGACCCTCGATAATCCAGTCGGTGGTAAGCGCAATCCGGATCCAGCACTCGATATCTTCAGAACGCCGGAAACGGGCATCAAAATAGAAATCTTCGGGACTGCCATACAAATCGTCGCTGTAGCGAATCGCATCAAAAACCTCACGACGGATCACCGGCGCAGAACCATTGCCAATTGGGTTTCGACACAAATAATAGCTGGGCTCTATATCTTTAAGGCGCGGCATCTGGAAATAGCCGGTTTCGTTGCCCTGCTCGTCGATAAATGCGGAGCGACTAAACGACACGCCAACTTCCGGCCGGGCATCCAGATGAGCAACATGACGCTGCAATTTATCCGGCGTCCAAAGATCATCAGAATCCAAAAAGCCCAAATAGTCGCCTTTCGCATGGCGCACACCGGTATTGCGAGCCCCGGCAAGGCCCCGATTCTTCTCATGGCGGATGATGCGTATGCGTTCGTCATCATAGGCCTGACAAATTTCAACGCTGCGATCGGGAGAGCAGTCATCAATGATTAGCAGTTCGAAATCGGAGTAGCTCTGGGCCAATACAGATTCCACCGCCGCAGCAACAAAATCCTCCACCCCATAAACCGGCATTACCACGGACACTTTTGGCATTTGCGAATATCCCCCGATACGAATTCAGAAATTACCGCCGCATGAACCCTAGACTAGCAGAAGGCCGCACAGGCGGCGGGCCACGTTCAGCACGGTTTCATACATCGACTTTAAGCAATGAAATGCCTTCAAAGTCATTCGCTATCATCCGCCACTCAACGCTAGTCATGCGTCAGCAAATTGCATATGGTGATATGCAGGATGAAAGAAAACGAGAAGGGGTAGATCCTGTCTGAGCAAATTCCGGGGCCGCTGGGTCGAAAAAGACACTGGCGCAGTTTCTGGGCAAGGAACCTTCAGCCCGTATCCGGTATTTTGCGTGCAACCATGCCGCGTTTGCTTGACCTCGTTTTGGTCGTCGTCGTGCTTTTGGCGGTCTGGCCTTTGATGCTGCTGCGAGCCCTCGCTGGCCGCCTGCAAAAGGGTCACGTTTTTCAACGCGAAATCAGAGTGGGTCGATTTCGCACGCTGTACGAACAACTGCACTTTTCCGGCGACTGGCCTGGCAGGGGGTTGGCTCAGCTGCTCAACATCTTACGTGGCGACCTCGCATTTGCTGGCCCACGCCCCCTACGCCCAGAGGAATGCGCAACACTGCCGGCAGAGGCACAGGCCCGCTTCAGTGTCCGCCCCGGCCTGATCTCCGCCCACCGTGTGCGTCAGGCCACCGGCATAGATCATGATCAGGAATACATCAGCGATGTGGAGTTCGCTTATTCAGAAAGCCTCAAGGGCAATGTCAGCTTGCTGCTAAGAGGTGCGGCCATCAGCGTTCTGAAGGGACGCAGCAGACCCGCGCCGCCAGAGCTGGACTTCTTCGGCATCAGCATCGTCAACACAACCATGGATGAAGCCATAGACTGGATTCTGCAAGGTGCCACCACATCACCAGCCCAGTTGATGGCCTTTGTGAACCCGGACTGCCTGAACATTGCCTACCGCCATGATGAATACCGATCGATCTTGCAGCATGCCAGCCGCGTGTTGCCTGACGGCATAGGCATTCATATTGGTTGTCGCATTCTGGGCACCAGCCTGCGCGCCAACATCAACGGCACCGATCTGTTCCCACGCTTGTGTGCGGCCCTCAACGAGCAGCCGGAACTGTCACTTTTCCTGCTGGGCGCACAAGCCGGTGTTGCGGATCAAGTTGCACAGAACATGCAGGCACGCTTTCCTCAATTGCGAATTGCGGGCACACAACATGGCTACTTTGATCCTGAAGATGACTTGCGTGTTATCGAACGCATCAACAGCTCTGGCGCCAACATTCTGCTGGTCGCCTTCGGTGCTCCACGGCAGGAGCTGTGGCTTGCCAAATACCGTGAACAGCTGCGCCCGGGCGTGGTGATGGGCGTAGGCGGGCTGTTTGACTTCTACTCGGGGCGAATCCCGCGCGCGCCACAGTGGCTGCGCGAGCTGGGCCTTGAATGGACGTGGCGGCTGCTGCAGGAACCCAAACGCATGTGGCGACGCTACGTTATTGGCAACCCGCTGTTTCTGTTTCGTGTCTTGCGCCAGGCTCGGCAATCTGCCGCGGGACGCTTCGAATGACACCCAGCCCTTTGCCCAGAATCGTGATTCTCGCAGATCGCAATGGCCACGATCTGCTCCCCTTGACCCGCGAAACGCCGGTTGCACTACTTGGTGTTGCAACCCGCACCCTGCTCGATCTGTGTATTGATTCCCTGCTGCCCCTGGCGCCAACCGACATCGACGTGGTGGTATGCGCCCACAGCGACCGTATTCGCCAACACATCGAGCGTACGCGTGGCGGGCAAGTCAGCGCGACCTATGTGCTGAGTCAAGGCGAAGAAGCCCCGCGCAAGGTTTTGCACCGCGCCGGCAGACTGCTCGCAAGTGATTATCTGGTACTGCGCGCCGACATGCTGCGAACAGGTGATCTGGCCGCCTTTGTCAGCGCAGCGCGTCACCTGCAGGCAGGATGCGTGAGCGCCGTCGTCGGCGGTGAACCCGCCGGCTTGTGGTATTGCGCCAGCGAAAATGACCTTGATGCCATCCCCGGCTGGCCACTCGATTTTAAGGCCATGGCAACGTTGCAGCTGGACAATGGCCACAGTGACCCACTTACCGATCTACGCGCATTTCACCGCAGCAACCTACAGGCGCTAGCAGGACACATCAGCGCTCTGGAACTGCCCGGCCGCAGCGCCGGCAACGGTCTGATTGTGGGGCGCAACGCACGCTGCGCCGTACGTCCTGAGAGCAACGCTCAGGTGTTGCTTGGCCAGGGTGCCCAGGTTTTCGCCGGTGTGAGCTTGCGCGGCAAGGTGCTGATTGCAGACCACGCCATAGTCGATCGAGACAGCCTGATTGAGGACTCGGTGATACTGCCGCATTCCTATATCGGCCCTGGCGTGGAACTGCGCCAGGCCATCGTCAGCGGCAACAGCCTGATCCGGGCGGACAGCGGAGCCGAGCTGACTGTGGTCGATGCCTTCCTGCTGGCCGACCTCAAGCACGCAGAACTGCCAGCGCGCATTGCGGCACCGTTGCATAGCCTGGCGGGAGTGATTCTGCTGGTGCTGTCTGCACCTTTGTGGCCTTTGGCCGCATTCATGGCCTGGCGTGAGCATCCTAACCAGCCAATCGTTCAACACGAATTCCTTGGCCGCCCAGCAGCCGCCATGGCCGCTGCGATACAGCGACAATCTTATGTGGGCTGGCGCTGGAACACCTCGATTCCGATCCTGCGCGCACTGCCACAACTGCTCGCGCTGATACGCGGTCAACTGCGCTTGTTTGGCACAGCGCCCCTTAGCCCGGCGGAAGCCAACGGGCGCGATGCCGATTGGCAACATCTGACGGATAAAGCCCCGCCCGGCTTGATCGGCCCGACACAGCTTGTGCTGCGCCCGGATGACCCATTGGAAGAGCGCTTGCTCAGTGATGCGTTTTACGTGCGACAACGCAACTTGCGCGTTGACCTGTCCTTGCTATTGCGAGCCGGCATAAGCCTGTTTGGCCCAAGAGCCTGGCGCCGCGGCGCTCAACCATGAGCCTTTCATCGGTCAATTCCAAAAAGGTGCTTCTGGTCGAGGATGCGATTGCGGAACGCATGCGCCTGCGCGCCATACTCGAACGGGAAGGCTATCAGGTGCTTGAGGCCAGCGATGGCGAATCGGCCTTGTCCCTCCTCCAGGGTCAGACCATGCCTTTGATTGTCAGTGATTGGCAGATGCCGGGCATGAGCGGGCTTCAGCTGTGCCGGCGCATTCGTCAGGACAAGGCACACAACAGCTCATACATACTGATCCTGACCGGGCGGAACAGCCGTGAAGATCTGCTCGAGGCTTTTGCCGCAGGCACCGACGACTTCCTGCCCAAACCGGTTGACCGCGATGAATTGCTCGCCCGCCTGCGGGTTGGGCGGCGCTTGTGGCAGCTGCAAGCTGATTTAAGCAAACAGAACGAACAGGTTCGCCAAGCCCTGGAGCGGGAGACACAGGCGCGGGCCCAGGTCGACGCAGAGTTGCGCGCCGCCAGCGAACTGCAACTCGAACTGCTACCGGCACCCCGCTGCGATTTCAAAACCCTGCAGCTGGTTCATCTGTTTCAACCCGCGGCCGGACTTGGCGGCGATATGCTCAATTACATCGAGCTTAACGACAATACCGTCGCGTTCTATCTGCTGGACGTTTGCGGCCATGGCGTTGCATCGGCGTTGCTGTCTTTCGCCATCGCCCACGAAATCGGTGAAATGTTCAGCTCTGCAGGCAGCGCGGACAACGTCATACCCGAGCAGGTCATGCAACGCTTGAACAGCCGCTTTCTTGATCGATCCGGAAACGCCCGTTACTTCACAATGGTGCTTGGCGTGATTGACCAGAGCAGCGGCAAAGTACGCATCTGCCAGGCCGCGCACCCTCCTCCACTGTTGCAACGCCAGAACGGCCAGGTTGAGCCTGTAGCGGGCGGCGGCCTTCCGGTTGGTGTGTTTGAGCGGGCCACTTTTGAATCGTCTGAAATCACCCTGCAGCAAGGCGATCAGCTCATCATCTTCTCCGATGGCCTGACCGAATGTGAAGATCCCGATGGCACGCAGTTTGGCCCCGAGCGCTTGTCCACACGGCTGTCGAGTTTGCGTGGCCATAGCCCGGAATATGTGCTGGAAGACCTGCGCGCAGCACTGGTCGACTGGCAAGGTCAGGATCGCTTCATAGATGACCTCTCCATCATGATCATGGCCCGCAGAGTGGCAACCCAGGTTCCCCAGTTTGAACAGACCTTGATGTCGCAGCCCGACGAGATTGCAGACACCGTTGACCGCCTTGGCGAGTGGCTGAGCACGCAGGGCGTGGAGACCGACCTGGCCTTTCAATTCTGCGTGTGCATTGCGGAGGCCCTCAACAACATTGAGGAACATGGCTATGGCGAAGGACGCCCTGGACCGATAGCCCTGAACTGCCGCGTCAGCAGTGATGCGCTGGAATGCGAAATACATGATCAGGCCGAACCGGCGCGCGTACCTGATCAGGTCGAAATCGTGCCGGGCGATGTCGAAAGTAGCCGAGGTTGGTTTATCCTAAAATCGTGGATGGATAAGTTGGTGTACGCACCGGCCATAACCGGCAATCACCTCCGACTCGTCAAATTTATTGATTAGACGCGGCCTCGCTGATAGCAGCCGCAACGTCACCATAGCCATGAGGGGAAGCTAGCCAACTATGAAATTGACACACACCAAGCTCGGGGATGCGCTGGTCGCGACCCTGCCAGAACGCCTGATAAAGGCCAATGCGTCTTCTGTGCGAGACGAACTCAAGGCATTTATCGATCAGGGCAACAGCCGCCTGGTCCTGGACATGAGTTCTACCGAATTTGCCGATTCAAGCGGCCTTTCCGTGCTGATATCCGCACTGAAGCATGCCCAGACATCCAATGGTGAGGTCGTGCTGCTCAGTCCCACACGTCCGATCTTGTCACTGCTGGAACTCACCCGCCTGCACCACGTGTTCCAGATATACGAGGATGTCAATGTCGCTGCGGCAGCCTCCTAGCATCACCTGCTCATCATCAGTCCAGCATTGGATTGGTGCATTGCTGCTTTGCCCGTTGCTTTTGTCTGGCTGTACCAGCCGCCCGCTTCAGGCCACCGATGAATCCGATCCTGGCCGCTGGTCCCAGCTCAGCGATCCCTCCCCCAGTCGCTACGACCTGGTGTATTACCACGAGGACGAAGCCTATTTTCGCGACCGACCGCATCAAGCCGAGTCGATCAATGCTGTCGCCATACCCTGGCCTCAGACCACCACGCAAAGTCATCTGCGCCTGAGCATGAAACTGGGCGAGGCGGCAAACAATCAACACCTGCAAACGCAGCCTCGCCAAAAAACATTTAGCTGGCCTGCCAGCAAGCCGGCGCTCTCGCCCGGCGATCGAATTGTGGTGCGTGTCGAAAACGGTGAAGAGTTCAGTGGCAACTTTGAAGTTGATGTTGATGGCAGCATAAACCTGCCCTACCTGCCTGCTATTCAGGTTGCCGGCACCAGCCTGTTCGAGGCCAGAAAACTGATCACCCAGGCCCTGATCAATGCCGGCTATTTTCGCAGTGATCTGCTGGCAATCAGCGTGCTGGTGCAACAGTGGTCCGCCATCCAGGTCCATGTGACCGGCGCAGTGTTTTCCCCGGGCATGGTAAGCGTCAATGTTCGACGCCCGGAAGACCGCGCACTCAAACTCGACCAGGTCAGCGGCGATTTCCCGTCTGAGCGTTTTGTTTCGGCCGCATTGCGCGCCGCCGGCGGCATCCGGCCTGATGCCGATCTGCATCGCATTTTGCTGGTGCGGCAAGGTCGAGCCATGCCAATTGACCTCAGCGGAGTGCCCGCAGGCCTGGCCTCTGACCGTTACGCTCTCGTCGCCGGCGATCAGTTGATTGTCCCCAGCACGGGCCGCTTTGACGAAGGGCTGGTGCGACCCAGTGCCGTGACGCCGCCGGGCATTCGCGTGTTTCTGTCCAACCTCACCGTACCTGCGACCGACAACAGCAAATCAGCCGTGAACAACTTCTCTTCGGGCCTGCCCTACGGCACACGCTTTCTATCCGGCCTGATTTCGGCCAATTGCGTGGGTGGCACCTCCGCCACCAACAGCCGGCGTTATGGCGTTCTGGTCACACGCAACCCGCTCACCGGTGAAACAGAGGTGATTGAGCGCTCCATCCAGAAAATGCTGGAAATGCCCGAGCGCGAAGCCCTTAATCCGCATTTGATGCCGAATGACGGCATTGCCTGTTACGACTCCGGGGTCACGAATCTGCGTGATATCGGCCGCACCATCTCCGACATCATTTCGCCGTTTCGCTAGACATGACAGGGTCATCTGACAACAGCCAGGAATACGAGGATCTCGGCAGCTGGCTTTCCTATCTCGCCGCACATGGCTCGGCCATGGATCCGGTCGTGCGCCGCCGGGTTTATCTGTTGACGCTGGCTGCCACACTGACCGTGCTGTGGCTACCGGTGCTGGCCTTTGTGCTGCTGACCGAAGTGACGTATACCAGCAAATTTTCCCTGATCTTGCCGGTGACCGGCGCCGGCCAATCGCTCAATCTTGAAAGTATTGGTCAAGCAACCGCAACCTCGACCTCGCCTTTTTCGCAAAGCTCGGTCGACCCCAAAGTGAACTATCGCGCGATCGCCACGAGCAAGCCGGTGCTCAAAGCCGCGGCGACATTGGCGGACATGGAAGAGTCGGAATTCGGCAAACCGAAAATCAAACTGGTGGACCAAACGGCCTTGATGAATTTTGAAATTCAGGGTCGCAGCGCACAGCAGGCACAGAACAAGGCCAATGCACTGCACCAGGCATTGCAGCACCGTTTGGAAAACCTGCGCCGCAACGAGGTTGAAGAACGCGAACGCTACACCAACGCAACGCTGGACACCTTCAGCAACAAGCTCAGTGATGCCCAGCAACGCATAGTTGAGTTTCAGCAGCGCGCAAAGATCATTTCTCTGGATCAATTCAAAGACATCACACTCGGCATCGAAGTCAGCCTGCGCGAGGCCGCGGCTATCAAAGCGCGACTCAACAGCGTACTGGCGCAAAGTGCCAGCTTGCGCAACTCCCTGGGGATCAGTTCAGCACAGTCGCAGGGCTTGCTCACCTTGCAACATGACGCGCTGTTTCAACAGTTGCTGGATCGCCATGCGCAGGCCGGTGCGTTGCTGGCCGAGAATCACGCCCGCTATGGCGACAACAATTTCAAAGTGCGAGACGCCCGCGAAGTCGCCAGCGGACTGCGTGATCGCTTGCATGAACGTGCAATCGCTCTGGGCGTTTCACTGGATCAGAGCACGGCTTTGCTGGAGGCCCTGGGACGCGACAGT
>JBFKEC010000126.1:0-9293 GCA_041619315.1 Oceanococcus sp. | reverse complement strand
TGAGCTGCATTTTGCACCGGGCGCGCGGCAGGCTGATCGCAGTACGCCGGTCGCCGTGGTTTCACGTCAACAGATGCAAGACTGGTTGGCGCCCTTCAGTGAAGCCGGTTTGCAGCCAGACGTGTTGATGCCCGACGTGCTCGCTTTACCGTATGACGAGACGTTGGTCACCTTGCATGTCGAAGGCCAGCGTTGCCTGGTCCGAAATGGGCGTGTATCCGGTTTTGCCGTATCCAAAACGCTGCTTGGCAGCGTTTTGCCCGCAGGTGCGGAAGCGCCTGCCGTGTATCTGTTGCAGCATGAGCAAGCCGCCCTGCCTCAGGATTTTACCGTTGCGCGAAGTCAGCCGCTGGCCCATGAACTGGATGCGTACAGTGAGTTCTCGAACGCCGCACAGCGCATCAATTTGTTGCAGGGTGCATTTGCACCGCGTCGGGCCAACGAAAAATGGATACAAGCTGCGCGTTGGCCCGCTGCGCTGGCCGCATCCTGGGTGCTGATCAGCACACTGACCCTGGCCGTCAATAACCATCAAAAGCAGCGTGAATACGAAGCTTTGCAGGCGCTGGCGCAAGAGGAATTCTCTCAAGCATTTCCGCAAATCACCCGGATTGTCGATCTGCGCGTGCAGGCGGAACAACAGCTGGAGCGCATGCTGTCGGGCGGCTCCGAAGATGTTTTCCTGAGTCTGCTGAGTCGTACGTCGCCACTGCTGGCGAATGTTCGTGAACTCAAAGTGGAGGGTGTTCAGTTTCGCGATCGTGCGCTTTACATCAGCCTCTCGGGCAGTGATTTGCAGGCGCTGGAAAAGCTTCGCGCCGAATTCTCCAAAGTCGACAGCCTGGCCCTTGATGTGCAATCCGCACAGGCCGGTACTGAAGGCGTGCAAATTCGACTCAAGGTGGATCAGGCCTGATGCGTGAATGGTTCGAAAATCTGGCCCCGCGTGAGCGCTGGATAGTTATGAGTGGCGCGGTTGTATTCGCGCTGATGATGTATTTCCTGTTGATCTGGGATCCGCTCAGCCAGAAGGCCGCCCGTTTGAACACGGATCTTGAAAGTGCCAGTGAACTGGTCACCTTCATGCAAGGAACCCGCCAGCAGGTCGCACAGCTGGGTGGGCGCAATGCGTCTGCACCTGCCAGTTCAGGCCGATCGCTGTTGTCCGACGTGGACAGCAGCAGCAAGCGCAATGGCATGGGTGACAAAATCAAGCGCATTCAGCCCGAGGGCCAGACCAGTGTACGGCTGTGGATTGAAGGGGTTTCGTTTGAGCAGCTCATGACCTGGATGAACCAGTTGCAAAGCCAGATGGGCATCGTGTTGAGCGACGGCAGTTTCGACCGGGATGATGTCGCAGGCACGGTTAAGGCGCGTTTGACCTTGATTCGAGGTGATGCATGAAAGGCAAGGTGATTGGCGCGCTGGGCCTGGGTTTGATCGGCGGTTTGATTGCTCAGGCCCCGGTGAACAAGATACTGCCGCGCGTACTGCCTGACAGTGCCGGGGTCAATGTGTATGAACTCAGCGGCACTCTCTTTGATGGGCATGCCGGTTATGTGCAAGCGCAGGGTGTGGGGGCAGACGATGTGGTGTGGCGCCTGCATCCCTCAAGTTTGCTGCTCGGCCGCGTGAATGCCGACATTGAAGTGTCCCTGGACAGTCGAGATCTGCGCAAGGACAACGCCTGGCTCAGCGCCAATGTGTCGCGTTCGCTGTTCAGTGATCGCATTGTTGCCCGCGATGTGCAGGCGGCGGCACCGATCAGCGGATTGCAGAAACCGCTCAAACTGCCCTATTTGCCGGTTGATGCGGTCATTCGCCTGGATCTGGAGCGCATTGTTGTATCCGGCATGGCACCGCAACAGATCGAGGGGCTGGCCTATGTAACCCAGACCCAATGGAAGCTGGGCAATGCGGTATCACTGGGCGACTATCGCATCGAGCTGAGCAGCGACGACGATCGGCTTGTTGCTCGCCTGAGCGACAATGATGCGGCAAAGGTCGCGATTCAGGGCGAAGCCGGCATGACCGCAGAGCGTGCGTACAGTGTTGACCTGCAACTCAAGCCCAAGCTCGACACCCCCACTTCAGTGGCCAACCAGATGAAAGCCCTGGGCCGTACCGATGGCCAGGGCTGGTATCGACTGCGTCAGAACGGAACGTTCTAGCCGTCTAAAAGCAACTGCTTGTGTCGGTATCGTCGATGTCGTCGATTTCGCCGTCATCGTCGCAGTCCTCACCGTAGGCAACGGTCGCGGATAACACACTCTCGTACACGCCGTTGGTCGCCAAGCCATTGACAAAACTGCGGCCACTGGCGGCGTTGGGCGCCACCCAATCGGTGATATCTGCAGCGGGATCGGTAAACGCATCATCCGGAATGGTGCTGGACCAGTAGGTTTGGGTGCCAGCCGGGTACGCACCACCAGTGTCCTGCTTGATTTCAATCACCGCGCCTGCAGTTAGATCGAAATGCTCAAAACAAGATTCAAAAGTGGTCGAGTCACCCGGCTCGATGACCTCATCTTCCTGATATTCCGGCGAATCACCGTCACGTATCAGGCGTTTGCCGGACTGGTAAACGCGTGTGTCGATCAGTGGCGGTGCGCCACAACTCCAATCGACATCGCGCTGCGGCGGGATGTGCTCAACATCGAAAACCTGATCGACCGTAGCCATGAGCAGTGCAACACCTGATTCCCCATAGTACCCAACCAGGTTGTCAGGGCTACTGCCGCTGTCCGAGTACGTGGCCGTGAGTACCATGGCTGATGCATCGTGGGAGACAAAGCCCGCGTAGGTGTGATTACCCAGGACAAATTCGATGCGACCGTTGTCACCATAGCTGACCGTAGCACTGCCATTGAAATGAGCAGCTGAATGACCGCTGTAGCTGTCGCAGTACTCATCAACCGCCGTCGGCTGGACGAGTGCATCAAGTTCACCTGCCCGGCGTACGACCGAAGAGTGCACCGGCAACAGTGGCGGACTGGTCGCCGGTGTGGACATGCAGATCGGATCGGAAAAAGTAACGTTGGCGCTGGCGCTCAAGGAGACATCGCCGCTGGAAGCGAAGGCCAGGCTGGCGTTGTGCAAGTGGGCCAGGGCCTCCTGAACATCATAATGCGCGACCGCATATTCCAAGCCCGACACCCTGAACGAGACATCGCTAAGTGCGTTTTGCAGGTCTGTCGGCGTGCCATTGAAACGGCGCACGCCCATGCTGACGGCGTGATGAGTGAAATCGTAGGGTTGCGTCAGCGCAAACGGCGTTGCCGTTTCCGAGGCCTTGTCGGTGACATCAATGATTGAATTTGACCCCGTGTAATGGCGGGTAAAGGCCATCAGATTGTTGTCTTCGTCAATCGCGCCAAAGCGAATCGGTGTGTCGCCTTCATCCCGCATGATGACGCCGCCGTTGGCGGTGACTGACAACGTCAGCTGTTCGCAATCCAGTGTGCAGGTGGTGCTGTTGGAGGTTGCTGGGGAGCCGCCATAGCTGTTGCGGTGCACGCTATTTTGGTCTTCCTGGCTGACGATAGCGATGCCGTCGCTGATGGTGGTTGCCAGCAGTGTGCCGGCGACGATGCGCTCACCCAGACCGTCGCTGTCCAGACCCAGTTCCATCATGATGCTGGCGAATCCGAACTCTCCATTGAGCGGAAAGAAATCTGCGGTTTCAGATTTGCGGATCATCACACGTGCGGTCATGTGCTGGCTGTCAGAACGCAGATCCGGCGCGTAAATGCTGCCATTGAGCGTGCCGTAGTGCTGCTGGTCATGCCGTACCGTGCTGATATAGGCGTTTTCCGCAAGCGGTAACGTGCGCACGGTGTATGGGGCAAATCGTTGCGCGCTGTCGTCGTCGACAAGCTCTTCGAACTTGCTGAGGAAATCGATATGGCCGTTATTGCGCTCGTAACCGGGCAGGAAATAGTCCGGGGTGGCTTCGATTTCGAATTCAAGCCCGGAGTATTCCCCGCTCAGCGCGCTGTTCATGCCGGGTTCGCTGGTCGATAGTTGTGCCTTGGCCAGAAACTGAGCTTCGTCGGCCACATCCAGACTCAGGCTGCTATCAACCATGGCAAGGCTGCTATCAAACAGACCGTTGACCACTGCGAATGCACCTTCATAGTCGGGCGATTCGGCCGTGCCGATGTTGCGCTGTTCCAATGTCAGTCCGAATTCGAGCAAGTGATAATCGGCATAGGGCGAGTGGTTCAGCACCTCCACAGGCAGCGTCGCGCTTTCAGTCGCACCAGACTCGCTGCTGACATCCAAGGTAATGCTGAGAATGGCAAGGCTGCCAGACGCAGTCGTGGCTTTGCTGACGGCCTGCAAATCGGGCACAAGCAGCACCCGCCCACTATCGATATCAGCCTGGGTAAAGCTGCTTGCCGGATTTGCCGAGTCTTCGGGTAGATAGAACTCAATACCCGATGTGTTGGGCGATGGCACGGAAAACGTCGGCGGCGCGGTGGTTGATGGATCTGTTGCACTTAAATGTGCATCCAGGACACGCACGCGCGACTTGTCCGCCACCGTTACCGTCGACACGTCCACCACGATTGATGCAGGTGTAGGGGTCGGTGTTGGTGTCGGTGTGGGGGTTAGCGTAGGCGTAGGCGTGGGGGTTGGCGTAGGCGTCGGTGTGGGCGTCGGCGTCGGCGTCGCAGTCGGCTGTGGCGTAGGCGTGGCCGTTGGTGTCGGCGTAGGTGTTGGCGTGGGGCTAGGCGTCGGCGCCGTGTCATCGTTCAATACAACGATGACCATTTCATTGTCGGGTCCAAGTGTGGCTCCACGCACATTGAGCAATTGCAGGGTGAACTGTTCATCCGCTTCCACCACATCGTCGTCAATCAGCGCAAATGCAATGCTGACGCTGCTCTGCCCGGCTGCGACGTTGATAATCTGATCGATGGGCTGATAGTCACTCTCGGGCGTGGCTGTGCCCGGCTGAGTCCTCAGTTGCAGGGTGAAACTGCTACTCGCAGCGGGCACGACGGACAAGGTCACGTTCAGATCTTGCGCGGCCTCGGCAGCGCTGAGCTGGTCTTGGGCAAAACCCACAACCGGGCCATGTGGTGCATCTGCAGCCAGCGCGGACCAATCGATGGCCAGCGCAGACATGCCGGTGTAGGCGGGGTCATTATTGTTGCGAAAACGCCGGATTTCAGCATTGAGGTCGACCGTTGGCAACGGCTGGCCGGCAACTTCAATCGGGTCACTGGCCTTGCTGTCCTGGGCGCCGTCACTCAAGTCGTGCGCCAAGGCTCGAATGTATGCGAAGTCAGACTGTTCCAGGCCCTGGCGGGTAGTCATGCTGTTGATGGCGTTGGCGTAGCCACCCAATGCCATGGCGTAGTTGAGTTGGGCCAAGCTCACGCCTGTTTGCGGCGCTGTGGGGTCGGCGGGAACTGTGGTCAGAATGTCGAAGCCAAATGCCTGTGTGAACAGGGCTCTGCCGCCTGCAATCAGGCTGGCCATGGGCACATCATCCTCGGCACTCTGCCTGCGCAGCTTGTCGACCAGAGCCTGCGTGTAAGGGTTCAGGGTTGCGCGGGTTTCACCTGGCGGAATAATCGTTTCGAAACCCTCATCGTCGCTCAGGTCTATGCGCCGCTGACCGCTGGGGTCCGATTCATCGTAAAAGCTGCCGCCACTGCTGCGTGCCAGCAATGGCACGTTGGGAAGGCCGCTGACACTGAATTTGCCACTGGGGTCTGTCTGAGTTGTGGCCAGAGCCGGCATAACGGCCTGCCCGTCAAGGCCGATTTCGAAAATATCGATGGCTGCGCCGCGCACGGGGCCCTTGATAACCGCGCCCTGCACAGCACGCGTGCTGTGCGCGGGCGTTGATGGATTGGGGCTGCTCTGTGAGCATGCGCTGATGACCGCCAGCGAAACCGCCAGCAGGGCCACTCGTGGCAGTGATCTATGGATTGTTGTGTTGCTTGTAATCATGACGCCGGTTACTCCTGTCCCCTGACGCTCAAGGCGAAACGGCTTCGAATGCCGCTGCGCCGTGCACAGAATCTGTGCCGTTTTCCAATGCGTAGCTCAAGCCCGCTGCGTTGGCCTGATCGGTGAAAAATCCGCTGAACTGACCCTGCCCGCCGCGTACGCCATCAACTTGCACGGCGCTGTAGCTGCCGCCGAAATGATGATCAGGTGTGCCATAGCCCAGCGCGCTGCCCAGGCTGCCCTGGCCCTGGGCCTGCCAGTTTTGATTGTCGACACTCAAACTCAGGCTTGACGACACGCTTTGGTTGTCGAAGTCGGCGCTGAGTGAGGCATGGCCCAGAAATCCAACGCCGCCGCTGTCCGAGGTCGGGTCGGTGTTGCCAACCAGGACAAATTCACGATTGCCGCTCATGGGCACAACGGGCGTATTGCCGGTGCTGGCTGTGTGAATCAGGTGCAGATTCAGTTGCTGAACATCGAGTTGGGTTGTATTGCCGCCAGCCTCGGTGAGGGTTGCAAGATCGCCGCTCCAGCGCCCCCAACTGAGGCCAAGCTGGGGATCGGCGCCGCGGTTGCTGACGGCGCCAGAATCCAGGCTGAGCGCCGCCGTTGCGACGCTGCCATTCTGATCAATGCCGGTAACAAATGCGGTGACGCTACCGTTGCCATCGACCACGGTGGCCTCGTCTGCGATCGTCAGGGCCACGCTTTGCCCGCCATTGGTGATCAGACTCGATGCATACGCAAGGTTACGTCGCGTTACCGGTTCGCTACCTGGAGGCACGGTTTCCTCGGCTTCCGTGTCCGGTGACTGCGTGCCAGGCGCGGGTTCGCCATTGTTCGGCATTTCGCGCAGGCCGAGCTGTGTCTGGGAGTCGTCATTATCGCTCAGCGTTGCGTCATTATCGCCGGACACGCCATTTTCCAGTTCGTCATCTGGCAGCGGCCGCAGCAGACGTTGCGGTGCCAGGCTGGCCGATGTGACCTGACCAAATTCGCCGTTCTCAAGCACCAGTGTGCCGCCACTATTGCTGAGAATGACGGCGCCATCGCCGACTCCAACGGTCAAGCGCGAGCCCGGCTGCACCGGCGGCGCAAGTGAGCCCGGCTGCAAAGCGCCGGTTTGGGCAAGCTGGACGAAGCGCTCTGGATTGAGCACATCCTGGGCCGAACCGCTGGCAGTGCTTTCTGGGCCTACGAGATTGGCGACGAACGAGGTGCCTCGTATACCGATCGTCGCAACCGGCGTGTTGACACTGAATGCACTCTTGTCACGCTGGCCGATCAATCCGGTAATGGCCCGAAAGCCGCCCTTGAACAGGCCGAACACGCTGCGATCTGGCGCCGCAGCGCGTGCTTGAGCAGCCCCACTTGGCGTGCTGCCGGAGGTGGTGTGGCGATAGGTTTCAATGCTGAAGGTCGTATCCGGCTTGAGTGACAGCAAGGTGCGGTCACTCATGCGCATATGCAGGCGTCCGCTGGTGCTGGTTTTGATGATGTCACCTTGCTGCACGCGTGCGTTTTTGACCGCGCGGTACAGGCGCCCGTCCCGTTCAACGGTCACTTGCCCGGCGACATAGAGAATGCGACCGGTGTTGGCCAGTGCCAGTTGTGGCAGGGTCATTATCAGCAGCAACAACAGTACTCGCATCATGGTGTCACCCTATTTCAGCATCCAGCTCACGCGTAGCGCGATATCAAAACGGTCATATTCGTACAGGTCCACGTCAGACTGGTTGTCGACGTAGGACAATTCCAGACCGAATGCCCAATTTTTCAAACGATTATCAGTGAAGTGCATTCCGGCGACTGTGAACCACTGCACATCACTGCGTTTGATTCCAAAAAATGTCCCGTCATAGCGGCCTTGCAATAGATTGGTATTGAATTGCAAGCGCCAGCGAGGATTCAGTTGGGTCGTGGCAAAAAAGCCGGCGCCTAGGACGTCGCGGCTATATGGTGAGGCCTTTTCCACGGCTTCGTCATGGCCGCCGATCAGGTCCAGGCCGATTTCGCCGCCGTAGGCCAGACTGACCCGCCGGCTGAAACCACCCGACATCAGCCACTGATCGACATCACGCACGCTCAGAGCATCGTCATAACGTACGTTGCCGAGTTTGAGTTGCAGGCGGGTTTGCAGTCGCGGAGACACATTCAGGCGCCAGGCTGCATTGAGTGCCGCAATATCATTATTGCTTTCGCCATCCAGATAGGTCTGACCGGCCGAGATTCTGCTGCTCAGTTCCCAGTCGCCCTGGCGATAACTCAGACCGGTGCCGAGACGCCATTGCTGGGTGTTGAATTCATCCGCATCGGTATAGCTGCGGTTCGACAGCTGAGCCATGTTGAGCCAACGCCAGCGTGGGCTGAATGGCCGAATGTATTGCACGTTTGCGGCGATGTCCGCATACGGCGAATCGCTGCTGCGGGCCTGCTCATCCAGCAAAAAGCCAGCAAAGCTCTGCAGGTCCGATGCGCTATTGGCGTTTGAATCATGACCGGTCTGCAGCTCAACCAGCGCTTTCCAGTGTGGCTGGTAACGCGCAGCGCGGCGCTCAATCGCCTGCAAATAGCTGTCAATGACCTGGGCGGCGCGTGGTGGCGGGTTGCGCGCGTCCAGTTGTTCAAACACCTGGCGGGCCGATTCATTCTCACCCGTTTCGTAATATGCACGCCCCAAATCCAGGCGGATGCCCAGGCCAAGAGGACGCAACTGGGTCGCACGCAATAACGGGAACAGCGCATCCTGTGGGCGCCCGTTGTCGAGCAATGCCACCCCAAACAGGTAATCGAAATCCGGGTCGCCTGCGTATTCGCCTTCCAGCGCGCGCAACTGGGCAAGGGCATCAGCACGTTGATTTTGGCTGAATACCCGGTCGTACAACGGGTGATCAATGAAAGCGCCAGGCGCGGCAGCGCCCTGCTCCACATTCATGGCCGGCAATTGTGGCGATTGCCCCACCGCTACCTTGTTATTCAGGGCCGGTTCTGGATCGCGCGCCTGGGTTTCGGCCGCAATGCCAGGCTTGATTGTAGGCAGCACTGGTGCTGGCGGTGCAACGTTTGCCAGCGTGTTGGCGCCAACCGGTGCCGGCACGTCCGTATGCCTGTCGAGCGCTGCCGCCTGGCTGTCTGTCGGTGGTGGCGTAACGAGCGCAATCGGAGCGCTGCTTTGGGCCGATGGCGCTGCGTTCAATTGGGCGCCCTGTGCCCAGTTTTGCCGAACTTCGGTGGCGGAAGGTATATCCAGCATGACGCCAGCACGCAGATGATTGAGGCTGGGGCCGAACGCTTCGCGATTGGTCGCGTAAATGGCCAGTGCCCAC
>JBFKEC010000125.1:0-9327 GCA_041619315.1 Oceanococcus sp. | reverse complement strand
GGCCCGCGCGGTAGATCCAGGGCCAGTAGCCAGCGCTTGCCATGTGGCTCAAGCTGCATTTCAGAGGTCACCGGCGGGCCGCTGAAATCGATGCCGCTGGTCAGGTACTGCTCATCCCACGGGCCGGGTAACCAGCTGCGCCCGTTGAAGTATTCGAAGACCGGTCCGCGCCAGTACAGTTCGCGCCGTGCTGGCGCATCGTCATCAAAACGGACCCTGAAGGCCACAGCATCTGAGCGGCCCAGTTCGCTGATCATGCCGGGCTCCATCGAGTCACTCAGGCCGGTCAGGCCAGCGCTGGCATCCGATGGAATGCCCCACAGCGGTCCGGGAATGCGCGGGAACAGCAGGAAAAAGATCAGCATCAGCGGCGCGGCCTGCAGCATCAGGGTCGCGGCCAGGCGCAAATTGCGCCGTACGGGCATGCTGCCCTGCGGATGATTGACTTCGATCAGCACGCTGGTGATGGCCAATGCTCCGGCGAACATCAGTAGCAGCATGATCATTTCCTGGCTGAACAGGAAATGGGTGATGAGCAGGAAGTAACTGAGATAAATCACCACGAGATAGTCCCGCCGGCTGCTCATTTCGGTCAGCTTCATGGCCAGCATGACAACCAGCAGGGCGACCCCGGCATGATGTCCATTGAGGGTCTGGTACTGCACCCAGATGCCGGTCAGGGCCAGGCCGGCGAGCAGGTTGCGCAGCAACGCGCCGGGCATGGGCCAGGTGCGTTGAGCGGCCAGTGCGCGCCAGATGCCCATGATCAGAACCAGGGCGCTGGCCCAAAGCGGCAAGCGGGTCAGATGGGGGCCTGCGATCAGTAGCAGCACGAGCAGGACCCGGTAGACCTTGGGGGCGGTCAAATGATCGCGCGCAGCATTCATGTGGGCGTCTCGGCTGTGCCGAATCGGGCCAGATGCTCCAGGCATTGCTGGCGGTGCGCCGCGCCGCGTGATGGGCGCAGTTCCACTCCGGGCAGGCGCAGGCCATAGGCCTGATGGCCGTTCTCGGCATCCAGCACCCAGCGGCACAGCTGCGACAAGCGTGCTTCCGGGTCACGCATATCGGTCAGGCTTGACCAGTCCAGCCACAAGGATTCATCCATGGGATCCGCGAAGGTTTTGACCGTCAGCCGGCCAGTGTGACCGTAACGCTTCCAGTGGATGGTGCGTGGAGCATCACCGTATTGATAGTCGCGCAGATGGGAAAAATCATCGCGTCCAGTCTGCGCGCCGGAGCGTTTTCCATATTCACCGGATACGGGCGGTATCGGGCGCGTTTGAGTGGCTGGTTTGGGGTAAACCAGATACTCGTTGTTTGCCGTGATCCAACTCCAGGCCTGAAACAGACCGAGCGGGAATTCTGTGGCGACTGTAAAGCGTGGAATGCGGTACAGGCCACGCGCCTGCGCCGGGATTTCAAAGCCGGTTGAGGCGCTTTCATCTGGCACGCAATCGACGGCGGAGTCGGGCGACAAGTCGGCGCGTTTGAGTCCGCACAGTACGCTGTAGCGGGTTTTTTCTGTGGTGTGACCAAGCTGCACCGGAATCCACACAGGATCACCAGCGTGAACGGCCGGAATGTGTGGAATATGGACACGCAGCTTGAGCAGATTGGCATTGGTGTGATGCATCGTGACCATGCCCATGCCCGCGAGTAGAAAGGTCAGCGCGAAGGCCAGCGAGTTGCTGTAGTTCATCGCGCCCAGCAACATCGCAAGCAGCATCAACGCAAACACATAGCCTGGCCGGGTTGGCAGGATGTAGCAGCGGCCACGGCGAATCGTGATCGGTGACGCCTGCGGGGTATGCCGCGACACCACCCAGTTCTCGAAGCGTTGATTGAGACGTTGTAGCAGGGACACCTTGGTTCGACCCTGTCGTGCTCAGGGAATCGCTACTTCAGCGAGCAATTCCTTGATCAATGTACTGACGCCGCTGTCGTCGCCGCTGTTCAATTGCAAGCGATGACCGGCCACATGTGGAAACACCGTCTGCACATCCTCGGGCATCACCGCTTTGCGCCCATCAATTAGGGCCCAGGCCTGAGCAGCGCGCTTGAGCGCCAGCCCGGAACGCGGAGACAGGCCCAGCGCGACGCGCGGGTGGCTGCGACTGGCGCTGACCAGGGCCAGGATGTAATCGATCAGGGCAGGGCTGGTGGTGACCTGCGAAACCTGGGCTTGCAGGTCGAGCACATCGCCGTCGCTAAGGACATTGCCCATCTTGACCAGCATGTCGCGGCGTGCCTGACCGAGCAGCAATTCCTTTTCAGCCTTATGTGAGGGGTAACCCAGTGACAGGCGCATCAGAAAGCGGTCCAGTTGCGATTCCGGCAAGGCAAAGGTGCCGATCTGATCGAGTGGATTCTGGGTCGCTATGACGAAAAATGGTTGCGGCAGGCTACGGGTTTCACCATCACTGGTGACCTGGCCCTCTTCCATGGCTTCAAGCAGGGCGCTCTGCGTCTTGGGGCTGGCCCTGTTGATTTCGTCGGCCAGCAGCACCTGGCAGAAAACCGGACCGGGCTGGAAACGGAACTGGCCGGAGTCCTTGTCGAACACCGAAACACCCGCGATGTCCGCCGGGAGCAGGTCACTGGTGAATTGAATGCGCCGATATTGCAGCCCGAGCAGGTGTGCCAGGGTCTGCGCCAGCGTGGTTTTGCCGACGCCGGGCACGTCTTCAACCAACAGGTGGCCCTGTGCCAGCAAGCAGCTCAGGGACAGTTTAAGAACCTGGGGTTTGCCCAGGATGACCTCGCTGGCGGAGGACAGTATTGACGCGATGCGGTCGCTCATGCGGCACGGCAGGCTGAGAGTCAGCGGTCGATTGTGCGGTGCCGCAGCGGGCTTGTCCATGGGGCGCTCGCGTCGTTGGGCCAGCGGTGGCATGATCCCTGCAGAATTTAAAGACACCAAAGATCAGGACGGGACCTGTGCCGAAAAACAGCACACCATTGATGCATCAGCTGCGCGACCGCTATCGCCTGTACGAGGCGCAGCGCGCGATGGACAATGCGATCAACTACGAAGAATGGCTGGAAGCCGCGACCGATTACGAGCATTTCAGTGGCGGGCATGAGTGGCGAGAAAGCGAGGTCAGCAAGGATTACGACCATCAACTGGTGCGTGAACGGCTCGACACCATACGTCGCTTGCGCTATCAGGATCGGCCTGATGATCTGATGTATGAACTGCGTCAGGGCCTGCACTGGAACCTGGGCAATTCCGGCAATCCCTTGCTCTATGGGGTCAGCCCGTTGGGCACCAAATACCTGATCGAGTCCTATCACGATACGGTCACCGAGGCGCTGGACTGGATTGCCGAACAGCCTGATGCGCGGATTGCCAATGCGACCAAGCGCGCCTTCTTTTCCGATCTTGGGCAAAGCTACGGGCGTTCGGCCCTGATGTTGTCAGGCGGGGCCACGATGGGGCTGTTCCATGTCGGCGTGGTGCGTACGCTGTATTTGCATGACCTGCTGCCGGACATCATGTCCGGCTCCAGCGCCGGGGCGCTGGTCGGGGCCTGTGTGTCCGCACGTACCCGCGAGGATGCTCAGACGTTAATGGATCCGGACAATCTGTACCTGGACCTGTGGGGGCTATTGTCACCGCGCGATATGCGCCGCACCGGCGGCATCATGGATCAGAACAAGTTACGGCGCGGCCTGTCGGAAAACCTGCCGGACGTTTCTTTTGAGGAGGCCCATGCGCTGTCCGGGATCTCCATGAACATCACGGTTTCACCGGTGGCCGACAACCAACCGGCGCGTCTGCTCAATCATCTGACCTTTCCGCATCTGTACCTGCGTGAAGCGGTGCTGGCCTCATGTGCCGTGCCGTTTCTGTTCCCGCCGGTGAAGCTGGCCACGCGCAACATGCAGGGCAAGCGCGAGCCGTACATGGCGTCGCTGCGCTGGGCGGATGGTTCCTTGCAGAGTGATTTGCCGCGCATGCGCCTGCGTCGCTTGTTCAATGTGAATCATTTCATCGTCAGCCAGACCAATCCGCATGTGCTGCCGTTCCTGACCCAGCGTGAACCCGACGAAGCCGGGTTGATGCACGGTGCCGGGCGTTTCGCGCTGGGTGCGGCGCGTCTTCAGGCGCATCTGGCGCTGAAGTTTGCCCGCAGCAACTTGCCGCAACCGCTAAATCGCCTGCGTCGGCATCTGGATCATGCCGCCGGCATTCTGGATCAAGACTATCGCGGCAACATCACCATCCTGCCGGGCTTTGATGCCGGCAGCTACACCCGGGTGATTCGCAATCCGCGCACCCAGGATGTTCGACGCATGATCATTCAGGGTGAACGCGCAACCTGGCCCAAGTTGGCCATGGTTCGCCATCAGACCGTAATCAGCCGGACTCTGGCCGCGTGTCTGGACAAGGTCGAAAAGAGCAAGCTGAACAAAAGCGCGGCCTGAAGCCGCGCTCTTCGCTTCGATTTACAGGGCGCGAATTTTGTCCTGCTGAGCCTTGAGCTCGACCAGGGTCTGAGCCTGTGCGTCGGCTTGCTCGCGTGCTTTTTCGACCACCGCGGCGGGCGCTTTCTCGACAAAGCTGGGGTTGGTCAGGCGAGCCTGGGCACCGCTCAGTTCCTTTTCCAGTTTGGTGATCTGCTTGTCCAGGCGGGCCAGTTCTGCGTCCTTGTCGATCAGTCCGGCCATGGGCACCAGCAATTTGAGCTTGCCAGCAACCGCCATGGCGCACTCCGGCGGGTTTTCACCGGCAGCGTTCAGGCTTTGAATTCGGCCCAATGCGTTCAGCCACGGGGCCATCGACTGAAGTCGGGCAAGATCTTCAGGGCTTTCATTCTGGTACAACACGTCCAGCGGTTTGCCCGGCGCAATGTCCATTTCACCGCGAATCTGGCGAATGCCAAGCAGGCACTGCTGCAGCCAGGCAATGTCCGCCTCGGCAGCCGGGTCGGCCTTGCTGGTGTCAGCCACCGGGTAGGGCTGATGCATGATGGTGTCACCCTGCTTGCCTGCCAGTGGGCCGATGCGCTGCCAGATTTCTTCGGTGATGTAGGGCATTAACGGATGCAGCAGGCGTAGTACCGCTTCCAGAACACGCACCAGAGTTCGTGCCGTACCTCGGCGCCCGGCCGGGTTGTCCGCATTGTTGATGACCGGTTTGGTCAGCTCCAGATACCAGTCGCAGAAGTGGTGCCACACGAATTCGTGCAGTTCAGCTGCGATCAGATCGAAGCGGTAACCCGCGTAGTGGCGGTTGACTGTGGCTTCGGTGTGTTGAAGCTTGGATATGATCCAGCGGTCGGCGACGCCGAGTTCGATGTCGCCGCTATCCGACAGATCGATACCTTCCACGGTCATGCCGACATAGCGTGCGGCGTTCCACAGTTTGTTGCAGAAATTCTTGTAGCCGGCCAGGCGCTGGGTGTCGAAGCGGATGTCGCGTCCGGTCGTGGCCAGAGCGGCAAAGTAGAAACGCAGGGCATCGGTGCCGTGCTGCGGGATACCGTCCGGGAAATCCTTGCGCGTCTGCTTGGCGATTTTTTCGGCCATTTTCGGCTGCATCAAACCGATCGTGCGCTTTTCCAGCAGGGCTTCCAGGGAAATGCCATCCACCACGTCCAGCGGGTCAACAACGTTGCCCTTGGACTTGGACATCTTGGCGCCGGATGCATCGCGCACCAGACCGTGTACGTAGACCTCGCGGAACGGCACATCATCCATGAACTTCAGGCCCATCATGATCATGCGGGCGACCCAGAAGAAGATGATGTCGAATCCGGTAACCAGCACGCTGGTGGGGTAATGCTTGGCCAACTCGGCGGTGTTGTCCGGCCAGCCCAGGGTCGAGAACGGCCACAGCGCAGAGGAGAACCAGGTGTCGAGTACGTCCTCGTCCTGGCGCAGTTTCACATCCGCCTGCAATTGGTGCTTTTCACGCACTTCATCTTCATTGCGGCCAACGTAGATGTTGCCCGCATCGTCATACCAAGCCGGAATGCGATGGCCCCACCAGATCTGCCGTGAAATGCACCAGTCCTGAATGTTTCGCATCCATTCGAAATACGTTTTGGACCAATTTTCCGGGACGAAACGGATGCGCCCGGATTCCACTGCTGCGATGGCCGGCTCGGCCAGTGGCTGCGTTTTCACGAACCACTGATCGGTCAGATAGGGTTCCAGCACCTGATGGGTGCGATCACCGCGCGGCACCATCAGGCGATGGTCATCAACCTTATCGAGCAGGCCCAGCGCATCCAGATCTGCGACCACGGCTTTGCGCGCTTCAAACCGATCCATGCCGCGGTATTTTTCCGGCACGCTGTCGTTGAGGCTGGCGTCGTCATTGAGAATGTTGATCAGCGGCAGGTCATGACGCTGGCCCATTTCATAGTCATTGAAATCGTGCGCCGGGGTGATCTTGACCACGCCGGTGCCGAAATCGCGTTCCACGTAATCGTCGGCAATCACCGGGATTTCGCGCCCGACCAAGGGCAGCGCGATGGTTTTGCCGATCAGATGCTGGTAACGCTCATCTTCGGGGTGAACCGCAACCGCACTGTCGCCGAGCATGGTTTCCGGGCGCGTAGTGGCCACGGTCAGATGGCCGGAGCCGTCGCTCAGCGGGTAGCGGAAATGCCACAGATGGCCGTTTTCTTCCTCTGATTCGACTTCCAGATCAGACACCGCAGTCTTGAGCACAGGGTCCCAGTTGACCAGGCGCTGGCCGCGGTAGATCAGGCCTTCTTCATGCAGTTTGACGAACACTTCGGTCACGGATTTGGACAAACCTTCGTCCATGGTGAAACGCTCGCGTTCCCAATCCACCGAAGCGCCCATGCGGCGCAGCTGGCGGGTAATGTTGCCGCCTGACTCCGCTTTCCATTCCCACACCTTGTCGATGAAGGTTTCGCGTCCCAGGTCATGGCGGCTGGCGCCTTGAGCGGCCAGTCGGCGCTCCACCACCATCTGGGTGGCAATACCGGCATGGTCGGTGCCCGGCTGCCACAGGGTGGCGTGGCCCTGCATGCGGTGATAGCGGGTCAGCGCGTCCATGATCGTGTCCTGGAAGGCGTGGCCCATGTGCAGGCTGCCGGTCACGTTGGGCGGCGGGATCATGATGCAATAGGAATCACCCTCCATGCCCATGCTGAAGTATCCGTTGTCTTCCCACTGGGTGTACCAGCGAGATTCGATCTCGGCGGGATCGTAGTTCTTATCCATGCGAAAGCAGCGTTGGTGTGACCGGAGAAAAGCCGGCCATTATAAAGGGGCAGGTGGCGTTGAGTCAGGCGCCGATCTGATGGGTTTCAAGCTCGTAACCGCGCTTGCGGTAAAAGGCGTAGCGCTGACGCGCCGCAGCCTTCTCCGCATCACTGCCGGCCACAATCTCCAGCGCGCGCTCAAAGCTGGAGAAAAAGTCTGGTGGCTGTGTTTGCTGCAGGTCCAGATTGAGAAGGACATCGCGCTGGGCTGGCAGTTGTGCGCCCATGCCCAGAACGATGGGTGATGTGTTGTCTTCGTGCTCCAGATCATGGGGTACGAAGCTGCCTTGCTTGAATGTCCACAAACGTTCATTGAAAGCCTGCCCGACACTAGGGTCGGGCAGGTTGACGTAAGCCATTTGTGACTGGCCGTGGATGCGCTCCAGCAGGCGACACGCGAAATCATGCAGATCCGCGTCCGGCGCATTCAGCACATAGAAGCTGACGCGGGTCACGAAGCCTTGTTGAACAGGTACTGCATCAACATTGGAACCGGACGTCCGGTGCCCAGCTTGTTGGCACCCCAGGCGGTGCCGGCAATGTCCAGGTGGGCCCAGGTGGCTTTGCGGGTGAAGCGGTGCAGGAACGATGCGGCGGTGATGGAGCCTGCGCCCGGGCCGCCAATATTGGCGACATCGGCAACTGCGCTCTTGAGCTGGCTCTGGTATTCCTCCCACAGCGGCATCTGCCAGGCGCGGTCGGCGCTGGACTGGCCGGCGGCAAGCAGATCGTCGGCCAGAGCCTGGTCATTGGCAAACAGGCCAGTGGCTTTGTCACCCAATGCCACAACACAGGCGCCGGTCAGCGTGGCCATGTCGATGATCACCTGCGGATCATGGTGCTCCTGGGTATAGGTCAGGGCATCACACAGAATCAGGCGGCCTTCGGCGTCGGTGTTAATCACCTCGATGCTGATTCCGGCCATGCTCTTGACCACGTCGCCAGGTTTGTTGGCGTCGCCGTCGGGCAGGTTTTCCGAGGCTGGGACAACACCCAGCACGTTGATCTCGGGCTGTGCTTCGATCAGGGCCTGAAAGACGCCGAACACGGTGGCGCCGCCACACATGTCGAACTTCATTTCTTCCATCTTGGCGGCAGGTTTGAGACTGATGCCACCGGCGTCAAAAGTCAGACCCTTGCCGACCAGTGCAATCGGTTTGTCGCCCTTCTTGCCACCCTTGTATTCCATCACGATCAGCTTTGCCGGCTGGCGACTGCCACGCGAGACTGAAAGCAGGGCGCCCATGCCGAGCTTGGCCATGTCCTTTTCTTCAAGCACCTTGCAGCTCATGTTCTTCTGGCCCTTGACCATCTCTTCAGCCAGCGCTGCAAGGTCAGATGGGGTGCACAGATTGCCCGGCCGATTGCCCAGGTCCATGGTCAGTTTGACGCCGGCAGCGGTCGCACTGGCCTGAGCCAGCGCGGCATCCAGGGCGGCGCTGCGTGCGCTTACCGCCAGGGTCATGTTCTTGAGTTTGCTGGCCGGCGCTTTCTTGGCCAGCAATTCGTCGAAACGATAGAACGCGGCCGAACTGGCCAGCACGCCCTGACGTACGGCAAAGCTTTCGTCCATACCCTCTACGCTGAGCAGCGAAAGGGTGTTGTAGCAATCCTTGCCGCCAAGTTTGCTGACCGCCTGGGCGGCGCTGGTCAGCGCCTGGGTGTAGCGCGTGGCGTTGAATTCGCGCGGCTTGCCCAGGCCGACCAGCAGGATGCGCTCGCACGACAGGCTGTCGGGGCTGTGCAGCAGCAGGGTCTGCCCGGGGCGTCCGTCCATGTCGCCAGTGCTCAGTATCGAGGTGAGCAGGCCATTGGCCGCTTCGTCCACAGCCACGGCGGGTACGGACAGCTTGCGGCGCTCATAGACGCCGAGGATGAGGCAGGCAGTGCGCTGTTTTTCCGCAGCGCCGGCTTTGATTTGGTATTTCATGCTGATAAACATCAGAAGTGTAGGCACATGTTAGCTCAGGCGGGCAGGCAGGGCTTGCCGCTCACTGGTTCCACAGCTTCGCTGTCAACGGATACCATGGGCGTTTGAATCTTGAGTTGGAGTCGGGCTTGTCCAAGCGCATTCTTGAGC
>JBFKEC010000124.1:0-9357 GCA_041619315.1 Oceanococcus sp. | reverse complement strand
GATACCAGCGGCATTCATGTGATTGAACATGGCCACAAGTTATATCCGCAGTGCGACATCATGGTGGTCAGCGTGTTCGGCGATGAAGGCAGCGTGCTGTCGAGTATCGAAGCCGGGGCCACAGGCTATCTGCTCAAGGATGATTCGGAAGAGGATTTCGTGGCGCGGATTTTCGAACTGCGCGCCGGTGGCTCGCCGATCACGCCGATAATTGCCCGCCGCATACTGCAACGTTTTCAGTCGCCAGCGCGCGCTGACAGCGGGCTGACGCAGCCGCTGTCGGAGCGCGAAACGGAAGTGCTCAACCTGCTTGCGCGCGGTTTTGCCTATCAGGAGATCGCCCGTTTGCTGGATGTCTCGCCACATACCGTGGGAACCTATGTCAAACGACTGTACGAAAAGCTGCAGGTGCACTCACGTGGGGAAGCGGTGTTTGAAGGTCAGCGTATGGGGTTGCTGCACAGATAACTGGCAGGCCGTCGTTCTGTTGCTGTTGGTGGGGCTGTTCAGTCCGCTGGTACAGGCGGACAACCATGCTGCTGTGCTGCTTGAACATGCCGATTGGATCGTCACGCCGGACCGCACCCAGCCTCAGCCTTCGGCGGACTGGCAGCGCGTGAAACTGCCAGATTCCGAGGCCGTAAAGCGCCATGAAGGGAGCTATCTGGGAGACCGGCCGCACGGCTTTGATGGGCCTCGGCACTGGTACCGGTTCGAACTCGATGATGCCCTGTTCAACGGTGCCGATCTGGCGCTGTATATTCCACGCCTGACCGATCGGGTCCGGGTGTTTTTCAACGGTGAACGGATTGCCCGCTCGTTTCGCGAAGCGGACCGGATTGAAATGGGCTGGAACCGGCCGTTCCACAGTGTCCTGCCGGCCACGCTGCAGCGCCCCACTGGCAATGTGCTGATGCTGGCGCTGGATTCGCCCTATATGGGGCGAATCCAATTGGCGCGGCCACGTATCGGGGCGGAGGACGTGATCAATGCACGCTATGAAGCCAATTACTTGATGCGCATCCGCAGCGCCGAGATCGCGACCGGCGTGTTGATGGTGATCGCAGTGTTCGCATTTGCCACGTTTTTGGCCCAGCCCACCGATACCCGGCATTTATTGCTGAGCCTGGCCGCCGCCAGTTTTGCCGTGCGCCAAGCGCATTTTTTTGTGGTGGTTCCGTGGGTCAGCGCACAACTCTTCTGGTGGCTGTCAGTCATTTCGATGGCCTGGGCGATGTGCCTGATTCTGTTGTTTGTACTGCGCTATTACGATCACCCGCGAGGTTGGCTGGAATACGCACTGATCGGCGCGGCCGGCGCGGTTTCGCTGGCTACGTTGCCCGGGTATGGATTTGATGCATTCGCCTATGCCGGATTGATCTACATTTCGCTGGCCCCGATCGCGATTAGCGCCGGTGTGATTTTGCTCAAGCGTGCGATACGCGAGCCGGGTATGGCGCAAATGCTGCTGGCCGGAGGCTGCTTGCTCAATCTGGCGCTTAATCTGAATGATCTGGCCATACAACAGCGTTGGATTTCGATAGAACGACCGTTTCTGGGGCCGATTGGCGCGGTGGTCATGTGTGGCAGCTTCATTATCGCGTTGACCGCCCGCTACGCTCAGTCGCTGAGCGAGGTTGCGGCGCTCAATTCGGCGCTGGAAGCGCGGGTAGCGCAGCGCCAACAACAGCTGGAGCAAACCCATGAACAGCTGCGCATAGCGTTTGCCGATCAGGCCCGGGCGGAAGAGCGCCAGCGCTTAATGCGTGAGATTCATGATGGCATTGGTGCTCAGCTGACCACCGCGCTGGCCGCCGCAGAGCGAGGCGGGCAGGGTGAGTATGGGGCCACCCGCGCATTGCGCACGGCCATTGCTGATCTCAAGCTGACCGTGGACTCGCTGGAGCCGGTGGATGGCGATCTGCCCAGCTTGCTGGGCAATTTGCGCTATCGCCTGGCCCCACAGTTGCGCCAGGCCGGTCTGCAAGTGGACTGGGCGGTGACATCGCTGCCCGCGCTGGACTGGCTGCAGCCACCGCATGCTTTGCACATCCTGCGCTTGTTACAGGAAGCGCTGAGCAACATGATCCAGCATGCTGCAGCCACCCGTGTCGAGGTCTTGACCGGCTGTGCCGAAGCGCCGCCAGGGGTGTGGGTTCAGATTCGTGATGATGGATGTGGTTTTGTGCCCGACACAGCCGGGCAAGGGCGTGGACTGACCAACATGCATGAGCGCGCGCGCGCGCTGGGTGGTGAGCTGACGGTTGAAAGTCAGCCGGCAAAGGGCGTGACGGTGCGGTTGTGGCTGCCGTTGAACCAGCAACCGCGCCCGGCCGCCTAGACGGCCGGGCAGCGTGGACTATTTGCTGATTTCGAAACGGATGATCAGCGGCGGGTCGTAAACCTCGGGCACAGGCACGGGTGCATGTGGGCGCCACACTTCGGTCAGGAAGATCGAGCCGGCGATGCGCTGATTGGATGATTGCGCGACCAGTACAAAGCCCTCGGTTGAGTCGAAATCCCCGGATGGTTCACCATCCAGGCGCAGTTCCAGCACATTGAGTCCGCTGGATTTGAGTGGATACAGGCCACGCGGCCAGGGCGGGCTGTCGCGGTAGGCAACTTCGTCCTGCCAGGCATGGTTGATCAAATCCAGCTGCAGGCGAAACAGTGCCGGGTAACGCTCGTCACCAAAACTGGCTTCACCGTGGGCACTGAGCTCAAACACTAAAGAGCCTTCGTCGGTGTTGCCGATTTTGGCTTCGACCTGATCTTCGAAGCTGCTCAGGTGGCTACCGTCCTGGGACACATGGAAACCATCGCTGCGATCAGATAGCCCGATGTTCGAGCCCAGGCAAGTCGCCACATCGGAGCTGTCCAGGGCGCCCAGGTCATGCAGGAACATCACTTTGCTGTACACCGCGGCCAGGCGTCCCGGGACGTTGTCCTCGGTGTGCAGGCGCATTTGCTGGCAGGCAAAATCTTCCTTGTCAGCGCGACCTTCGGGGATGCCTGCATTGCTGAACAGCTCCGCTGCATAGACCCAGCTGACCATTTCGGCAATGTCATCGGTATATGCGGTGCCGCCATAGCGGGACATGAATCCGCCTTCGGCCGTTTCGACCGCAGTGAACTGCCGCACCACTTCGCGTGCCGGGCCACCTTCGTTGGCCCACATCTCGGCAAACCCTTCATCGGCGAAGGCCCGGTGCATACGCTTCCATTCCGCACGCAGACCGACCTCCAGGCGCACGTTGTCGATGGTCTGGCTGGCCACGCTACGATCAGCAGCCGACCAATGGCCGCCATAGTCGCCGTTATTCGCGGCATTGGCGTTGAGCAGCGCTTCCAGCGCATGTCCCGCTTCATGCAGGATGGTGCGCATCATGTTCACCCGCATGGACTCGAAACTGGCCAGATTGTCTTCGGTGTAACGCAGGTTGCCGGCGTTGATCAACATGAAGTCGCCGCCGCCCACCTGGGCCACTGCGCCATTGAGGTCACCCCGATCCTTGACCGTGCCGATGGCTATTCGGCCGAGTGCATGGCACATCAATGGGGTCATGCGGTTGAGTGCGGCGACGATGACCGCACGCTGAGTTGGGCCTGGTTCCAGCAGCACGGTGTCGTTGTAATAAGCCATGCCCTGGGCCGAGAAGCGGTCAATTTCGCCATCCAGAATGCGCACATGGGCGCAATGTCCGCTGGGCTGCAGATTGTTTTTCGCCTGCGCGGTGGTTTTGTGGCGTGCCTGCTGTGGCAACGTTTGCAGCGCCACCAGGTCACCGTTTTCGTCGGCAACCCCCAGCGTTGCTATGGCCTCGTCGGCGTTCAGGTAAGCCACCGTGTTGACAGTCTGATCGCTCAGGTCGATCTCGATGCGCTCGAATTCCTCCAGCGACTCCAGTCCCAGTGTTTGCGGGAAACTCACTTCCTGGGCATCAAGCTGATCACCGTTGGCATCCAGTCCGAGCAGCAAATGACTGGCCCCCATATGCGACAGCGGCACACCGTTGCCGGCAAAGACCTCGACCTGATCGACGTTGACGATTGTGATCGCGCCTGCGCTGTCACGCTCGAGCAGCACGCGGTAAAGCGCCTGTTTGTCCTGGGATGCGTCGTAGCGCGGTTGGGCACAGTCTGGGAGCAGAGCGCAGGCCTCATCGAAGTTTTGCGGGGCGCTGGTCTGGGAGCCGCCGGAGCTGCCGCCACAGCCTGCCCCCAGCAGGCTGCAGGCCAGGATCAGCGGCGCGATAATGCTGGGTTGTTGGATCTTCATGATCACACTCAGAACCGACCGGCCAGGCTCAGGCTGATGCGATCACCGGCCCCGCCGAAGCCGGTGGCCGCGCCCATGCTGCTGCCGCCATCCTGCATCACGTAGGCCAGGGACACACTGAGCGTTGGAATCACGAACATGCGCGCGCGCAGTTCGATGTCCTCGTTGGAATTGTCGGCATCGCTGTCACGGTAGGCCAGGCCCAGGCTGAGATCCTGGTTGATGTACAGATCCGCGGCGAGCATGTAGGTGATGGGATCGCCAGCGCCGTCGACTTGTGCGATCGAGGCTTCGGCGTTGTAGGCCATGCCGCCGTCGATTTTCTGCACCCACTTGGCGTTGAACGAGATCATGCTGATGTCCAGCACGTCCATGCTGATATCGTTATAGCCCAGGCTGAGCAGCAGGCCGTCGCTGGGCAGAAAGCCCGCGCGCACGTCAATGGCGCTGCCATCGTCAATGCCGACATCTATCTGGGTCACTGAACCCCGCGCATAGAACTGGTCGATGAACAGTTCACCACCCACGCCAATGCCATCGGCGTCCGCTTCATCAAAAGTGGTGTAGCCGGCAAACAGATTGCTGGAGCGGGCCAGGAATGCCGATTCCGCGCGCGGTTTGCCCGCATCATCGACAGGATTGAAATGGTAGCTGGCGAGCAGGCCGAGCTGCGAATCGTCGGCCGCATCGAAGTCGGTATAGCTGCCGGTGGCTTCAATCTGCCAGGCCTGGGCCAGGCTTGAAGCGGCGATCAGTGAGACTGCGCCGGCATGGCGAATCAGGGTTTTCATTAAGGGGCTCCCGTGTGTGTCTGCGAATGCAAGTGCGCTATGCGCGTTGCTTCACAGCCTAACCACGGGGTGACCCTGCCGCTGTCCCGTAGATATGGGACAGATGCCTGGGTGTGGCTCGAAACTGTGACCGGGATCACCCATTCCCGGTCACAGTCATCGGTAGCGCTTCGATTTAGAGGTTATTTGAGGCGAAATCAGCCAGGCGTGAGCGCTCACCGCGCGCCAGCGTGACATGACCGCCGTGCGGCCAATCTCTGAAACGATCCACCACATAGGTCAGGCCTGAGGTGGTCTCGGTCAGATACGGCGTGTCGATTTGCGACAGATTGCCCAGGCATACGATCTTGGTGCCGGGGCCGGCACGTGTGATGAGCGTTTTCATCTGCTTGGAGGTGAGGTTCTGGGCCTCGTCCAGAATCAGGAAGCGATTGAGGAAGGTGCGTCCGCGCATGAAGTTGAGCGAGCGAATCTTGATCCGCTTGGACAACAGTTCGTTGGTTGCGGCGCGTTCCCAGTCGCCTCCGTCCAGCGTGCCGGTCAGGACTTCCAGATTGTCCATCAGAGCGCCCATCCACGGCGTCATCTTTTCCTCTTCGGTGCCGGGCAGAAAACCGATGTCATCACCAACCGGTACGGTCACGCGGGTCATGATGATTTCACGGTAACGTGGTTCGTCGAGCACTTGCGCCAGCCCGGCAGCCAGAGTGAGCAGTGTCTTGCCGGTGCCGGCCGCCCCGAGCAGGGTGACAAACTCGATATCCGGATCCATCAGCAGGCTCAGGGCATAGTTCTGCTCGCGATTGCGTGCATGAACACCCCATGCGCTGGTTTTGCCCTCGCGGTAATCGCGGATCAGTTCCAGTTTGGCGCTGTCGCCCTGCACGCTGCGGACCAGCAATTCCATCTGAGGGTCGCTGGTGACGCCATTGCCGTCCGGCTGCTCCTGCGCGATGTGGAAGAACTGATTGGGGTGCCAGTCGCTGGTGTCGGCACCATGGACTTCATAGAAGGTCCGGCCGACTTCGTCGGTCCAGGACTTGAGTCCGTCGGGCTGGTTGTTCCAGAAATCCGCGGGCAGCACGTCGTAGCCGCTGTACAGCAGGTCCAGATCATCCAGCACGCGGTCGTTCTGGTAATCCTCGGCATCGACGCCAACAATCGCCGCCTTGATGCGCAGATTGATGTCTTTGGAGACCAGCGTGACCTGACGATCGGGCATGCTCGACTGCAGCGCCAGCGCGGTGTTGAGTATGGTGTTGTCGGGCTTGTTGCCGGGCAAGCTGCGCGGCAAATCCGTCTCCAGGTGCTCGGTCTGGAAGAACAGGCGGCCGCTGGCCCGGGTTTCGTTATCCAGCGCCTGCAATTCAGCCAGATCCAGGCCCTGGGTGATCTGTGCATCGGTTTTGCCGACCAGCAGGGTGTCCATGTAGCGGCTGACCTGACGGACATTGCGCGAGACTTCCGACATGCCTTTCTTGCCGTTGTCGAGTTCCTCGAGCACGACCATGGGCAGGAACAGGTCATGTTCCTCAAATCGGAAAAGCGAGGAGGGGTCGTGCATCAGGACGTTGGTATCCAGCACGAACAAACGTTGGCTCATGGAATGGGTCCGGTTAGACGGATTGAATGTACGCCAGGACTTCGTCGGCGTGTCCTTTGACTTTGACCTTGGGCCAGATTCTGGCCAGCTTGCCATCGACGAATACAAATGTGCTGCGCACGATGCCCATGTAGGTCTTGCCGTACAGCTTTTTCTCCTGAATCACACCAAACGTCTGACACAGGGTTTCATCTTCGTCAGACAGCAGCTCGAACGGAAATTCCTGCTTGGCCTTGAAGTTTTCATGGCGCCGGATGCTGTCCTTTGATGCGCCCAGAATGCAGGCGTCAGCCGCTACAAATTGCGCGTGCAGGGCGGCGAAGTCGCGACCTTCGGTGGTGCAGCCAGGGGTGCTGTCCTTGGGGTAGAAATAAACAACCACTATGCGTTGCGGCAACTTGTCCAGGGCAATCGTTTGATCACCGGTTGCGGGTAGCGCAAGTGCGGGTAGGGCATCACCCAGCTCAAGATTCATACGTTTCTCCGTCTGCAGTGGTTGGCGACATGACAATCAGGATTTGATCGGGTCGAGCATGCCGTCCGCATTCAGTTCATCGCAGGTGTCCATGAACGATTCGCGCAGAGCCGGAGGCTGCGCCGTGATCGGAACAAGCACCACCATCTGTATGTTGACCATGCGCGCGCCGGTCTGGCCGGCACTGTAGTCCTGGCAGACCAGTTCGGCGACCACGGTGTCGAGGTTGTTGAAGAAGGCAACCAGCGCAGGCAGCAGGTCGGGCTGCTGGGGCGCGTTGATCTCGACTGCATACGGGCGCGTATCAGGGCGCTCGCTGCGATCGCGGGTGCGCAGCCCGAGCATCTGTATTTCGAGCTTTTCGGCGATGGCCGGAAGCGCGGTCTCAAGCTTTCCGACGCTGCTCCAGTTGCCCGAAACCATCAGCTGGGCGGTCATGGTGTCGCCTAGCATGCCGATACGGCTATCGAGAATCTCGCAGCCGCGTTCGCGGATTTCCTGCATAAGTCTGGCGCTGAGATTGTCACGCCAGGCGCCTAGGGCGTTGACGATGAGATATTTATGGATGTCCTGCATGCCCGCCGCGAAGGATTCTGAAGTGCATGAAGAGTGTAACCGCCAGCCGGACCCTGTGGAATGTATAATCGCCGCGCCATGACATACAGAACACAAATCAAGGGCAGCCTCGTTGCCCTGGTCACCCCGATGAGCGCAGACGGCGCGGTTGATTACCCGTGCCTTGATCGCCTCATCGAGTGGCATATCGCAGAGGGCACCGATGCCATCGTATCGGTGGGAACGACCGGTGAATCCGCCACGCTGGGCGTGGCTGAGCATCTGCAGGCGATCAAATACACCATCGAGCGTGTGGCCAAGCGCATTCCGGTGATTGCCGGAACCGGCGGCAACGCCACCGCAGAAGCCCAGCTGCTGACCCGCGAAGCCTTTGCGCTGGGTGCCGATGCCTGCCTGTTGGTGACGCCGTATTACAACAAGCCAACCCAGGAAGGACTGTTTCGGCACTACGCCGCAATCGCTCAAAATGCGGATGGGCCGTTGATTCTGTACAACGTGCCTGGACGCACCGCCTGCGACCTCAAACCGGAAACGGTTGAGCGTTTGCTGCCGTATGAAGCGATTGTCGGCATCAAGGAAGCGACCGGCACACTTGAGCGGATCAAGGCGCTGGTCGAACTGGACCCAGGCTTTGTGGTCTACACCGGCGATGATGCGACCGCGTGCGAATCCATGCTGATGGGTGCGCGTGGCGATGTCTCGGTCACGGCCAATGTGGTGCCTGCGCAAATGCATGCGATGTGTATGGCGGCCATTGCTGGCGACCGTGACACCGCAATGGCACTGGATGCTGACCTTGCGGGGCTGCATCAGCATTTGTTTGCGGAACCCAATCCAATCCCGGTCAAGTGGGCACTTAATCGGATGGGGAGGATTCCTGAAGGGATTCGCCTGCCGATGACCCCGTTGGCTGAAGAATTTTATCCGCTGGTTGAAAAAGCCTTGGCCCAGGCAGGAGTAACGTTTTGATCCGTATTGTTGGAATCAGTCTTGTCAGCATGATGCTGATGGCCTGCAGCGCACGTGAATGTGCATTCGATGGTGCCTATTTGCAGGCGCAGGAATATCCGGATCTGCAAAGTGCCGACAGCGGCGCGCTGCCGTCACGCGACCCGGCCTACATGATTCCTCCGATTCCTGAGCAGGATTACAAGGCCTCGCGCAGCTACACCAATGCTGCCGGCGAGCAGAAAACGGATTGCCTGGATCGGCCCCCGCGACTGATCATGTCCGAACAGTCGTAGCATCAGCGCCCGGGTTCGTATAGAATCCACCGCCCGCACGCCAGCCTGCTGGCCTACTAGGTGCGGATCCGGAGAGATGGCCGAGCGGTTTAAGGCGCACGCCTGGAAAGCGTGTTGGGGTGAACGCCCCTCCAGGGTTCGAATCCCTGTCTCTCCGCCATGTAAATCAGATAGCCCTTTGAATGCAAAGGGCTATTTTTTTGTCTGCGATTTGTCCCGCGACGTGTGCTTGCCCCTGTGATGACTGCGATGCCCTCCGCCTTGAGGCGTTGAGAGCCGGCACGGCCAGCGGGCGGTCGTCCTCCGGGCGGGCCGCCGCCAGAACACGAGGGCTGACAGCCGCACGGTGGTGTAAATGCTCACAACGCCGCGTTTTTCTGCAAGCGTAT
>JBFKEC010000123.1:0-9367 GCA_041619315.1 Oceanococcus sp. | reverse complement strand
CCATATGGCGCGTTACCGCACCAGCGGCTTTCGCGGTTTTACCAACAATGCGGCGACCACGGCCAGCGGCGCCTATGTGATCGAACGGGCCTACATGGAGGCCACGTTCCAGTACGGCAACCCACAGCTCGCTTACAGCGAATGGGACAACCAGCTGGGCCGGATACTGCGCAAAGTGGTCGCGCCCGCCAACAAGGCTGGCGATGCAGTCTTGCTGCATGTGCCTATGGACCGTGCCGCCGACGATATCCAAATCTGGTCATTCAACCCAGGCACCCGCAAGGTTCGGCGCATTGCTGAAGTGGGCTACGACAACCCGGCGCAGGATGGGCTGATTACGCATGATCAGGTCGATATGTTCAACGGACCGCTGGATCGTTACAACTTCAAACTGCGCGGCAAAAAAATGCTGCTGGTGGCCTACAACAGCTATGCGTTGCACAGCCGCGAACTTGAGTACGAGGACATCCTCGGCAAAGGCCATTTAAACCCGCAGCTGGCGCGCTATGAGCTGCACCGAACCTGGGTGCTTGAAGCGACCCTCAAGGAGGGCCTCTCACACGTTTACAGCAAACGCGTGATGTACCTCGATGAAGACAGCTGGCTGATTCTTTTGAGCGACATGTATGACCAGCGCGGTGAGTTCTGGCGCACGTCCATGGCGTTCGCCCTGCAATACCCACAGATCCCGCTGCCGGACAATGCGCTGCAGGCGCACTTCGATCTGCAGTCGCGGCGCTATGTGATGCTCAACATGCAAAACGAGGAACGCTCGCCCATGACCTATGACTACGACGTGCCCGCCAGCCATTTCACCACCTCGGCGCTGAAGCGCTTCGCTACCCGCCAGCATCGTTAGCCTATGCGTATCGGGATTGACCTTGGCGGGACCAAAATAGAGGGCGTAGTGCTGCGTGATGACGAGGTCATTGCGCGCCAGCGCGTGAAGACACCCAAGGGCAGCTATTCGGCCACGCTGGATAGCCTTTGCGAGCTGGTCGAGCACCTAGAGCAGGAAGTCTCAGGGCGCAATCTGCCGATTGGCGTCGGCCATCCTGGTTCGCTGGACCCCCACAGTGGCCTTTTGCGCAATGCCAACTCGGTCTGCCTGAACGGGCGGGCCTTGAAACAGGACCTGGATACGCGCCTGGGGCGCACCGTCGCCATGGCCAATGATGCCAATTGCATGGCGCTGTCTGAGTTGTATGGCGGCGCGGCCAACGGTCTGGACTCCGCGTTTTTCGTAATTCTCGGCACCGGTGTTGGCGGTGCGGTGGTCAGCAATGGCCAACTGCAGATTGGGCACAACGGGCTGGCAGGCGAGTGGGGGCATAACCCGCTGCCCTGGGTCGAACAGGATGAAGTGCCCGGTGCTCGGTGTTGGTGTGGCCAACACGGGTGCCTGGAAACCTGGTTGTCAGGCCCCGCACTTGCGCGTCTGCACGCACAAGCCTGTGGCAAGACGCTTGATGCTCGGGCCATCGCCGCTCAGGCGGCCAGCGGTCAGCCGGACGCAGTCGCCACACTGGATCAATACTGTGATCGACTGGCTCGGGCGCTGGCCGCAGTGATCAATTTGCTCGACCCGCAAGTTATCGTCCTTGCGGGTGGCTTATCACAGCTCGACAGGCTGTATGATGACGTCCCTGCACGCTGGTCGCGATGGGTATTTGCTGATCAGGTGCATACAACCCTGGTTCCCGCCATTCATGGCGACGCGAGCGGTGCATTGGGCGCCGCACGACTCGGATATTGATCATGTTGCAGCTGTTTACTTACTACCGCAGCGTCTCCGCCCATCGTGTGCGGATCGCCCTGAATTACAAGTCTGTGCCCTACAACTCGGTATACATCGACGAGGATGTTGGTGAGCAGCACAGCGACACCTATCTGCGGCACAACCCACAGGGCCTGGTGCCTGCGCTGGTCGTGAATGATGATCTGACGATCACCCAGTCCGCCGCGATCCTGGAGTTTCTCGAAGAATACTATCCGGAACGTCCGCTGCTGCCCAAAGATACGTTCGACCGTGCCCGCGTACGCTCGTTTTGTCAGGTCATGGTCGCCGACATGCAGCCGTTTAACATCCTGCGCACCTATTATTACCAGCGCGATGTTATGGGCATCGAAAAGTCAGCCCGGCGCGACTGGTATGAGCACTGGATGCACAAAGGTTTTGAAGCGCTGGAATCGCTGCTGCACAAGCATCTGAAGCCCGGCGCCTATTGTCATGGCGACAAACCCACGCTGGCGGATGTGTGTCTGGTGCCACAAATCAGCAATGCGCGGCAGAACGATCTTGATCTGAGCGAATACCCGACCTTGCGGCGGATTTACCGCACATGCATGTCGCTGTCGGCCTTTCAGGCGGCAGATCCGGAAGCTCAGCAGGACCGGCTGGACCGTGCCGTCGCCGGGCGATAGAGGCGGCTTGAAGATGCGGTTGTTCAGGCCCTTCGGCTCCTATACGCTGGACCTTGGCGCCGGGTTGTAAAGAAGCGCGGACAGCGCGCCCCCGGCTCGACCGTACGGGAGACAGCGCGTGAAACGGAGTCATCAGACCGATCATGACCTGCGCATGGCGCAGGTTGAGTCCATCGCCGCTGCGCGTTTGAGTGGTGACGAGCGCGACCAGGTCATCAGTTTCATTCGCAGTTACTACGAGTCGGTTCCCGACGAAGTCCTTGCTGGCCTGCATCCTCCGGTGCTGTATGCCGTGGCTGAAGGGCATTTTCGCTTCAGTCGCACGCGCACGCCGGATCAGGATCTGGTGCGGGTGTTCCGCAGTGGCGGCGAGATGCCGGAGCACGGGGCGGATGCCTGCGTGCTTGAAACCACAGTGCGTGATTGCCCCTTTCTGGTCGACACCATTGCCATGGCGGTGCGCGCCGCCGGCGGCACGATACGCTGGCTCATCCACCCTGTGCTGGTGATTGAACGTGACGCCGCAGGCGACATGCTCAACGTTGATGCCGCGTTGCATGACAGCCCGGACATGGAATCGCTGATTCATGTTCAGTTCGACGGATTGGTTGAAGAGCATGAGTTTCGTGCGCTGGAACAGCGTGTCAGCAGCGTTCTGAGCGACCTGCATGCGGTCGTGGCCGATTACCCGCCCATGCGCAAAAAACTCGCCGAGCGCATTGATGAATTGAGCACGACGCCGCCCGGGATGCTCAGTGAAGACATTGATGAGGTGGTTGAGCTGCTGCGTTGGTTGGATCTCGATCACTACACGTTTCTTGGCTATATCGAAGCGCGCGTGGTTGGTGACGGCGATGAGGCCCATTTCGAGCCTGTCGTTCAGACCGGGCTGGGGCTGTATCGCCATCACGTTGATGATTCGAAATGGATTGCACCGGCTTCGGAGCTGGATAAATACGCCAGCTCACGTCGGCCGGTCATAATCACCAAGGCCAACGCGCGCTCACCCGTTCATCACGATGAGTATCTGGACTCCATTTCGGTCAAACGATTTGGCCCAGACGGACAGGTGACCGGAACCTGTCGGTTCATCGGCTTGTTCTCGAACGAGGTTTACAACTCGCTGCCCAAGAACGTGCCGATCCTTCGGCGCAAGATTGATTGGGTCCTGCAGCGGGCACAATCTCGCCCTGGCAGTCACGCCCACAAGCAGTTGCATGAGGTGCTCAACGGTTTGCCAACCGACGAGTTGTTTCAGAGCAGTGAGGAGGAGCTGCTGGAGCTTGCGTTGGGGGTGCGTTCGCTACGTGAAACCCAGCGCCTGCGTCTGTTTGTTCGGCGTGATCGCTATCGGCGATTTTTCTCTTGTCTTGTCTACTTGCAGCGCGATCAGTACAGCACCGAAGTCAGAGAGCGCATGGCCAGGTTGCTGCGCCAATGGTTATTCGCCTGCGAGCTTGAGCACAACGTAACGCTGCAACGCGATGGCTTGGCTCGTGTGCAATTCATCGTGCGCACCGATGGCAGCAGCGAAGCCCAACTGACACCCGCAGAAATGGAGTTGCGCCTGCAGGAAGCCACACGCTCCTGGGACGACAGTCTGCGTAACTACTTAGCGGCGATACTTCCGGATGATGAAGCGCTGCGTCTGGCTGACCGTTTTCGTGGCGCCTTTCCACTCAGTTACAGAGAAAATGTGGCCGCGCTTGAAGCTGCTACCGACCTGCAATACCTGAACCGTCTTGGTCGTGAGGACGTCCAGCTGGTGCGCTTGCTGGACAAGCATCAGGGCGAATGTGATCTGCGCCTCAAGCTATACGCCTACGACCAGCCGGCCAGTCTTTCAGCGGTATTGCCGACCTTGGAAAATTTTGGCCTTACGGTCATCACCCAACGCCCGTATAAAGTCACCGTTGGGGCGCAAACCGAGCTGTGGGTGCAAGAGTTCGACCTGCTGCAGACTGGCGTATGCGTGCTGCCGACCGAGCGTATGAGAACGCTGTTTGAAGACGCCTACATGCGCACGCAGACAGCCGAGCTTGAGGATGACGGCTTCAATGCCTTGATCCTGAGTGCCGGACTAACCGGGCGCCAGGCTGGATTGCTGCGCGCGCTGTGCAAATATCTGCTGCAAACCGCTTGGCCCTACAGTCAGAGTTACATACAGGGCATTCTTGCCGCGCATGCGGACTTTGCCGCCAGGCTGGTCCAGTTGTTCGAATCCAGCTTCGATCCCAACCGTTCCCAGGATCAGCGCGACAGTTCGGTCGAAAGGCTATGCGCCGAGTTGTATGGCTCCCTGGACGGCATCAAAAGTCTGGATGCCGACCGTGTATTGCGTGCGTACCTGAGCGTAATCACTGCGTGTCTGCGGACCAATTATTTCCAGCGCACGGCGCAGGGCAAGCCCAAGCCCTATATGAGCTTCAAGCTCGACCCGCGGCGCATAGACGAGTTGCCGCGGCCACGCCCGATGTTCGAGACGTTTGTCTATTCGCCACAGGTCGAGGGCATCCATCTGCGCGGTGGCAAGGTCGCCCGTGGCGGCTTGCGCTGGTCAGATCGGCGGCAGGATTTTCGCACCGAGGTGCTTGGGTTGGTCAAGGCACAAATGGTCAAGAATGCCGTCATCGTGCCGGTTGGCGCGAAAGGCGGTTTCGTGGTCAAACAATCCATGGTCGGGCTGGATCGTGATGCGGCTCAGCAAGTCGGAATTGCCTGTTACAAGATTTTCATTCGGGGCCTGCTCGACATTACCGACAATCTTGTTGATGGCCAGATCGTGCCACCGCCCAGTGTGGTGCGACAGGATGATGATGATCCTTATCTGGTTGTAGCCGCTGACAAAGGGACTGCGAGTTTTTCAGATATCGCCAATGGCGTGTCGGCCGAATACGAGTTCTGGCTTGGTGATGCGTTCGCATCGGGCGGTTCGGCCGGCTACGACCACAAGAAAATGGGTATTACCGCGCGTGGCGCCTGGGAATCGGTCAAACGCCATTTTCGCGAACTCGGACGTGACAGTCAGAACGAGGATTTCAGTTGTGTTGGCATCGGTGACATGGGTGGGGACGTGTTTGGCAACGGCATGTTGCTGTCGCCACACATCCGTCTGGTCGCGGCGTTTAACCACCAGCACATTTTCATAGATCCTAACCCGGATGCAGCGCGCAGTTTTGCAGAGCGCGAGCGCCTGTTCGCTTTGCCACGTTCCAGTTGGGCGGATTATGAGGCTGAGTTGATATCGGCCGGTGGTGGCATCTATGAGCGCAGCGCCAAACAGATCGAAATCTCTGCCGAAGCCCGTGAGGCCCTGGATATTTCGCAAAGCCGGCTGACGCCCAACGCACTCATCCATGAGATTCTTCAGGCTCCAGTCGACCTGCTGTGGAACGGCGGCATCGGAACCTACGTCAAGGCGCGCCAGGAAAGCCACCAGGATGTGGGCGATCGTGCCAATGACGGCCTGCGCGTCAATGGCCAGGAATTGCGTTGCAAAATCATCGGTGAAGGCGGCAATCTGGGCATGACCCAGTTGGGCCGGATTGAGTTTGCCCTCAATGGCGGGCGGGTCATTACTGATTTCAATGACAACGCGGGTGGGGTCAATTCTTCAGACCGAGAGGTCAACATCAAGATTCCGCTGAATACGCTGATGGGTGAGGGCGAATTGGCGCTTGAGGCGAGAAATCAGCTGCTCGAGTCCATGACCCAGGATGTGGCAAGTGGCGTGTTGCGTGATTCCTACTTGCAGACCCAGGCCTTGGCCCTGATGCAGCGCCGCAACGAACAGCGAATCGACGAGCATGCCAATTTCATGCGTCTGCTCGAGCGCAAGCAATTGCTTGATCGTTCGATTGAGTTTTTACCGGATGATGAAGCTCTGGAGCGGCGGCGAGCAGAGCGTCGCGGGCTCACGCTTCCCGAGCAGGCGGTGTTGCTGTCGTACAGCAAAATCGGGCTGTATGAACCGATACTGCACAGCAGCCTGCCTGATGATCCCAGGCTTGTGCATGATCTGCTCGAATACTTTCCGAGCGCCATGCGTCAGCAGCAAAAAGCGGCGTTATACCAGCATCGACTGCGCAGAGAGATCATCGCGACCCTCATCACCAACCAAACGGTCAACCGGATGGGCGCAACCTTTGCCCATCGCCTGGCTGAGGATCGCGGAGTTGGTGTGGAGCATGCTGCCCGGGCCTATCTGGCGGCGCGCGATATCTTCGGCTCGGAACAGCGCTTTACTGAGATTGAAGCAACCGACGGCGCGCTTCCCACCGACCTGCAATACGATCTGATTGAACGCATCAGTGGGCTGCTGAAGCACGCGAGTCTTTGGCTGGTTCGCAATACGGCTGGGCAGGAGCAACTGGACGATCTGGTGGCACGCTTTCAGCCCACGGTTGCAGCACTTGAAGGTGCCCTGGACGAGGTGCTGCCGGAGCAATATCAGCAACAGCGCGCGGCCATGCAGGCACAGTTGCAGGCGCGCGGGGTTGAGGGGAAATTGGCTTGCAAGTATGCCAATCACAGCGTGATTGGGTCCGCACTTGATATCGCATTATTGAGCGAGCAATGCGGCTTTACCGCGGTCGAGGTTGCACGCGAGTATTTCCACATCGGCGGTTTGTTGAGCCTGCCCTGGCTGCTTTCCTCGATCAGTGGGCTTGATGCGGACAATCGCTGGCAAGCGCTGGCGCGCGGAAATCTGCGCGAAGACGCCTATGTACAGCACCGTCAGGTCGTCGCCAGAGCCCTGCAGTGTGCCGGCACGAACGCTAAAGAAAGAGTCGAGCGCTGGCATCAGGAACGTGCACGCCAACTGGAATTTGCCGATAGCCGACTGTCCGAATTGAGCACGCTGGGCCAGCCAGATTTTGCCGCGCTGACCATCGCAATGGGAGAGCTTCAGCGCCTGAGTCTGTAGAATTCAGGGATGCACAACACACTTGAACAATTTGTCGGCAACACGCCGCTTGTCCGCCTGCAGCGCATGCTGCCGGACACTGCCGTTGCACGCGGAAACAGCGTGCTTGCGAAACTCGAAGGCAACAATCCGGCCGGCTCGGTCAAAGACCGTCCAGCCTTGTCGATGATTCAGCGCGCCGAGGCCCGCGGTGACATCACGCCGGGCGATCGTCTGATCGAGGCAACCAGTGGCAATACCGGCATCGCCTTGGCCATGGTCGCTGCGATGAAGGGCTACCGCATGACCTTGATCATGCCCGAACACCTGTCCGCGGAACGCCGCGCCAGCATGAAGGCATTTGGTGCCGAGTTGATCCTGGTGAGCAAAGAGCAGGGCATGGAAGGGGCGCGGGACATGGCCCTGCAAATGCAGCAGCGCGGGGAAGGCCGAGTGCTGGATCAATTCGCCAATCCGGACAATCCGCTGGCTCACTATGAGGGCACGGGGCCGGAAATCTGGCGCGAAACCGAGGGGAAGATTACCCATCTGGTGTCATCCATGGGTACCACCGGCACCATCATGGGCTGCTCGCGTTTTCTGAAGGAGCAGAATCCGGACATTCAGATTGTTGGGGTTCAACCCGAAGGCGAATCCTCCATACCCGGCATTCGGCGCTGGCCTCAGGCTTATTTGCCCAAGATTTACGATGCGTCACGGGTCGACCGGGTGATGGAAGTGACCCAGGATGATGCCGAAAACTGCATGCGCACTATGGCCCGCAGCGAAGGCATCTTTGCCGGCGTGTCTTCCGGCGGCGCCATGTATTGCGCCTTGCAGCTTGCCGCTGAACAGCGTGATGCGGTGATTGTCAGCATTGTTTGCGATCGCGGTGATCGCTATATCTCCACCGGCGTGTTCCCCGCCTGATCCGAGCCCGTTGATGAGCAGAAAAAAAGTAAACCGCGATCCGCGGCAGGGCGAGGTGCTGGACCTTTCCCATGATGGGCGAGGCGTTTTGCGCCACGAAGGCAAAACCGTGTTCGTGCCTGATGTGCTGCCCGGTGAAACCATCACCTATCGCGCCATGCGCCGAAAACGCAGTTTCGACGAGGGCGAATTGCTGGAATTGCACAGCCGTCATCCCGATCGGGTCGAACCACGCTGCGCACATTTTGGCACCTGCGGTGGCTGTGTCCTGCAGCATCTGGCACCTCAGCGCCAACTGGAATTCAAACAGAAGCATCTGGCGGATGTCTTCAGCCGTATCGGCGAGGTCACGCCGCGGCAATGGCTGGAACCATTGACCGGGCCGCATTGGGGTTATCGGCGGCGTGCGCGCCTCGCGGTCAAGTACGTGCACAAGAAAGAGCGTGTTCTGGTCGGCTTTCGCGAGCGCGGCAAGCCTTACGTTGCTGATATTCAGTCGTGTGAAGTGCTGGATCCAAGGGTCGGCACCCGGCTGGAAGAACTCGCCACATTAATCGCCGGTATGCAGGCGCGTGAAAGCATCCCGCAGATTGAAGTGGCCATGGGCGATACCCATGTGTGTCTGGTGTTCCGCCACCTGCAGGAACTCAGCGCGTCGGATGTCGATGCATTGCGAGCCTATGGTCGTGAGACGGGCCTTTGGATATATCTGCAGTCAGGCGGCCTGGACACCGTGCGGCCGCTTGAGGACGACGCCCCGGTGTTGCGCTATGCGCTTGCGGAATATGACGTTGATCTTGAGTTCACCCCCATAGACTTCGTCCAGGTCAATGCTGAACTCAATCAACGCATGATTGCGCATGCTCTGCAGTTGCTTGATCTGCAAGCCGGTGATCGGGTGCTGGAACTGTTTGCCGGGCTGGGCAATTTCACCCTGCCAATGGCGCGCCGTGGTGCGCAGGTTGTTGCGGTTGAGGGCGATGCCGGGCTCGTTGCACGTGGCCGTGCCAATGCACAGCGTCAGGGTCTGGATGCCGAATACCATGTTGCTGACCTGTTTCAGCCTCAACAGGGCGCACCCTGGGTTCAGGCCGGTTTCGACAAGGT
>JBFKEC010000122.1:0-9465 GCA_041619315.1 Oceanococcus sp. | reverse complement strand
CTTGTGCGTCACTGCCCTGTTCCAGCGGCAAAGGCGCCGGATCGCAGGCTGCCAGGCTCAATACCCCAACCACTGCCAATATGCGCATGCTCGTCATGTCTCTCCCCTGTTGTTGATTCGTTGTTATCGGCGTCGCCGCGTCGCTTGGTTATGATGCCTATTCAAAGATTCAAAACAAGGGAGACGGGATGCTGATCACTTCAATTTATGGTGGCCTGCTGGGTATATGGTTTTTGGTCCTCAGCGTGCGCGTGATACAGGGCCGCAACCGCGGCATCAGCATTGGCGATGGTGGCGACCCGCAGATGCTGCGCCTGATACGTGGCCATGCCAATTTTTCCGAGTACACCCCGATGGTGCTGGTATTGATAGCCATCGCCGAGTATCAAGGCCTCGCCAGCATATGGCTTCACGTGTGGGGCGCCAGCTTACTGATCGGGCGCCTGCTGCACGGCTACACCTTCTGCTTCCATGACAATTTTCCGCCCGGCCGCGTAGGCGGTACCGTCCTGACCTACGTCGCCCTGCTCGGCAGCTCACTGTCGCTGCTGTGGATGGCGATACAGCGCAGCGCATGAAACCGATCGTCATATTTGGCGCGGGCAGCATCGGCTGCCACATCGGCGCACGCCTGGCCGCCACCGGCGCACCGGTGCATCTGATCGGCCGTGCTGCGATGGGCGAAACGCTGCTGCAGCACGGCATACACGCGAGCGATCATCTGGGCGGCGAATGGCAGGCCGACACCTCACAGTTCAGCTTTGCCAACGTGGTGGATGACGCCTTTCCAGAAACCGATCTGGTCCTGGTCTGCGTCAAGTCAGCGGCCACTGCGCAGGCCGCTCAAGCGCTGGAACCCGTGCTCGAAAAGGGCACCACGGTGATCAGCTTTCAAAATGGCCTGAACAATGCCCAGGTCCTGGCTGAGGTGCTCGACCAGTGTCAGGTGCTGACCGGCATGGTGCCGTTCAACGTCGTGAATCAGGACCAAGGGCGTTTCCACCAGGGCTCGCAAGGCCAACTGGAGGTTCAATGCGACCCCAGCCTGGTCTATTTCGAGGCCGCCTTCGAGCGCGCTGGCCTGACCTTGCTGCAGCACCCCGACATGCCCGCGGTGCTGTGGTCGAAACTGATCCTGAATCTCAACAACCCGATCAATGCACTGTCAGGACTGCCGCTGAAAACCGAACTGGCCCAGCAGGACTACCGCCGCTGTCTGGCCATGGCCCAGCAGGAGACCCTGCAATTGCTCAGACGCGGCGGCATCTCGACCGCAAAAATCATCGCCTTGCCGACCCCATGGCTGCCGCTTGCGTTAAATGTACCGGACTGGGTGTTTCGCATACTCGGCAGCAAAATGCTGGAGATTGACCCACAGGCCCGCTCATCAATGTGGGAGGACCTGGAACGCGGGCGGCGCACGGAAATCGACTGGATCAATGGCGAGGTGGTCAAACTGGCCAAATCGCTTGGCCACAGCGCACCGGTAAATTCGCGCCTGATTGAGCTGATCCGTGCTGCTGAACATGGTGGGCGGCGTGATTTCAGTGGCGCTGAATTGCTCGCCGAGCTGCGCGCAGTCATCTGAACAGGGGCATGGAGCCGACCGGCATGCTGGAAAACAACGCAAACACACAGCGCATTGTTCAACATGGCCGTGGCGCCGAGTTGTTCGTGATTTTTGTCGTCAATGTGCTGCTCACGATCCTGACTTTGGGCGTATACCGTTTCTGGGCGATTACGCGCACGCGCCGCTATATCTGGAGCCAGACCGAAATCGAGGGGCAGTATCTTGAGTACACCGGCAGCGGCAAAGAACTGCTGATCGGTTTTATCAAGGTCATGCTGATCTTTGTCGCGCTCGCCCTGAGCGTCGCCTTTTTCCCACCAATACTGGCGCTGCTGTATCTGGCGACACCATTTGTCATTGGCCTGGCGCTGTATGGGGCGATGCGCTACCGCCTGTCGCATACACGTTTACGCGGGGTGCGCTTTGGTCTGGATGGCAAGGCAACAGACTATGCCTTGATGACCCTGGGCTACACCTTGTTGCTGCTTTTCACCCTGGGCATGGCCGCACCGTGGGTACGCTCGGCGCTGTACGGCGAAATGACCAACCACATGCGCTACGGCTCGGCGCGCTTTCAGTATGACGGCCGCGGCTCACAAATGGCCGCTGTGTTTTTTCTCTCGGTATTGCTGACGCTGCCAACGCTGGGCCTGATCTGGCTGTGGTACAGAGGGCGGGAAATTCGCTACCAGACCAGCCATACGCGAATCGACAGCGTGCAACTGACAAGCTCCTTATCGGGGCTCGCCTATTTGTGGCTGGTTCTCAGCAATATGGTGTTGCTGGTGCTCACGCTGGGGCTCGCCCTGCCCTGGGTCACCTTGCGCAGTCTGCGCTACCTGCTGACCCGCCTGGAGCTTAGCGGCCAGCTCGATTATGCCGCCATCACTCAGGCCGCCAGCGAGGCGAATGCCACCGGAGAAGGCCTGGCCGATGCACTGGATGTCGGTGTGTTTTGAAATTGCACTACCCGGCCCAGTGGTACGACGGACAAAGCGCCGCTGCCCACGAGATTGAAGTCCATACCCATGCCGATGCCTTGCAGGTGCAAAGCCACAGTCATCAACTGATCGCACGCTGGCCATTGGATCAGGTGCGCTGCACCGAGGAGCTCTACGGCGATCAGGCACTGCGCCTGACCTGCCAACAGCAGCCAGATGCCCGCTTGATCGTGCAGGATGCTGACTTTGCCGCATGGTTACGCGGGCGCATTCCTGGCTATCACGGCGCCCGCGACAGGCACGCCCTCGGCTTGCGCCTGGGTGTCGCGCTGGCATGTCTGATCATTGTGGTCGTCGGCGCTGTCTATCTGCTGCCCAAAGCCAGTGGCCCATTGACGGCGCTGGTGCCACAATCCTGGGAACACGCACTGGGCGATCACGTGGTCGAGCTGCTGCTCGCTGATGAACGGGAATGCCGAGGTGATGCTGGCGAGGCCGCCATCAACGCACTGATGCAGCAGCTGACTCAGGCTCAGGGGCTGGAGCGCATGGTCCAGATTCATGTGCTGCAGGACGCCAACGTCAATGCATTGGCCACACCGGGTCGCCATGTCATCGTGTTCAGCGGCTTGATTGATCAGGCTGAGTCACCCACCGAACTGGCCGCGGTACTGGCCCACGAGCTCGCCCACGTAACACAGCGCCATGTTATGCAGGGGCTGATTCGCGATCTCGGTATGGGGCTGGTGCTATCCGCCGCAATCGGAGATGTGTCCACACTGGCCGCACTCGCGGCTGATGCAGGCCGACTGATGATCAGCCTGTCCTACAGCCGCGCCAGCGAAGCCGAGGCCGACCGCATCGCCTATGCCACCCTGCGCCAGGCAGGAATTAGCGGTGCTGGCATGCAGGCCTTTTTTGAGCGCATGGCAAACGCCACTGATCAGGTTCAAGCTCCGGCTTTTCTCTCCACCCATCCTCAACCGGCGCAACGCGCCCTGTCATTCGCGCAACTCGATGGGCAGCAAGGCCTGACAGCGCAACAGTGGCAAGCCGTGCAGCAGCTGTGTGCCGACTGAGCATCACCGCGCCAGTCAATTCGGTTAATCTGCAAGCCCCCAACAATAGCCGAGGTTTAGTGATGAAAGCTGCCCTGATGTTTGCTGCTGCCGTGCTCACAGGCGCCAGCCTGAACGCCCATGCTCAAGAGCCCAGCATGAAAGAACAGATGAAGGAAGACTGGCAGGAGATCAAGGACACCGCTGGAAAAGTCGGCAACAAGGCCGTGGACATGGGCAAGAAGGCCGGCCAGAAAACCGCCGAATTCGGACGCAAGGCCGCCGACACCGCCGACGACCTCACCGACAAAGCACGCGCATCGGTGAACAAGCCTGAAGAGAAGAACGCCAAGGACAAGCCCGGCAGCCGCTTCTTCTACTGATCCTGCCTTACGGCCGTCCAATGCGATAAGGCGCCGGATCAATTTCCGGCGCCTTGCCGCTGATGAGATCGGCAATCAACTGACCGGAACCCATCGACTGGGTCCACCCCAAGTGGCCGTGCCCGGTATTGATGTACAGCCCGCCAATCGGGCTGGCTCCGATATACGGAATCCCATCGGCTGACATCGGTCGAAATCCGCACCAGGCCTGAGCCGACTCGCGATCCAGCTGCGCCTCGATACCCGGTAGCAGTGCACCCAGCATGTGCCACAGCTGATCAAGGCGCGATCGCCGCAACTGCGGATCAAAACCGGCCAACTCGGCCGTGCCGGCCAGACGCAATCGACCATCCAGTGGCGTGATCGCACCGTGCAAATGGTGATCGATCAATGAGCGCTGCGGAAACCCGCAGGAATCTGCAACCGCTACGGTCAGTGAATACCCCTTGACCGGGCGAATCGGGAGATGAATACCCAGCCGGGCGACCAGTCCTGGGCTGGCGGCAGCCGCGCTGACCACCACACGTCGCGCATCCAGTTCACCGCATGACGTTTGAACGGCGACAAGCTGACCTGCTTGCACGCGCAAACCGTGAACTGTCGTGGCGAAATCGAATTGAACTCCACGCCCGCGCAAGTATTCGGCCAGAGCCAGACAATAGCGATGCGCATCACCGGTTTCGTCGTCCGGAAAAAGAATCCCGCCGCGCAGTGCTGCTGCGCTGCCTGTCAGACTCGGCTCACGCCGCAGCACCTCGGCGCGATCAAGCACATCCGCGCGCAAACCGAACTGACGCAAGCGTTGTGCATGAGCGCCGGCCTGGTCCAGTGAAGCCTGATCGCGAAACAGCTGCAAGGTGCCAGCGGTGCGCAGATCGTAGTCAAACTGAGTTTGGCGACGCAGACGCTGGAACTGCGCCAGACTGTGCATGGCGAGCATGAAATTGGCCCGGGTCGAGTGGCGGTGTCGTGCGGCCGATGAAAAGCGCAAAAAGCGCATCCCCCATCTCAGATAAGCCGGCAATGCCCGTGATCGCAGTACAATGGGGCCCTGTTCGCGCCCGGCATACTTCAGCAGCGTGCGCCAGATGCCGGGACTGTTCCACGGGTCGGCCATTGAGGGCGTCAGCATGCCCGCGTTGGCGAAGCTGGTTGCCGATGCGACCTGATCGAGCTGCTCTATAACCCTGACCGAATAGCCCTGCTCATTCAACGCCCACGCGCAGCCCAGGCCGGCGAGCCCGCCACCGATGACAACGACGTCGTTGCGGTCACTCATTTACAGGACTACTCACTGTACAGTACAACTGTGTATCAAACCCTTGACAACAAAACCATGACCAACAATCTCAGCGCGCGCAAACGCCAGAAGCGCGAGCTTTCGATACCTGCGCCCGACCGCAAGGGCAACATCAAGGTCACGCGCGAAGGCTGGATTGAATGCGCCAAGGTGGTGCTCATCGAAGAAGGCATCGGTGCGGTCAAAGTTGACCGCCTGGCCAAGCGCCTGCGCGTGACTCGGGGCGGATTCTACTACCATTTCAAGAATCATCACGGCCTGCTGGAAGACCTGCTCGACAGCTGGCGGGAAAAGAATCTGTTTACCCCGCTTGAAATGCAGGTCGACTCGGTTGACCACGCCGCGCAAACCCTGGATGCCATCTGCGGCAACCTGATTCATGAGCTTGGCTTTGACCCTCAGTTCGACATGGCCATTCGTGAATGGGCGCGCGTATCCAAGCCGGTTGCAGCGGTCGTTCATCAAGTCGACGACGAACGCATTAACGCACTCGAAATGGTCTTTTCCGGACTCGGCTATCCGTGTACCGAGGCGCGGGTTCGCGCACGGGTGTTCTATACCCACCAGATCGGTTACTACACCATCGGTGTGGAAGAACCGACCGAAATTCGCGAACAGAGCCTGCAAAGTTATTTGAACGTGCTCGGTGGCACCGCCTATCGAAACGCCTACCGCGGCTGATATTCCGCGCATGTCGCAGCATTACAGCATCAGCATTTTCGAGATGCTCAAAATTGGCATAGGCCCATCCAGTTCACATACCCTGGGCCCGTGGCGCGCCGTGCAACGGTTTGTGCGCGAACTGCCTGAAAGCGCCGATATCAGCCATATCCAGATTGAGCTTTATGGTTCACTCGGGCTCACCGGAAAAGGTCACGGCACCGACATCGCCGTTCAGCTTGCGCTGCTCGGACACGACCCACAAAGCGTCGCAATCGAGCGCATCACTGAACTGACCCAGGCGCTGGCCAGCAGCGGCGAGATTACACTTGCGCACAGCACCAAGGTTCGTTTCCAACCGCAAAAAGACATCATTTTTCGCGGTGACAACGCACTGCCCGGTCACGCCAATGGGCTGCGCTGCATCGCCCAATGCCGCAACGGTGAAACCCTTGTAAAGGTGTACTACTCAATCGGTGGCGGTTTCGTACTCGGCGAGCACGAATCTGCCGCTGCCGACAGCGGCCCCGCATTGCCCTACCCGTGCAGCAGTGCGGCCGACCTTGTGGCCCATTGCCGCCGCGACGACCTGAGCATTGCCCAAATGGTGCGGGACAACGAGCGGGCGTGGCGTGATGACGCCGACATCGACCAGATACTCAAGCAACTATGGCAGGTCATGCTCGAAGGCATGCACCGAGGCTGCTACCGGCAAGGCGAGTTGCCCGGCGGCCTGCATGTGATCCGGCGCGCCGCCGCCATGAACGAAAAATTGTTGAGTACGCTTGATAGCGCGACCCAGCAGGCGGCCGAACAAAACCCTCAGGCCTGGCTGCAGGCCATGCGCACTTGCCACACTGACTTTGGCAACACTTTGCGCGGGCTCAGCACATTTGCGCTGGCTGTCAATGAAGAAAACGCCAGTTTCGGACGCGTGGTTACCGCCCCGACCAATGGCGCGGCAGGTGTGATCCCGGCCGTGCTTATGCACTTGTTGTGCACGCAGGCGCATGCCTACGATGCACAGGTCATTGGCGACTTCCTCATGGTGGCCGGTGAAGTTGGCACCCATTTCAAGAAGGGCGCGACCATTTCCGCCGCGGCGGGAGGCTGCCAGGCCGAAATCGGCGTGTCCTCTGCAATGGCTGCCGCCGCATTGACAGAAGCCCTGGGCGGCAGTGTCGAGCAGGCTCTGACTGCCGCCGAAATCGCCATGGAACACCATCTGGGTATGACCTGCGACCCGGTCGCGGGTCTGGTCCAGATTCCCTGCATAGAGCGCAATGCCATGGGTGCCGTCAAAGCCGTGAATGCTGCGCAATTGGCGCTGTCACGCGATCCCGATCAGGCCCGCGTGTCTCTGGATCAGGTCATCCGCACCATGGCCGAAACTGCCCGCGACATGCACAGCAAGTACAAGGAAACCTCACAGGGTGGCCTGGCCGTGAACATTGCGGTCAATCACCCCGAGTGCTGAGACTCAGTCGCTCAGATCGGCACCGCCATCATCCATTTGTGACGGACGTTTCCAGTAGCCGTATTGCGGGGTCCAGGACGATTCATCGTGTCCGGCCAAGGCCAGCACGCTCCACAGCGAGCAATAGTCATCGCCCGGCCCGAAACTGGCTGAGTTCATGCGAAAAATGCGCTCGCCGTCGCGGCGATAGCACACGATGCCGGGATAATTGTCCTCTCCCGGGCACACCGTTTGCTCCTGCACGTAGGCCGAACCGGCATGCGACGCCATGCGAAAACGCCAGCCGCGATCGTTGGCCATGCGCCGCTGCTCGTCCGGCGAATCCTTGGACACCATGGCCACCGCGAAACGGTCTTCCAGATGGGGCAAAAACCCATTCAAGCCGTCAGCCCACAATGTGCAGTAGCGGCAGCCCTGCCCCATGTTGTGGATCACGAAAAGGATGTTCTTTTCACCAAACAGATCCAGCAGCGTCAGATCACCGCTCAAATCATGCAATGGGTAATTCTGAATGCGTTGCGGCTCGGCACTGGCGCGCAAACCACGCAGCTGCTTTTTCAGCTCGAATATCTGTTTTTCGAGCTTTTCAATCTCGTTCATACCCAGTCTCCTGCAATCTTCGACCGGTCAGCATTCACTGACCGGCCGGCGTGGTCAACAACAGCTTTCGTCGAAATGCCGATGACCCGCAACCGCTTGGGTTGCCGCACTGGAATCAAGTTGCCCACGGGCGCTGGCCTCACGATGACGCGCGACGATATCACTGATCGCCAACGTCAGGCGCCGGGCAAATGGGATGTGCAGAAACTCATTCGGCCCATGCGCATTGGAACCCGGCCCCAGCACACCGGTGATGACGAACTGGGCGCGCGGAAATTTTTCACCCAGCATGCCCATGAACGGAATGGAACCACCCTCGCCCATCATCGCTGCCGGCTTGCCATAGGCCTTTTCAGATGCGCCATTGACGGCATCTTCAAGCCACGCGGCCAAAGGCGGCGCATGCCAGCCACTGGCGGCCTTGTCGGCGCGAAAGCTGACCCGTGCCCCATAGGGCGGGTCGGCTTCCAGGGTCTGTTTGATGCGCGCACTGGCCTCATCACCGTCCAGCGTGGGCGGAAAGCGAAAGGACAGCGCCAGGCTGGTGTACGGGCGCAGCACATTGCCAGCATCACCCAGCGCAGGCATACCGCCGACTCCGGTGTAGGACAGGGTTGGTCGCCAGGTGCGATTTAGAATCAGTTCAGCACCATCGTCGCTCATCAAGCGCGCGCCCTGAACCAACGGAAAGGTGTCGAACATCGCCGGCCCCAGAATGTCGGCAGCCTGTTGCGCTTGATCAGCACGCTCCTGAGGAATGTCCACATGCAACCAATCGGGAATCAGGCGACCGCTATCGCGGTCCTCAAGCCGTGCGATCAACTGGCTGGCGATGCGAAAACTGGATGCGACGGCACCGCTGGCCGCGCCGGAATGCACACCTTCGTCCAGAATATCAACGCGCAGTTCCCCGGCCAGATTGCCGCGCAAGGATGTGGTTAGCCACATTTGTTCGTAGTTGCCGGCACCAGAATCCAGGCAGACCACCAGTGACGGAGCACCGATACGATCCGCCAGATGATCTACGTAATACGGCAAATCGGCACTGCCGGATTCTTCACAGGCCTCTATCAGGACCACGCATCGAGCATGCGCCACACCCTGAGCCTGCAGGGCCATCAACGCGGTCAGCGAGGCAAAACAAGCGTAACCATCATCGGCCCCACCGCGACCGTAGAGTTTGTCATTGCGCAGCACCGGCTGCCACGGCCCCAGCCCGTCCGACCAGCCTTCCATTTCCGGCTGTTTGTCCAGATGCCCGTACATCAGCATGGTGTCCTGACAGGCTGGATCACCCTCGATTTCGATCAGCAGCAAGGGCGTACGACCTTTCAGCCGCACCACCTCAACTTGCGCACCAGCAAGAGCGCCGCTGTCTATGCACTGCTGGCACCAACGGGCGAACTGGTCAACGACCTGATCCATATAACCGTGTTCACGCCACTTCGCGTCGAACATCGGTGATTTGTTGGGAAT
>JBFKEC010000121.1:0-9477 GCA_041619315.1 Oceanococcus sp. | reverse complement strand
CAAAACCTCATGGCGGCGCTGGGCATGCCCGGTCTGCGCGCACTGCTCATAACCCTCACCGTACTGACCCTAGGCAGTCTGCTGGCCGTGAATCTGCTGGTGAATCGCGCCCACCGCAGCGCCCTGCAACGTGATCCGGTCTACCAAATCTGGCAACGCTTCTTAAGCAAGCTCAAACGCGCGGGGCTGGCTCCACTGCCCAGCGAAGGACCTATGGATTTAAGCCGCAGGGTGGCCGCACAACGCCCGGCCCTGGCCAGCGACGTAGAGCGCATCAGTCAGCTTTATGTGCGATTGCGCTATGCCAGCCGCACGGTCGATCAGACCCTGCTCAAAGCTTTGCGGCAACGCGTGCGCAATTTTCGCGCGGGACGTCGTCGTTTCAGCGAATCGCCCACATCGCCTCCAAAGGCGCACTGATATGGCTGATATCCAGCGCATTGAGGTATTTCATGGTCTGGCGAGGATTGTAGGAGCGGCCGTCAAAAAACATGTCCGGGCCCATAACCAGCGGCTGTGACGCCTGATCCAGTTCCCAGGCACTATCGTGCTCGCCTTCAATCTTGTAGCCGATATTGGGATAGGACACGCTCAATTCACGCGCCGCTTCGCGATACAGGCGCGGCAAATACACCTCTTGCGCAGCCAACTTGAAGTCCAGCACTTCGGAAAAATCGCCCCAGCGAATCATTTGACCCAGATACCAAACGGCCTGTGAATACCATGGAAAATTGGCGGCGCCGGAATGGAACACCAGATCGTCGGGCCTGGCGCCGGCCAAGGTCGGAATCCCCTGCGTGACCACTGCCAGTGCGCTTTCAGGCTGATTCAGGGCGTCGCGGGCGGCCAGCAGCGGCAATGCTTCAGCACGATGCGCCTCAAGCCAGTTGGCCGCTCGCATCAGCGCTCGCAGCAAGGCGCGATGAGTCAGCGGATGTTGCCGCAAAAACGCTTCCGGCAGCGCCAATACCTTGCCCTGACTGTGATTCCAGAATGCCTGTTTGCTGAACATCAGCGAAACCAGCCCCTCATCCGCCGCCAGCGAGCCCCACGGCTCATCCAGCCATGCGCCATCGTAGTTGCCCTCGCGCAAGCTACGCAGCACCCGACTGGGCGTAATCGCAACCAGCTCGACATCTTCAAGCGGATCAATGCCGACGCTGGCCAGGGCATAGCGCAGGTCATAGCTGCCGTTGCTGTACAGATCGGTCACGGCAAACCGCAGTTTGGGCTGCGCGTGTTGGCGCCGCTGTGCGACCAGAACCGCCAGCGCCTGCAATGATTGCGCGGGCGTGACCTTCTTCTGACCCAGACCGGCCTGCTGCAACGCCTGCAACCAGCGCGCATGCAAACCGAAACTGGAACCCCCAAGTGAAAGCACGAACGCTGTACGCAGTGGCAGTATGTCTCCGCCAATACCAAGGCTTGCACACAGCGGCACAGTGCCCGGCATATGTGCCCCATCCAGTTCACCGGCGGCAATCTTGGCCCAACTGCGGTGCCAGGACGTTTGCCGGCTTAAGCTGACCTCTAGGCCTTCTTGCTGGAAAAAACCCTGAGCACGCGCCACCAGCAGAACCGCCGCATCAACAGTTGGCAGATAGCCCAGGCGCAAAGACGGATGTACCGGCCTCCTGCGCCCCAGGAGTCCGCTCAACTTGATTATCATGCCGTGACTCCGGCAGCCCCAGATCGTCGCGTGCCGTTAACGCGCCCCGCCTCAGTATGCCACAGGCGTTTTCAGTTCCAGACACAGCACCACGGCGTCTTCCCGCCCGTCATCGTCCGGGTAATAGCCACGCCGCAGCCCAACCTGTTCAAAACCAGCGGACTGGTACAAGCTGATCGCCGCCAGGTTGGAGGCACGAACTTCCAAAAACATGCGCTGCGCGGCTTCACCCTCGGCATGATCGACAAGTGTTGCGAGCAAGCTTCGGCCCAGCCCCATACCCTGAAAGTGCGGATGGGCGCACACATTCAGAATGTGCCCCTCGCCCACCGCCAGACTCATGACCGCATGCCCGGCGATATCACCCGATGAGGTTTGTGCAACCCAGCTGGGATAACCGAACTGCAGGCAATCCTCGAAGATGCCGCGGGTCCAGGGGAATGGATACGCCGCGCATTCATTGAACATGACCGCATCCAGGTCATCGTCCTGCATGGGCCGGATCTGCCACTCGCTGACACTGCTCAAGCGGACACCAGCAGCAGGCTACGCGCACGCTTGAGATCGACCCAGGACTTGGCTTTCTCGCGCGGACTGCGCAACAGGTACGCCGGATGATAGGTCACCACCACCGGAACACGCGCATCGCCGTAATGATGGGGCTTGCCGCGCATGCGCCCAATCGGCTGCTCGCTGCCCAGCAGGTTCTGCGCCGCGATACGGCCGACCACAAGTAACAGTTCGGGGTTGACCAGTTCAATCTGTCGATAAAGATATGGCAGATCCTCGGCAATCTCGTCGGCGCGCGGATCACGGTTGTCAGGCGGGCGAAATTTGCAGATGTTTGCAATGTAGACATCGCGCGTTCGCGACAGTCCAATCGCAGCCAGCATTTTATCCAGCAGTTGTCCGGCCCGGCCAACAAACGGCACACCCTCGCGATCCTCGTCCGCACCGGGCGCTTCGCCAACAATCATGACCCGCGCGTCACGCACGCCGGTGCCAAATACAGCCTGGCGAGCACCGCCACGAGACTGCGATTTGACGTAGGTTTCCAGCGCTTGCCAGTCCATGCGCGCGATCGCAGCACGGCGCGCGGCATCGGCTTCATCGGCATCGCGCCGGTCTGCGAGGACCTGAGCGTCCTGTGCCTCGTGTTCGGCCTGCGTTTGCTGCACCACGGGCTGCGGCGGCTCTACAGGCGCGGTGACAGGCGCCTGCAGCGCCACCACTTCAGACACAGCTTCACCTGCCGCAGCGGCATCGCGCGAACGCCACAGGGTCAGGCCCAATTCAGCAAGATGTGCGCGGGTATAGCTCATGGCCGCCAGCCTTATTCGTCGTCAGGCTGGTCCCGATCGGTCGGCAAGGCACGCCGTCGACGCCACCGGCTGAGCGCAAGCAGCGGCCCCGACAAGGTGTAAATCAGGGCAAAGCTGAACAGGACTCGTGGCGGGTCCATGGCGATCAATACGAACAGACTGACCATGATCAGGACATAGGCAAACGGCACTTTCTCGGACAGTTTGAGATCCTTGAAACTGCGAAACGGCACGTTGCTGACCATCAGCAGGGCCGCAGCCAAAGTAATCACCAGTGCCGGCACGGCCATGGCCTCGCCATCCAGCCCGCTGGTTTCACACACCCAGACGAAACCGACAACCAACGCGGCTGCAGTTGGGCTGGGCAGGCCGAAGAAATAGCCCTTGTCGCCATCGGAAGCAACATAAACATTGAAGCGGGCGAGTCGCAATGCGGTTGCCGCGACGTAGATGAATGCAACCAGCCAGGCCACCTTGCCACCCAGCCAGAACGCCCCGTCCAGCGTGTTCAACGACCAGGTGTAGATCATCAGCGCAGCAGCCAGGCCAAATGTAACCAGGTCAGCCAGCGAGTCATACTCCTTGCCAAAATCACTTTGCGTATTGGTCAGGCGTGCCACGCGACCGTCCAGCGCATCCGCGAACATCGCGGCAAACACCGCCACAGCGGCAATCGAGAAGCGCCCGTTGATGGAGGCCACGATCGCGTAAAAGCCGCCAAACAGCGTGGCGGTGGTAAACAGATTGGGCAGCAGGTAGATCCCGCGGCGCCGCTTGCTGATGTCAGGTTCAGACATGTCTAGGAGCTCACATCCAGGTTGGAAGCGTTGTGCACCATTGTAGCGAGCACATCGCTTCCGGCACGAACCTTTTGCTGCAACTTCACTTCAACCCGGCTGTTGACCGGGATGTACAGGTCCATCCGCCGCGCCAGCCGGCGCATGCCGCAGCGCCGCCCTTGGCCGACCCGCTGGCCAAATCCGGCATTGCACGGGCGCTGCCCGAGCAGGCTGCCTTCACTCACAACCATCACGATGTCGTCGAATTCGTCGGTGCGAATCCAGCTCGCCTGATCCGCATGACGCCCACCCCGCGGCATCTTGATTTCCATCAGGGTGCCTTCGCACGGCGCACGCAGGTAATACACCCCGTATCGATTAATGCGAATGCTTAAACGGATGGCCGCGCGATCCAGATACGGGTCATGGCACTCACGTCGATGGATGATGGTGCCATCCACTGGCACCACCAGACCGAGTGCCTGCGGCGGGACAATACGATCGGTGTCGCGGGATATCAGAGCGACCCCGGCGCATAGCGCACCCGCCAATATCCATGGCCAGGGTGAGGTCAAACTCATCGACAGCAGCACGCCAATGAGTGCCAGCGGTATCAGCAATACCCAGGCTTCCCGGACCACGTGCAAGAACGTGCTGTATTTCATCGTATTGGACCGCTGCGCAAGCCTTGAAACAAAAAATGGGCTGACAAAAGTCAGCCCATTTTTTCATTGCATTCGCTGAGGAACAGATTCGGACTAGTTTTTGTCCTTGTCGACCAGCTTGTTCGCAGAGATCCACGGCATCATCGAGCGCAGCTTGCTGCCAACCTTCTCGATCTGATGCTCGGCGGCGTGACGGCGCGATGCTTTCAGCACCGGCTGACCTGCCTGGTTTTCCGCGATGAATTCACGCGCAAACTTGCCTTCCTGAATGTCCGTAAGGACGCGCTTCATTTCGGCTTTGGTCTGCTCGGTGATGATACGCGGCCCGGTCGCAATGTCGCCGTACTCAGCCGTGTTGGAGATCGAGTAGCGCATGTTGGCGATACCGCCTTCGTACATCAGATCAACGATCAGCTTGAGCTCGTGCAGGCACTCGAAATAGGCCATTTCCGGCGCGTAGCCCGCTTCGGTCAGGGTTTCAAAACCCGCCTGAACCAGCGCGCTGGCGCCACCACAGAGCACCGCTTGCTCGCCGAACAGATCGGTTTCGGTTTCTTCGCGGAAGTTGGTTTCGATCACACCGGCACGACCGCCGCCATTGGCTGAGGCATAGGACAGCGCGATGTCGCGGGCCTGACCGGAGGCATCCTGATGCACGGCGATCAGGCTCGGCACACCGCCGCCCTGGGTGTAGGTCGAACGCACCAGATGGCCGGGGCCCTTGGGCGCAACCATGATGACGTCCAGATCGGCACGCGGCTGAATCAGTTCAAAGTGAATGTTGAAACCATGAGCGAAGGCCAGTGCTGCGCCCTGCTTGAGGCTGGATTCAATCTGGGTATACAGCGCCAGCTGGTGCTCATCCGGCACCAGAATCATGACCAGGTCACCCAGCTTGACCGCTTCATCGACCGTTTTGACAGTCAGACCGGCCGCTTCCGCCTTGGCCCAGGATGCCGAACCTTCGCGCAAGCCGACCGTAACCGAGACTCCAGATTCCTTCAGATTGAGGGCATGGGCATGGCCCTGGGAGCCGTAGCCAAGAATCACGACCTGGCGGCTCTGGATCAGTGAAAGGTCCGCGTCTTTGTCGTAATAGATATTCAAGCTCATGTTTCTTATCCGTGAAGTTTCAGGGTTTGGTTGGCGCAGCCGATCGCGCTGACACCGCTACGCACCAGTTCGAGAATCTGACCACTGCGGGTCATATCTGCAACGAAATCATCCAGTTCCGCACTGGTACCGGTGAATTCCAAAGTCAGGCTCTGAGCGCTGTCATCCAGCACTTGAGCGCCATATTTGTTTGCCCGCGTCGTGATCGATTCGACATCTTCGGCCGCTACATTCAGTTTGAGCAGCAGAATTTCGCGCTCAATGTGGCCACCTTCGGTCAGGTCCGCCAGATCAACCACGTCAACCAGCTTCTTGAGCTGTTTGTTGATCTGCGCAATGACGTCGTCCGACCCCGTGGTGGTCAGGGTCAAACGCGAGACAGACGGGGTCTGCGTCGGCGCGACCGTAAGCGACTCAATATTATAGCCACGCGCAGAGAACAGACCGGCTACGCGGGACAGCGCACCGGCTTCATTGGCCAACAGAACGGAGATGATGTGTCGCATCGCAACAAGCGGCAAAAAAGGGGCGCGAACATACTGCTCAACGCGGCGAAAATCAAGCTGCCCACGACCCCTGACACGCACATTGCGCGGCCCCTGTAGCCGGCACTGTCGAAAAAGCCTTTATCTGAAGACCGAAAATTCATTAGAATGCGCGGTTCTGTGCAGCGCAACATGAATATCCCCATGACCGAAGATTTTGGCCCTGAAGCCGCCCCCAAGCATCCCCTGTCCGGAACCCAGATGACGGGTGCAGACATTGTCGTACAGGTGCTTGCGGATGAAGGTGTCGATACCGTATTCGGTTACAGCGGCGGTGCCATCCTGCCCAGCTACGATGCTATTTTCCGCTACAACAGCGACAACCGCCAAGCGGATGGCAGCGACCCGATGCCGCTGATTGTGCCGGCCAACGAACAGGGCGCAGGCTTCATGGCGGCTGGCTATGCACGCGCTAGCGGCAAGGTCGGCGTGGCGCTGGTCACCTCCGGCCCTGGCGCGACCAACACCGTCACCCCAGTGCGTGACTGCATGGCCGACTCCATCCCCATCGTGGTGATTTGCGGCCAGGTCCCGACCGGCGCGATCGGCACCGACGGCTTCCAGGAAGCCCCAGTGGCCAACATCATGGGCGCCGCCGCCAAACACGTTTTTCTAGTGACCGATCCTGCGCGCCTGGAAGAAACCATGCGCACAGCGTTCGAGATTGCGCGCACTGGCCGCCCCGGCCCGGTTGTGATCGACATTCCCAAAGACGTGCAGAATTGGGAAGGCCCGTTCCAGGGCTCGGGCTACCTGCCGGTGCCTGGCTATCGTCAGCGCATGAATGCGGTCTCGCGCAACAAGCTGTCGCAACTCGAATGCGTCCGTTTCTTCGACATGCTGAAAGAATCGCACCGCCCCCTGATCTATGCCGGTGGTGGCGTTATCAATGGCGAAGCCTCGGCCGAACTGGCCACGCTGGCGCGTGAACTGCGCATCCCGGTGGTGACCACCCTGATGGGTCTGGGCGCGTTCGATACGACTGACGAGCTGTGCATGCACATGCTTGGCATGCACGGCACCGCCTACGCCAACTACGCGGTCGACGATTGCGACTTCCTGATCGCGCTGGGCGCGCGCTTTGACGATCGCGTGGCCGGCAACCCGGATGAGTTTGCGGCCAACGCACGCCACATTGCGCACTTTGATATCGATCACTCGGAAATTGACAAAGTCAAAGCCACCGACTGGCACCATGTCGGCATCCTCAAGAATGCGCTGCAAGCGCTGATTGACTATGCGCGCAAGAATCCGCTGCCGCACAGCTTCACCGACTGGACCGAACACCTCAAAGCGCTGAAGGCCACCCACCGCATGGCCTACAAGCCTGACGGCGACGAAATTCAGCCGCAGCACGTGATCGAGGAAATCAACAACATCACCAAGGGTGAGGCCATCATCAGCACCGGCGTGGGCCAGCATCAAATGTGGGCTGCCCAGTTCTTTGATTTCTGTGAACCACGTCTATGGCTGACCTCCGGCAGCATGGGCACCATGGGCTTCGGCCTGCCCGCTGCAATCGGCGCCCAGTTTGCCCAGCGTGACCGCCTGGTCATCGACATCGACGGCGATGCATCCATCCGCATGAACATCGGCGAACTGGAAACCGCCACAACCTACGGCCTGCCGGTCAAGGTGGTGGTGCTCAACAACATCGGCGACGGCATGGTCCGCCAGTGGCAGAAGCTGTTCTTCAAGAGTCGCTTCTCGGCCACCGATAAATCCCTGCACAAAAAGGATTTCATCAAGGCTGCGCAAGCAGACGGCTACGAATGGGCCCAGCGGGTTGACAACAAGGCTGATTTGCCCGGCGTCGTTGCTGAATTTCTGGCCTACGACGGCCCGGCATTCCTCGAGGTCATGGTTGATCGTGAGGCCGGGGTGTACCCCATGGTGGGTCCAGGCATGAGCTATCGTCAGATGATCACGGGCGATTACATCGCCAACCGCTATGACGGTGCGGCCAGCGAGGAAACCGACGCCACCGAGATGTTCTGATGCGCACCCCGGAATCGTGCTTTGCCGCCGTCACCTGCGGCCTGCTGTTGGTGTCGGCCACTACGGCTGCGGCCAATGAGCAGGATTCTGTGGCCCACGCACAGAGCGTAGAACTGGAGGCCGAAGCCCTGCCCCAAGCCCAGCGCCGCGACCTGGAGTTGTCGGCGCGGCGCAACCCCTACGCCATCACCCCGCACCGACCGAACTATGTTCTGCCGCTGAGCTGGTCGCGCCGCACCCATGGCGCCCCATTCAACGTGGCCGATGGCGAACTGCAGAACTTCGAGGTGAAGTTTCAGCTCAGCTTCAAGGTCGCGGTGTGGGAAGAACCGCTGTCGCTGCCGCTGGATGTGTATTTCGCCTACACCGGGCGCTCGTTCTGGCAGGCCTACAACCGCGAAAAGTCCTCGCCGTTTCGCGACACCAATCACGAACCCGAGATATTTGTCTCAACCTTTCAGGATTGGCAGCTCGGTGGCTTCCGTGACATCAATCTGCTCGCCGGCATCAACCACCAGTCCAACGGCCAGACCTTGCCGCTGTCACGCAGCTGGAACCGGATATATGCCGGTGTCGAAGCACGTTGGCGGCGTTTCTTTCTTAACGCCGTGCTGTGGGATCGCCTGCCAGAAAAAGCCAAGGACAGCCCCGATGACCCTGAAGGCGATGACAATCCGGATATCGAGCGCTACATCGGCAACGGTCAGTTTTCGGTTGGCTGGGTGATCGACAACAAAACCGTCCTGGTCAGCCTGCGCAACAATCTGCGCGCCGACAATCGCGGCGCGCTCACGGTCGGCTTCACCTACCCGATCAACACCCGCCTCAAAGGCTATGTCGAGTTCTTCAGCGGCTACGGGGAAACCCTGATCGACTACAACCACAGCAACGAACGCATCAGCTTCGGCATCGCCATTAGCGACTGGCCCTAACCGGGCAAGCTCGCATTCAGGATTTCAAGCGCCGGGCGCGAAAAAAATCGCGCAGCAATGTCGCGCAGGTGTGCTCGCAAACGCCGGGCGTCAGAGCCACGGCATGGTTCAGTCGCGGCGCACTGAGCACGTCATACACAGAGCCTGCCGCACCGGCCTTGGGATCCGCTGCGCCATAGACCACCCGCGCCACTCGTGATTGCACGATCGCGCCGGCGCACATCACGCAGGGTTCCAGCGTCACGTACAGGGTCAAACCCGGCAGGCGGTAGTTGCCCAGCGCCTGTCCGGCGGCCCGCAGGGCCACAATCTCGGCATGAGCGGTGCAGTCATGCGCACTGATCGGCTGATTATGGCCAGTGGCGATCAGCTCGCCATCACCGACAACAACCGCGCCAACCGGCACCTCACCCAGATCCTGTGCAGCCCGCGCCTGCTCCACGGCCAGCGCCAT
>JBFKEC010000120.1:0-9507 GCA_041619315.1 Oceanococcus sp. | reverse complement strand
CAAGGCGGTGCAAAAATCCTTACCGACCGTTTCCACCGTAGCCAGCAGCGCTGAGGCTTGCTCGGCATCACCGGCTGCGGCCATCCAGTTGGCGGACAGGCGAATATCGGACAACGAAGCAATCGGTGCGGCAGCCAGATTGGTTATCGCTTCGGCCACAGCCATGCGCCCGGATGCTGCGGCATTGCTTATCGCCATGGGGGCGCGCTCGCCCATCGCCATGGCCTCACCAACCGGACCTGCATAACCTGCTGCGGTCACCGCAACATCGGCAACCGGCACCTGCCACGGCCCGACCATCTGATCGCGACAGGTCAGACCACCTACGCTGCGATCACCAATGGTGATGAGGAAGTTTTTCGAGGCCACGGCGGGCACCCGCAACACCCGCTCGATCGCTTGTGCAAGCGGCAGATCGGCGCTCCAGGCTGCGTCTGCATCCTTTGGCGTGAGAGTCTGCGCCACACGCTGCATCTGCGGCTGTTTGCCGAGCAGAACGTCCATCGGCATATCGACCACGTCGACGTCACCGGCAAACACATGCAGGCGGCGCTCCGCCGTGCCGGTGCCGATGACTGCGAACGGACAACGCTCACGTGCACACAGGGCGGTGAATGCCTCCAGTGACTCCGGCGCAATCGCAATCACGTAACGTTCCTGCGATTCATTGCACCAGATTTCCATTGGCGACAGGCCCGCATCGGCAATCAGCACCGAAGTCAGGTCAATCTCGCCACCCAGATCATTGTCGTTGAGGATTTCCGGCACCGCGTTGGACAAGCCGCCGGCGCCGACATCATGTATCGACAGAATCGGGTTGTTGTCACCCTGCTGCCAGCAGGCATCGATCACTTCCTGGCAACGCCGCTCAAGCTCCGGATTGGCGCGCTGAACCGACGCAAAATCCAGCGCCTCACTGCTCGCACCCGCATGCATGGACGATGCGGCACCGCCACCCAGGCCAATGAGCATGCCCGGACCACCCAGCACGATCACCAAACTGCCCGCAGGCACCGGCAACTTCTCGGCGTGATCGGGGCACACATTGCCCATGCCCCCGGCGATCATGATCGGCTTGGCGTAACCCCAGCGGCGCCCATCAAGCTGGGTATCCAGGGTGCGGAAATAGCCGCCCAGATTGGGCCGACCAAATTCGTTGTTGTAGCGTGCGGCGCCAATCGGCGCCTCCAGCATGATGTCCAGAGCCGTGGCCAGACGAGCCGGGGTCGGATCATCGGCTTCCCAGTCCTGAACAAAGTCGGGAATGCGCAGATTACCGACTGAAAACCCAGCCAGTCCGGCCTTGGGTTTACCGCCCCGACCGGTCGCAGCTTCATCGCGAATCTCACCACCGGCGCCCGTTGCGGCACCTGGATCGGGGGCAATGGCAGTCGGGTGGTTGTGGGTTTCCACTTTGATCGCAATGGCTGCCGGCGCCTCAAGACGCTGATAAACGCCCTGCTCGTCCGGGACAAAACGCGTGGTCGGCGCAGCATCGAGGATCGCCGCGTTGTCCTTGTAGGCCGACAAAATGCCATCCGGCGTCTGCGCATAAGTCATGCGGATCATGTCGAACAGGCTGTGCTCGAATGCCGCGCCATCGCGGGTCCACGCCGCGTTGAAAATCTTGTGGCGACAATGCTCGGAATTGATCTGCGCGAACATCATCAGTTCGGCGTCACTGGGGTCACGTCCGGCCGCGGTATAAAAGCGCGCCAGGTGGGCCATCTCGTCGTCGCTCAGTGCCAGCCCCAGATCGACATTGCAACGCTGCAATGCGGCCTGCGGATCATCGCCCAGCGCAATCGTAACCAGCGCGGCCGGCGTGCGTTCGCCAAAACATTGCTCAAGTTCATCTGTGCGCTGCAGCACCGTTTCGGTCAGCGCGTCGTGCATATCCTTGAGCGCCAGACGGCGGGTATCGGCATCGGCCTTTGCCCAGCCACGTACGATCAGACGGCGGCCTTGCTCAAGACGCGCCAGACGGGTCAAACCGCACACCCGGGCAATGTCTGTAGCCTTGCTCGACCACGGCGACACCGTTCCCAGGCGCGGCGCAATCAGGACCTGATCGGCCTCATCGCAAAGTGCCGTCGCGGTTTCGATCAATAGCGCCAGCTTGTCGGCGTCATCGCCAGGCTGATCGTGCCAGGCGGCCAGATAAATCCATTCGGCGCGCTCAAGCACAAGACCCAGCGGCTGCAGTCCACGGTTGACCGCCTGCAGGCGAAAGTCTGACAGCGCCGCAGCGCCAAGGTAAGTCGTCACGTTCAAAATCAAAGTTCCAGTTGTCGCCAGCCAAGTCCATCGTCCTGACCGGCAATCGCCAGCCATTCTGGATGTTCACCCAGCACGTCCACCAGCGCTTGGGTTGCGCGGTTCGGACAGTTGTTCTTCTCGCTGAGATGCGTCACTGCGAGATGCTGTAAACGGCTACGATCGAGCTGCCCGAGCAAGGCTGCCGATTGTTGGTTACTGAGGTGACCCAGCCGCGAAGCCACCCGATTTTTCAGTGCCGGCGGATACGGCCCGTTGGCCAGCATCTCCGGACAGTGGTTGCACTCCAGTAGCAAAGCATCGCAACCTGACAGCACTTCCTGCATGTGCGCCGTGACGGCGCCAGCATCGGACAAAATGCCAATGCGGCGCTGACCATGACTGATCACAAACTGCACCGGTTCACGCGCATCATGCGGCACCGGATAAGGCTGGATCGTCAGATCACCCACATCGAAACTTTGATGCGGCGTAATCAGATGCAAATGAGCAAGCCCGGTCAGACTTGCCGCTTCCGCCGTGCCATAGGTGGCATACACCGCCAGACCATGGCGCCGGGCCAGACGCGCAACCCCGGAGGCATGGTCGGAATGCTCGTGAGTCACCAGCACACCATCAATATCTGCTGCAGTCAGCTCAACCCGGGCCAGCCGCGCCTCGGTTTCCTTGGCTGAGAAGCCACAATCCACGAGCACCCGCGACTGCGCACCGCACACCACAGTGGCATTACCCTTGCTGCCGCTGCCGAGTATCGCGAACTGCACGCTGCCGTCCTATCGTTCGGTCGGCGTGTAGATCGGAAACGGCGTCACGTTGCTGCCGCCCTCGACCTTGCTGATTTTGGCTTTGCCCTGCTTGTTGACCACATCGACACGCAGCACGGAATGCATCGGCAGGAAGAAGCTGTCGACGTCCTTGAACTGATCCTGAAGGCGCTCTTCGGCGGGGTCCACGACCACACTGGAGCGCTCTCCGAAAACCAGCTCGCCGATTTCGATAAAACCGAACAGGCCACCCTGGGAAACCTGGCGCGCGAAGATCTCGATCACCTCGCCCTGGGCCTGATACACGACGCGATACAAATGCTGCTTGCTCATCCGCGCATTATACGTTTTCGCCGCACCCGACGGGCGTGTTTTGCGCAGTTAGCCGGCGGTTGCCAGATCAATCCCTTCGCGTGTGATGCGGCCGATCCACTCAATCTGCTCTTCAGTGATCACGTAGGGCGGCATCCAGTACACCACGTTGCCCAGCGGCCGCAGCAGAGCGCCTTGATCAAGGCCATGATGGTAGACCCGCAGGCCACGCCGTTCCTTCCAGTCAAACGGCTCACGCGTGGCTTTGTTGCGCACCATCTCAATCGCCAGTGTCATGCCGTGTTGGCGGATATCACCGACATGCGGGTGATCGGCCAGCGGCGCTGCCGCCGCTGCCATGTGGCGGGCCAGATTCTGATTGGCCGCGATGGTGTTGTTCTGTTCAAACAGATCAAGGGTCGCATTGGCGACCGCACACGCCAGCGGATTGCCAGTGTAGGAATGCGAATGCAAAAAGGCCCGTAGCGTGTCGTATTCGTCGTAAAAGGCCTGGTACACCGTGTCATCTGTCAGAACCACGGCCAATGGCAACCAGCCACCGGTCAAGCCCTTGGACAGGCACATGAAATCCGGCCGTATGTCCGCCTGTTCACAGGCGAACATGCTGCCCGTGCGACCAAAACCAACCGCAATTTCATCGGCAATCAGATGAACATTGAATTCATCACACAACGCACGCAGGCCGCGCAGGTATTCGGGGTCGTACATGCGCATGTTGCCGGCGCATTGAATCAACGGCTCAACAATCACCGCGCAGACTTCACCCGCATGCTGCTGCAGCGCTGCGCGCATATCCTCAAGCTTGCGCCGGGCATGCTCAACCGGGCTTTCGCCATCCTCGCACTGATAGTTATCCGGGCCCGGCACACAGATCGCATCCAGCAATAACGGCTGATACGTGTCCTTGTATAGCGCCACATCACCCACGCTCAACGCGCCCAGCGTTTCACCGTGATAGGCATTGCTCAGATGGATAAAACGAGTGCGTTTTTCACCGCAATTGCGCCAGTAGTGGAAGCTCATCTTGAGCGCCACCTCGACCGCAGCCGAGCCGTTGTCGGCGAAGAACATCTTGTCGAAGCCGGCTGGCGCCAGCTTGAGCACACGCTCGGCAAGTTCGACCGCCGGCTCGTGGGTGTGACCGGCAAAGATCACATGCTCAAGCTTGCTGGCCTGACAACTGATCGCCTCGACAATATGAGGATGGCAATGACCAAAGATGTTGACCCACCAGGAACTGATGATGTCGAGGTAGCGCTTGCCCTGGGTGTCGTACAGCCATACGCCCTCCCCCCGATCAACTTCGATCAGCGGCAGGGTTTCATGGTCCTTCATCTGGGTGCAGGGATGCCAGATGTGCTTGAGATCACGCTGTGCCAGTGTCGCCATGACGCTTTATCCGGACGATTTGGCCCCGTGCAGCGCTACGGCTTGTGGGGCCAGACGTTGAAAAATCAGGTAGGTCAAAACCCCGGCCAGAATGCCGGGCATGCCTTCGTAGACGGCATCGTGCCAGCCCAAAGCACGCCACGCCAGCGCCGTACCCAGACCCGCCAATGTCATGGCTATCGCACTGCTCTGGCGTGGCCGCCCACCAAAGGCCCAGACCAGCAGGATCGGGCCGAATGCCGAGGCCAACCCTGACCAGGCAAAAATTACCAGCGAAAACACTGACTGCTTGTTGGCCAGCGCCCAGACCAGCGCCAGCCCCGTAAGCGCCACGGTGGTGAGCTTGAGCAAGGCTGGGCGCTCAATCTCGCGTGGCAGCAAATCATGGGTGACCGCAGCCGAACAACCCAGAACCAGCGAGTCAGCCGTCGACAACGTGGCGGAAAAAATCCCGGCCAGAATCAAACCAACCAGCACCGGCGGCATCAACTCCTGTGCCATCAGCGGCAGGGCCAGTTCGGCATCAAAACTGCCGATGTCCGAAAGAAACACGCGCGACAGCAGACCAACCGACGTGGCCATGGCATAGAACAACGTGAACCACAGGTAGTACCAGATGCGCATGCGCATCATCTGGCCGGCCGACTGCAGGGTCATGAAACGCACCATCACGTGCGGCTGACCGATAACCGAAAGCCCGGCGAACATCCAGCTCAGCGCGAACAACAAACCGCCGGCGATGCCAGGTATCACCAGATCCTTGGGAAACCAGTCGAGATAACCATCAACCTGATCCATGGCGTCAATTGCCGCGCCCGGCCCACCCAGCGATGACACCGCCATGACCAGCAACAGCCCCATCGACACAATCATGACCATGGACTGCGCCGCATCGGTCCAGATCGATGCACGGATGCCACCAGCAACGCAGTACACCGCAACCATCACGGCACCGATGACCGCGCCGGTCCAGATCGGCCATTCAAACAGCACGTGCAAGGCCTTGCTGCCTGCAACCAGTTGAGCGCCGGTGTAGGCGAGCAGAAAGGTGGCGGCGATGGCGCCAGCCAGACGCTGCCAATGCGGCCAGCTCTCGCCACCCCATTGACTCAGAACCCCGGCGAAACTGACCTGGCCAGTGCGTTCGGCAGCTTCACGCAGCTTGCGGTGGACCATGAAGGAGGCGATCAAATCACCCGTGATCCAGCCCACCATCAGCCAGATCGAGGCCAGCCCGGTGGCATAGGTGTAGCCGATAACCCCGATGAACATGTAACCGCTGTTGTTGGTCGCCACCGCGGACAACCCGACCAGCCACGGCTTGATGCTGCTGCTGGCAAGGTAGTAGTCATGCTTGGTCCCGCGCGACAGGCGTGCGGAACTGATACCCACAACAACAATTGCCGCGAGAAAAATCAGGAAACTGGCGACCACGAACGGTCCTCCCCGGAGTCAGTTAACGCGTCAGGCCGCGCAGATGGCCTCGCCGTGATCATGCACTTCGACCAAAGACTTGTGCAGGCTGCGCACCGCATCCTCGTAGTCTGCGATGTCCAGAATGAACTGCATGTCGACCTGGCGCATGGACTGGTGCATGGCCAGAATGCTGATACCGGATTCGGCCAGTGCACCAACCGCCCGCGACAGCATCCCGGGAATTTTCATGTCGCTGCCAATCGCCGACACCACCGCGACCTTGCGCACCTGAATCTCACATTCCGGGAAACGCTCTTCAATCACGGCGCGAATGCGCTTGACCGTCTTGAGATTGGTCGAGAGGTAGTGCGTGATGGTGTTGGCGTTGATGTCTTTGGTGACAATGCCGGCCTTGAAGCGCTGTGTCGCCTTGAGCAATTCGGAGTCATAAGTGGCGATAAAGCCACTCATTTCCTGATCAAAGCACTCCACCGCATAGACATCACGACGCCCGGCGATGATCTCGACCCGCGGCGTCTCGCTGACATAGTCACGCGTGATCAGCGTGCCGCTGTGTTCCGGCTCAAAGGTGTTCTTCACGCGCAGCGGAATATCGCTCTGACGCAAGCCCTTGGCCGCACGCGGATGGATAGCCTCCATGCCCAGATTGGACAACTGATCGGCCACGTCATAGTTGGTGCGACCAATCGGCACCACGTTATCGGCACCGGCCAGTCGCGGATCGGCGCTGCTCAGGTGGTATTCCTTGTGAATAATCGCTTCGCGCGCCTGCGTCATCACTGCAATGCGGCTGAAGGTGATTTCCGAATAGCCGCGATCGTAGCTCGACATCAGCCCGTCCTGGCTGTGCGCATAGCCCGTCGCAATCGGCAGTTCGCTGCTCAGATCAATATCGGCCAGGGCCCGTCGGATGTGTTCATCCAGCGAATAATGCTTTTCCGCATTCCAGCCGGACAGATCGACAAAGCGCGCATTGATGCCATCACGGCGCAGCAGCTTTGCGGTGTTCCAGGCACTGTGCGCCTCGCCCAGACTGGCGAGCATTTCACGCACGGTGAGCAGATGAGCATCAAGCTCGAAATGCCCATGTGCGCACAGACTCTGCAGGTCCGACAGACAACGTTCGGCGTCATCCAGGCGCTCACCGATGAAGGCCTCGGCCTGCGCCAGATCCTCGCTGTCGGCGAACAGATCACGGTTGATCTCGGTCATTTTCTGGCGCACTGCGGTAAGCGCGTCGTGCCAGTCCTGATCTTCATCGGCATTGGCGAACAGGCCGTAAACGCCAGGCCGCCCGGTGTGCTTGCTCTCGAGCAGCAAATCCGTCAGCCCGCCATAGGCGGAGACCACGAAAATACGCTGATAGAGATTCTTGAGACGCCCCTGATGCAGGATCACGCTGTCGCGCACCGCCTCGTAGTTGCTCATCGACGTACCGCCGATTTTCTCAACCGTATGCTTGTTCAGTTGTGACATGCCTTCCTCAGTCGAAACCATTGGCAACACACTCACGCGTCAGCTACCGCCTCGGCTTCGAGTTCATACGCCCCATCAGCGTTATGCACTTCCTTGCCGTGTAGCGGCGGGTTGAACACGCAAGCCATTTTCATTTCACTGCGGGCGCGCAGGATGTGCTTGTCGTTCTGATCCAGAACATAAATGGTGCCAGGCTCGATCGGGTAAACCTTGCCATCGGCAACGGTTTCGACCTCACCTTCCCCACTCATGCAATACACCGATTCCAGATGATTCTGGTAGTGCAAATTGAGCTCAGCGCCTTCATAAATCGTGGTGATATGGAAGGAAAAGCCCATGTTGTCGTTCTTGAGCAGCAGGCGGGTACTTTCCCAGCCTTCCGAAACGATACGACGGTCGCCTTTTTCGGCGTCTTTCAGATTACGTACGATCATGTTTTATTCAGTCCCTGATTTATTCGGCGGCTTCGAAGAAATCATGCTCTTCGGGCACTTCGTCAACTTTGGCCAGCACTTCTTCCACGCTGTCCTCGACGATCTGCAGACCGGCGCGCAGGTTTTCTTCACTGATAATCAGCGGGCACAAGGTCTTGACCACATGGTCATCCGCTCCACTGGTTTCGATAATCAGGCCACGGCGGAAAGCCGCCTTGGTGATTTTCCCGGCAATATCGCCATTGACGCAGTTCAGCCCCTGCATCATGCCGCGACCGCGACTGGTGAAGTTGCCTTCGCCATATTTCTCGGCGATACGGCCCATGTGCTCTTCAATGATGCGGCCCTTGGCGCGCACTTCAGCGGCAAATGTATCGTCCGACCAGAATTCGTTGATCGCAGCGGTTGCGGTCACAAACGCCATGTTGTTGCCACGGAAGGTGCCGTTGTGCTCACCCGGGCGCCACTGATCCAGTTCCGGACGCAGCAGCACCACGGCCAGCGGCAGACCATAGCCACTGAGTGACTTGGACAGGGTGACGATATCGGGCTTGATGCCGGCCTCTTCAAAGCTGAAGAAACGACCAGTACGACCACAACCGGCCTGAATGTCGTCAACAATCAGCAACACGTCGTGGCGTTTGCACACGGTATCCAGATTGCGCAGCCATTCCATGCTCGCCGCATTGATTCCGCCTTCGCCCTGCACAGTTTCGACAATGACCGCGGCAGGCTGGTCGACACCACTGCTGGAATCGCTAAGCAGCTTGTCCAGGTAGGCGGTGGTGTCGATGTCTTCACCCAGGTAGCCATCAAACGGCACGCGCGAAACGCCATTGAGGCTAACCCCGGCGGCGCCACGATGGTGGGAATTGCCGGTCAGTGCCAGCGAACCCAGCGAAACACCATGAAACCCATTGGTGAAGGCGATGATGTTTTCGCGACCGGTGCAGTTACGCGCCGCCTTGATCGCCGCTTCAACCGCATTGGTGCCAGTCGGCCCGGTGAACTGGACCATGTATTCCAGGTCGCGCGGCTTGAGAATTTTCTCGTTCAGCGTTTCCAGGAACTCGCGCTTGGCGTCGGTGTGCAGGTCCAGACCGTGCGTAATACCGTCATCTTCGATGTAGGCCATCAACGCTTTTTTCAGCAGCGGATGGTTATGGCCATAGTTCAAGGTGCCCGCACCACCGAGGAAATCCAGGTACTTGTTGCCGTCGGTGTCATACAGAAATTCGCCCTGCGCCTTGTGGAAAAGACGCGGGAACGCACGCGCATAACTCTGAACTTCGGATTCGATTTCTTCGAAGATTTTCATGATTTTTCGTTGCTCATTTTGGAAAGGGGACCGATGCGCACCAGATGTTCATCATCATGGGCACCGTGAAAGTGGGTAT
>JBFKEC010000119.1:0-9525 GCA_041619315.1 Oceanococcus sp. | reverse complement strand
TTGGCCATGACCACGGACAACACCGCATCACGCGCTTCGGTGTAGGTCGCATTGGCCGGAGTCATCTTGAAGCCGCCAATGATGTAGTCCTTCATCCGCGACTGCGCTTCGGCAAAACTGTGACGCGGATCGTTTATCAGTCCGGCATAACAATTCCAGATCATGTTGGCCCAGATTTCGCCCGAGCTGTGCACCGCCGAGTTGGTCGCACCGTCACCGCCATCCGGTGTGGGCTCACCATCAGCAATGTGCTTGAAGGTGAACGCATTGCGCGTGAAGTCGGTGGAGTATGGCGCACGCCGGATACCCGACCAGAAATTGTGCGTGACATAGCCGGCTAGTGAGTAGGCCCCGGAGTAGTTCTCGTTGTACGGCGCATCGATATCATCAGCGCGTGCCGACAGCATGAAGGCATTGATATCACCCCAGCCTTCCGACATGGCCCCGGCCTGATTGTTGCTGGAATCGGTCAGACGATGGTGCACGTAGTGGAACAATTCGTGCGCGATGATCTGGTTATCCAGGGTGCCATCGGAGTCGATGGTCTCTTCGCGATTGACCCGCATGGTGACTTCACCCAGGGCCAGGTTGTCCTTGATGATCTGGCCATCGGCCTTGCTGATCATGACTGACGGCACCTGATACAGCGGATCCGTGACCGAAACCGGCAGCAGGTCAATCGGCACGTCGCCGTTGCCCATGCTGATCGGTGCGGAATCCACATTGTTGACCACAATCATTGCCGCAGCGCCGGACAGCATGGCGAACTGGGCCTTGGTGGTGAATGCACACCCACCTCGGTCAATCAGTGCAATGTTGCCGGCCAGGCTGAGCTGGGGAAGTCCAGGCGTGCTGACCAGACCGAGCAGCGGATCAACCAGTCCGCAACCATCGGTGTCGGAATCACCGACCCCGTCGCTGGCCATCACCACCGTGCCGGTTACGTCAAACAATGACGGGCCAAACGAAGCCCCGGTGAAGTCAAAGGGCTCCAGTTCCTGCGGGGTCAGCTGCCTGACCTCACCATTCAGATCACCATCGAACAGGTACTGCTGCATGGTCGGGGATGAGCCATCCGCCGGCGTGGCCATATTGGCGTTATTGCGCCCGGATGCATCCTGACCCTGAGCCAGAATCGGATCACCTTCGACACCGCCACGACCATAGTTGTCCAGCTGTGCATTGCCCGATTCTTCATCAAAGCCATGGTCATACCACCAGTCGTGCATCCAGTTGACCATGTAGAACATATTGACGATGGCGCCATACTGGGCTTCCAGCTCACTCGGGTCGCCATCCGGCACCACGGTGTAGTCGAATGTCCGTTCACCGCTGGTCGGCGCATAGATATCCGGAACATCCTGAAACAGTTCGGTACAGATGTTCAGCGGGTTGGAAATGATCCCGGAGACTGGCGTATCAAAGGCATCGATACAGGCCTCGACATTGTTGCCTATGGTCTGGGTCGCATCATCGGCCAGCCACGGATCACCCGTGCTGATCGGCCCGGACTGCAAGGTCACCAACGCATCCTGGGCCGGCAGGCGGGGCACCTCAACATCCGGCCCGGCACCCTGAAAAGGCGTCTGATCGTTGCCCAGCGGCGAATCGAACGGCGCGTACGGTGCCGTGGTATCGGCAAACACGCGGTAGGTGAATTCCGCATCGCTGACCAGATTCTTGCGGTGCAGGATGTTGCCCGTCTGCGCTGACACCACCAGGCCGAAAGCGCTCAGCGCGCCGCTGGCGCGGGCACGGCTGAACAGCTCGACATAGTAGGCCGGCTCCAGGGTATTGCCCCGCGCATACAGCATCGGGCGTACCCGTGGACGACGTTCCAGCACATGCGAACCGGACAGCGTCGGCAGCGTGAACCAGGTGTATTCGCCATCGACCTCATCGACACTCAGATCGAGCAGGTTCATGGCTCCGCCCAGCGAACTCCAGGCCGACACGATGGCCTGAGCCGCGCTGGATACAGCGCTGAGCGACAGCACCTCGGCCGGTTCGAAATTGGTCGCGAAATAACCGGACACCGCGACCGGCTCAAGATTGCGATCCAGCAGCACGTTGATATAACGCTGGAAAACTTCCAGCCCGCCAACCCGCTGACGGAAGCGCACCACCGCCGGGCCAGCGCCATTGAAGCCGGCAAAGCTGACCTGCGCCTCATCGATCAGCGCATCGGTCAGGTTGAGCAGTTTGGACTCATGGCGCAGATGAGCCCGGGCCTTGGCGATCATCAACTCACGTTCACTGGCCAATGCCCCCACCGAGGGGCTGGGCGCAGCCTGCTCGGCCCACAAGAATGTCGGCAGCCCGAGCTGACGATCAAACTGGGCGTTGTGCAGGCGTCCGGAGAACCCGAAATCAGGCACATCGGCCAGGGTTGTCGCATCGTCGGCAAAGAACGTGTCGAAGTTGCCGATGCGCATGGCCTCCAGACGCGAGGCCACGGTTGCACTGCTGGTTACCGGCGAGGCGGCGGCAATGGCCTTGGTCGGCGCTACGGCACAAGCCGCTTCGCCCTGCACGGTCAGGGTCAGGCTGGCGTTGTAGTCAGTCGTTCCCGTCGCCAGAAACGGACAGACCACGGCGGTCAGGGTGCCGGCAGCCGGATTAACCACACGCACATTTTCTTCCGGTGAACCCCCGTCGCTGGAACCCAGCGCCGTGCCATCCTGATATACCGTCAGGACCAGATCAGGGTCGGTCACGATGCCCAGATTGGTTCCCGCCGTCCATTCGATATGGAAGTCGGCCACCAGCGACAGGCCATCGTAATACCCGTCCGGCAGCGACAGCACGATGTCATGCGCATCGCCGCTGCCCTGCAGGCAGGAGTTGGTCACCGCGCCGGTGGCGCCGGCAAGTGCTGTTCCGGTCCACTCGACAACCAGGGTGTCACCGATCTCGCTCGGTGCGCTCACATCCTGGGAGGCCGGCTCGGAAGCCAGCGTCAAGGGATTGACGAAAAGCGTAACTGTGCTGCCCATCAGCAGCGCTAAAACAGGACGGCGTAAGTGCCCCATGACAGTTCTCCAGACAGCCCGATTCAATTACTTGAACCCCATGGCTATCGTGTTTGTTTTATAAGGAATGGTTTCGATCAGATACCTGAGCACAAAGCCAGCGGCGCGCCGGGCACTACTCGAAACATGACACCATGATGACATGCAAGGTTTCTGCCAAGAAGCCTGACCACGCCACGTTGGCGCACGGCGCATACACCGCGCCGCTTAGTCCGACCGCACACCGGGTTGCTCCGGGGCCTGTCCGGCCTGCTCCAGTTCCCACGCCGCCAGGGCGCGCTCATAGGCGCGCAGCGCATCGCTGTACTGGTCAAAAATGCAATCCACGCAGCCACTGTCACAGCAATCCGTTGGCAGCGGTTTTTCAGGCGGTTGCGGGCGCGGCCGAGTAAGGCCGCCAGCTGGTTTGTTCATGGGTCACTACGCTTACGACAGAATATTCTGACTTTTCCTGTAGGCATTCACCTATACACCTACAGGCACAATCACGGCCATTATCCCCTATACCGCGAACAGCCCGACGCACGAGCCGTCGGACTGCCATAAACTGCACAGGGCGCGCTCAAGCACACGAGTTTGCCGACTTCTCTTACTGACTTTGATTGCCGGGCCATGCCAATCCGTTCGATGCGTCTGATTTTACTGCTCATGGCATTGTGGGCCGGGGGCGCTTGGGCGACCCCTCCCGCGGGGCTGATTCAGGTCTTTGCTGCCGCGCTGGCCCACAACCCGGAACGCCAGATGATGCTGGCCAGCAGCAACATACGTGCTCATCAGCGTCGCGCCGCGCTGGGCGATTTGCTGCCAGACATCAGCCTGATCGCCAGCTACGACTATCGTGATGAAGATATCGAAGGCGATTTTTATGCCCTCAGCAATATCGACTATTCCGATGACTACGACAGCAACACCTTTGGCATACGCCTGAGCCAACCGCTGTACGACCCGGCCTTGCTGGCCTCTCTGGATATCGCCACGCTCAATGTGGAGCGGGCCAGAGCTGAACTCATACACTTCGATGACGAGCTGGTTCTGTCAGTGGCCCAGGCCTACTTCGGCGTGCTTGCCGGTGAAGATGCCGTGCGCCTGCGCGAAGCCGAGATCGCCAAGCTGACCCAGCAACTCGATCAGGTCAGAGGTCTGGCTGAGGCCGGCCTGCAACTCGAAGCCGAGGTGATGTCGGCCGAAGCCAGCCTGGCGATTGCCGAGGCCGGTCTGATTCGCGATCAAGGCCTGCTTGAAGCGGCCTTCGCCAAGCTGGACGCAGTCACAGGCCAGCGATTCCGCAACCTGCACAAACTTCCTGCCGGCATGGTCATCAAGCAACCCGACCCGGCCCAGATCGAACCCTGGGTGGACCATGCACGCACCCAGAACCTTGCGGTGGTGCTGGCTGAAATCGATGAGCAGATCAGTCAACTGGGGGCCAAGCGTGTACGCGGCGCACAACTGCCCAGCGTGCACCTGCAGGGCGGCGTGCATCGCCTCGACAACAACGGCGGCGCCGCCGGCGAGCGCATGGAGCACGAAGCGCGCATCGGCGTGAACCTCAGCTGGTCGCTACCCAGTCTGTCCAGCCAGGGACGCATGGCGGCAGCCCGCGCACAAAACGAAATGGCCACCGCAGCGCTTGGCAGCGCCCGGGCTGACGCTGAGCATGAAGTCAAACTGGCCTTCACCACCCTGCGTGCGGCCTACGCCCAGGTTCCTGCCTACCACAAGGCAGTCAAGGCCGCGCGTGCCGCAGAACGGGCCATGGACGCGGGCTACCGCGCCGGCACCCGCACCAACCAAGATACCCTTAGCGCCATCGCCGCGCGCTACGATGCCGAACGTCGCTACGCCAGCGTGCGCTACGAATATATGCTCAGCTCACTGCGCCTGAGTGCAGCTGCCGGCCTGCTCAGCAATGCCGCGCTGGCCCCGTTCGACAACCTGCTTAACGCAAACTGACGTGTTCCAGTCGGACTATGTGCTATGCACGGCCGAGTCTCACGGCCAACGCGGTGGCCAGCACCTGCTGCACGCCGGTGACTACCGCATCAGCATGCCCGCAGCCGACTGGGATATCGTCAAACTGTTTGATGGCACGCGCAGCATTGGCGAGGTCTGGAAGCAGGTCTCGACAGCCCTGGGGCGTAACATCAGCCGGCAGCACCTGGACCACTGGGTCAGTGAACTCGGCGCCCGCGGAATTTTGCTCGCGGGCCGACGCGAACCCATTCCACCACCGCGCCAGCGTGATGGCGGCTCGCTGCGACGTCCACCGCTAAACGCCAAGACCTGGCCGTCGGAACGGGCCTACCCACCCGCCTCAGTGCCCGGCTCACTGGCGCAACCCGGTGTCATGCCATCACTTCACGATGTGTCTGCCGCCCCCACCCTGGGCCTGCAAGCGCCGGTGCTGCTGACCCAGGCGTTGGTTGCTCTGGGCCGCATGCTGATCTGGCCGCTGAGCAATCGCTGGACACTGGCCCTGATGCTGCTCATCACCACCGCCTGTGTGTGCTTCGCCTTTTCGCATCGACATGACTGGGTGGAGCACAGCATTCTGACTGAAGCGCCGTGGCGCATTGTGCTGTCCATCACGCTGGCCATCGGCATCCTCAACGTCGTGACCATGGCGGCCCGCGCCGGCGCCATCGAGCGCTTCGGCGGCACCCGCCCCAGAGTCCATGTGATTGTCGACAAGATGCTTCCAATTCCGCGACTGGCCGTGCACGGGGAGCGTCTGAGCGGACATCTGCGGCGTAATCACCGACTGCGCGTAACTGCGGCTTCGCCCGCCGGGTTGCTGGTGCTGCAAGCGCTTGCGGTTTTGATATGGGCCCTGAATGTAAGCAGCGCGCCGGTCCTCGCCAGCATGGCCACGGTGGTCGCCACCGCCTCGACCATTTCACTGCTGCTGCGCCTCAATCCGCTGGTCACCCAGGACGGCTACTACTTGCTGTGCAATTACCTGGGTGTGCTTGATCTGAAGTATCAGTCGATGGGGGCCATCATCGGGGCACGACGCCCCTGGAACAATCAACAACGTCGCCTGCCACTGCGCTGGCTCGCGGCATACGGCGTCATCTCCATGACGTTCTCATTCGGTTTGCTCGCGTTCATCCTTTGGCTGATCGGGAGTTTTTTGGAAGCGCGCCATCAAGGCGCCGGCATAGCAGTCACGCTAGGGGCATTCGGCTACTTTATGGTCAAGCAATACTCAAATCTTTCTCTCGAAGGCAACACCATCGACAAGCCGCCACGCAAGATCTGGCGACCCACTCGAGGCCAGTGGATTGGTGGTGTCATCCTGCTGGTTGTAGCTTTACTGCCCTACCCCTACGCGCCCAGCGGCGAAGTCGAGGTCCTGCCGCGGGCACGCGCCGACGTGCGCGCCCTGACCGCCGGTGATATCCGCAGCGTACTGGTCAGCGAGGGCGACATGGTCGAAGCCGGCCAGACCCTGGTGCGTCTGGATGACACGTTGGCCCGTTCGCGGGTCGATGCCGCACGCGCACAGCTGGCCAGCCTGAATTCGGAACTGGCCCTGCTGCTACGCGGCGCCAAAGACGAAGAGATCGAACTGACCAGGCAGCGTGTTGAAACCGCGGACGCTGCACTCAAGCTCGCGCGCTCGCGTCTCAAACGGGTTGAGCAGGCCTATCGCAGCGGCGGGGTGACCGCTCAGGAATACGAACAGGCGGCTGGCGCCGCCGACGTGGCCCATCAGGAATATCTGGAAGCGCAGCGCGGGCTGGAACTGGTGCAGAGTCCGGCCGAGACCGAGCGGGTCGACAGCCTCAAGTCCAAAATTGCCCAGGCCGAGGCCGAACTGGCCGCCGCCGACAATGAACTGGCCATGAGCGAGGTGCGTGCGCCGATTGCCGGGCGGGTGGTGTCATCCAGCCTGATCTACGCTCGCGGCGACTACCTGGAACGTGGCGAACAAGTCGCCATCATCGAAAACACCCAGGGCCTGCTCGCGCGGGTCTATCTGCCGGAATCCTCGCTCGGTGCAATTGCGCCCGGGGCCAGCGTGAAAGCCAAGTTGTGGGCCTACCCCGGGGCCAGTTTCAGCGGTCAGGTTACCGACATCGCCCCGAATGCCGAGCAGGGTGAATATGGCCGCATTGTACGCGTGCAGGTGGAGCTTGATGAGGGTGACGAGCGGCTCAAACCGGGCCTGACCGGCAATGCCAAGATTCGCGCTGGCTGGGAACCTGTGTTTATCGTGTTTTCACGCGCCCTGGTGCGCTTCATCATGGTTGAAATCTGGTCCTGGATTCCGTGATCGAATCGCCTGCACAAGGACGGCCACTGAGCGAGTCAGACTTTGACCTGACTTGCCTCAATGGCTTTGGCGACGGCATGAACAGCTATGCCCACAGCGCCGCCTGGTTCAACGACAAACTGTATGTCGGCACGACCCGCGGCAATTTGGCCGGCTTGCGACTGGCCGGTCGGCGCAAAGGTATACAGCCGTGGCCGATTGAATGTCCGGCGGACATCTATGATCTCGACCGGCGCGCCCAGATCTGGGAATACAGCGTCGACACCGATACCTGGCTGTTGGTGTTTCGTTCGCCCACCGTGCATGGCAGCAATGGCCGCGACGATGTGCCCAGCTACATCGGCTTGCGCGGCATGGCTGTTATTCAGACCGAAAAAGACCCGCACCCGTGCCTGTATGTCTCGGCCTGGTCGCCGCACACAGCCCATTCTCCGGACATACTGCGCAGTGAAGACGGACGCAATTTTGCCCCCATCGCACGCCCTCCCTTTGGCCCGGCCGTTCGCACCTGCCGCACCCTCAAGCAGTTCAGCGGGCGCGTTCATTTAAGCCCAACAGGTTCTGGCACCTCCAAGGGTTTCACCCAGGATCTGAGCTCCGAGGCGATCATCTACGCCAACCATGACCTGACCACCAGCGATTGGCAGGCGGCAAGCCCCGAAGGCTTTGGCAATAAGGACAACGCAACCGTGTTCGAGATGGCCACCTTCGATGGCCATTTGTACGGTGGCACGGTTAATCCCAACAGTGGCAGCGAACTGTGGAAAACCCGCGGCGGCAACGACCTGCCCTACACCTGGGAGAAGGTCTATGAACGCGGCGCCGGCCGCGGCCAGCTGAATGAAGCGACCACCGCTCTGTGCGAATTCAACGGTGCGCTGTACGCCGGATGCGGCATTATCAATGGCGGCTATCACTACGCCGCCGGCATCGGCCCGGCATCTGCAGAACTACTGCGCGTTTGGCCCGACAACAGTTGGGACCTGATTGTCGGCGAGCCACGCATGACCGATCAGGGCCCCAAGTACCCACTGTCCGGCATCGGACCGGGCTTCGACAGCATTTTCAACGGCTACATTTGGCGCATGTGCGTGCACGATGGCTGGCTCTACGTGGGCACCTTTTCCTGGGCCAATCTGCTGCCCTACATCCTGGTTCCCAGTTGGCCACCGGATGTACAAACCCTGATCGAGCACTGGGGCGAAGATGCATTGGTGCAGAATCATGGCGGCGCAGAGATCTGGCGCAGTGCCGACGGCGTGAATTTCGAACCGGTCACCCGCAATGGTTTTGGCAATCACTACAACTGGGGTTTCCGCAATCTGGTCTCGACCTCACACGGCCTGTTCATCACCACGGCCAACCCATTCGGCCCCAAAGTGGCGGTCAAGCGTCATGGTGAGTGGGTCTACGAGCCCAATCCGCGCGGTGGCTGCGAAGTGTGGCTGGGCCAGGCAGACAAGCCATGAACACACCATCTCCAATCTGGCTGCTTGGCGCGCCATTCAGCGGCCATGCCTGGGCCGCCGGCTGCCTGCACCAGCATCCGCAGCTGTATGCCCTGCCACAACTCGATGTGCTGCTGGCAGACACCATTGGCGATGCCCTCAAGGTGTTCCAACTCAGTCAGGGCACACATGGTCACGGTTTGCGTCGGGCCATCGCCTGGCTGCTGTACGAACGTAATGACAATCGCGGCATCAGTCAGGCCGACGCCTGGCTTGAACAACATGCCGACTGGAGCTGCGCACAGCTGATCGAGCATCTGGCCGAGATTGTGGCGCCACGCCAACTGGTCATTCCCGACGATGATGCCGCGCTGCGGCCGCTTGCATGGCGACGCATACGCAGCATTGACGCCACACCAATGCTGCTGCATCTGAGTCGCCATCCATTCAGTCAGGGCGCACTGCTGCACCAATGGTCAAACGAACATGTGTTCGTGCCATTGGACTACAAGGATCACAGCTTTATTCCGCCACAAACCGAACCGCAGCTGCCGTGGTTTGCGGCCAATCGCAATTTGCTCAACTGGCGCGCCCAGTTGCCACCCGCACAGTCGCTGCAGCTGCGCAGCGAAGCGCTTGAAAGCGACGAATCGACGGCCTGGTCAGCGCTGTGTCAATGGCTGAATATCGAACAGTCCCACGCGATTGAGCAGGCCATGCTCAATCCGCTCAGCTGGCCATTCGCCCAACCCGGCCCGTCACTGGC
>JBFKEC010000118.1:0-9581 GCA_041619315.1 Oceanococcus sp. | reverse complement strand
GGCGCCCAGGCGGCCGGCGCCGGCGCGACTCTCCAGGCCCCCCCAGGGGCCGACATCCCCGGCCAGCCGGCCAGCAGGAGAATGATCGTACGCGCTAAATCGATGGACTCGGCTGCCCGGGGATTTGCCCAGGCGCACGGGGAACAAGGTACGAGCAGGACAGGAGCCCAGCCCAGATACAAAAAAAGCAGCACGAGGGCTGCTTTTTACTGCAGGGAAGCGCGCCTTAGGCGAGCTTCTCCTTGATGCGTGCGGCCTTACCGGACAGGTCACGCAGGTAGTACAACTTGGCCTTGCGCACATCGCCGCGACGCTTGACAGCCAGGCTGTCGACCAGCGGGCTGTAGGTCTGGAAGGTACGCTCGACACCTTCGCCGTGCGAGATCTTGCGCACTGTGAAGGCCGAGTTCAGCCCCCGGTTGCGCTTGCCGATCACGACGCCTTCAAACGCCTGCAGACGCTCGCGCTCGCCTTCCTTAACCTTGACCTGAACAACCACGGTATCGCCCGGAGCGAACGGCGGCACGTCACGGGTCATCTGTTCGGCTTCCACCGCGTCAATCAGATGTTGCATCTTTGCTTTGTCCTGCAAGAAATTCGTTTATGTATTCGCGCAACAACGCGCGGTTCTGCGCATCAAATGCGCTTTCGTCCAGCAAATCCGGGCGACGTTCCCAGGTGCGTCCAAGCGCCTGAACCCTGCGCCAATGCAGGATCTCCCGGTGGTTTCCGGACATCAGCACAGGCGGAACTGTCCGGCCGCGCCAGCTTTCGGGCCGCGTATATTGCGGATATTCCAGCCGCGCGTCAACAAATGACTCATCACGCGCAGATTTTTCATCACCAAGAATGCCTGGAAGCAAGCGCAATATGGCATCAATCATCATCAATGCCGGCAGCTCACCACCGCTCAGAACGAAGTCGCCCGCAGAAACTTCGACATCCACGTGGCTGTCAATGACGCGCTGATCAATGCCTTCGTAACGACCAGCAATCAGCACCGCACCCTCACCCTGCGCAAATTCCTGGGCCAGCGCCTGATCAAAGGTACGCCCTTGCGGTGACAACAAAACCACTGGTCGCGCCGCTGGACCTGCCGCGCGGGCAGCTTCTATTGCACACGCCAAAGGTTCAGCCTGCAGCACCATGCCAGCACCACCGCCATAGGGTTTGTCGTCCGGACGCCCCTTGGCTTCGAAGTCACGCGGATTCCATGCCGCCAGCTGCGCCTTGCCACTGCGCAAAGCTTCACCGGTGACGCCCATTGCGGCAAACGCCGCCACGGCCTCCGGCAGCAGGGTTAGCAGGTCAAAGCGCATATTCGGACGACCACTGCACGTGAATCTCTCCACGCTCCAGATCGACGCTATCGACAATCGCTCCGCGCACAAAAGGGATCAGCAGCGGCGGGTCCGCATCAATGCGCAAAATCGGATGGGCCGGATTGTCGAGCACCTCGGCAACCTCACCTAGCGCTTCATCGTTCAGACCGATCACGCGCAAGCCGACCAGATCGGACCAGTAAACCTCACCGGAATCGAGCTGAGGGAGTTCGCTGCGGCGCACTTTGATTTGCCCACCGACCAACGCCGCAGCACCTTCGCGGTCTGCGATGAGGCCACCATCCTCTGTGGCGAGCTGCACGATAAGTCCGGGGCCATGCCAACGCCCTTCCTGCGGGCACAAAACACGATGCCCGCTGCGTGAATAAACACGCCAGCGGGCATAGTCGAGTATGTTTTCAGCAGGTTCGGTGAAGGACTCAACCCTCACCCAGCCGCGAACTCCGAACACGCCACGGATTGTTCCAAGGACGACATCTTCGTCCTTTTGCCGTGACATGAGCGTTTATTCGGCGGCAGCAGCCTCGGCTGCCGGACTTGCGCCCTGCGCCTTGCGCTGGTTGCGCACGATCGCAGCAACGCGATCGGTCATGACCGCACCGTTCTTGACCCAATGGTCAACGCGGTCGAGGTCCAGCCGCAGAGTTTCACTGTTGCCACGGGCAACCGGGTTGTAAAAACCCAGGCGCTCAATCGAGCGACCGTCACGGCGAGCTCGAATATCGGCAACAACGATGTGATAGAACGGCTTCTTTTTAGCGCCGCCTCGAGCGAGTCTGATCTTGACCATAATGCCTTCGGAAAGAGTAATCCGGGAAAAGGCGCGAGATTGTACTTGGTTTCGCGCAAAAGTGAAGAGTTTTCGTATCTAGCGACGCGGCATACCACCCGGCGGCAGCATGCCCTGCATGCCCCGCATCATGTTGGCCATGCCGCCCTTGCGCATGCGCTTCATCATTTTCTGCATCTGCATGTGCTGTTTGAGCAAGCGATTCACGTCTGGAACCTGAGTGCCGGAGCCCGCCGCAATACGCTTTTTGCGCGAGGCTTTGATCACGTCCGGAAAACGCCGCTCCTGCACAGTCATCGAATTGATGATGGCAATCGCGCGGGTAATTTCCTTGTCATTGACCTGGTTTTTGACCTGGTCCGGGATCTGGGACATGCCGGGCAGCTTGTCGAGCATCGCACCCAGCCCCCCCATATTGACCATCTGGGCCAGCTGGTCACGGTAGTCCTCGAGGTCAAAGCCCTTGCCTTTCTTGAACTTGCGCGCGAGTTTTTCCGCCTTCTGGCGGTCGATTTTCTTTTCCGCATCTTCGATCAGGCTGAGTACATCACCCATGCCGAGAATGCGTGAGGCCAGCCGCTCAGGATGGAAAACCTCCAGCGCTTCGAGCTTCTCGCCCACCCCAAGAAACTTGATTGGCTTGCCGGTAACCTTGCGCACCGACAAGGCCGCGCCGCCGCGCGCATCACCGTCAACCTTGGTCAGCACAACACCCGTCAGGGCCAGCGCCTGACCAAAGGCCGCCGCGGTCTTGGCCGCATCCTGGCCGGTCATGCTGTCAATAACGAACAGGGTTTCCGCCGGCTTGAGGAATGCATGCAGGCCCTGAATCTCCTGCATCATCTTCTCGTCCACGGTCTGACGACCGGCGGTATCGACGATCAGAACGTCGTACAGATCCTTGCGCGCAACAGCGAGCGCAGATTCGGCAATCTGCGCCGGACTTTGCAACGGCGATGACGGATGGAAATCGGCAGAGACCGCCTCAGCCACGGTCTTGAGCTGATCGATCGCGGCCGGACGGTAAACGTCGCAGCTGACCACCAGTACACGTTTTTTCTGCTCGAGCAGATAACGCGCGAGCTTGCCGGTGCTGGTGGTTTTACCCGAACCCTGCAGGCCCGCCATGAGAATGACTGCGGGCGGCTGGGCGCGCAATTCCAGCCCCTGGCTGGCGCCTCCCAGCTCGGTAATCAGCTCTTCGCGAACTATCCCAATGAATTCCTGACCAGGCGTCAGGCTATTCCGTACCTGCTCACCCAGCGCGCGCTCCTTGACCCGCTCGATGAAGTCGCGCACCACCTCCAAAGCCACGTCGGCTTCCAGCAAGGCGCGGCGCACCTGGCGCAGCGCATCCTTTATGTTGTCTTCGGTCAGACGGCCCTGACCGCGCAACTCCTTAAAGGTGGTTTGTAAATTCTCGGAAAGGCTTTCGAACATCGTGGATGCCGGTGCAAAAACAAGCAGTTTACCTGCGTGACACGCTCCACCCCAAGCGGTGCGCCACATACACCTTGTTCTTCAGCCATGCGAAGATAGCGCCCATGCTCATTCTGCTCGAATCTCTGGCCGCAACACTCTATTTGTGGTGCGCCTGGCGTGTTCATCGCCCTGAATCCGACCAGCGCAATCAGACGCTGGTTCTTGGTCTGGCTTGCGCAGTGGCGGCGCAGGGATTGGCTCTGGGCATGGGTGATGCGCTGCAAGGCCAGTGGAAGCTGGGCATTGGCCAGGCGCTGGCGCTGTTTTTATGGTTGTGCTGTGCCATCCACTTGTTGATGTGCCTGCGCATGCCGCTTTGGCATCTGGGCCGCTGGCTGTGGCCGGTTGCCGCACTGGCCGTGCCGCTGGCATGGTGGCTGCCCCAGGGCGCGGTCAATTCAGTCGACCTGTCAACGCCGCTGAAACTGCACATTCTGGCGTCCATGCTGGCCTACGCCACGCTGACCTTGGCCGCGCTGCAAACCGTCAGCTACGCCCTGCTCGACAGCAACCTGCACAAAGGCCGCCACCATCACCACAGCCTGCCGCCCCTGCAGGTCATGGAAGAACTGGTCTTCAAACTCGTTCTGTTCGGCTTCATTTTGCTCAGCATCAGCATCAGCAGCGGCTTTCTGTTCGTCGACAATGTGTTTGCCCAGCATCTGGCGCACAAAACCGCGCTGTCGATCATCGCCTGCGCCTTGTTCGGCGCTTTGACCGCAGGTCGCATGCTGCGCGGCTGGCGCGGACGCACCGCAATTCGCTGGGTCATGGGCGCCTATATCATCCTGTTACTGGCCTACTTCGGGTCCAAAGTCGTGCTCGAACAGATACTCGGCCGAACCTGGACTTAGGCCCCTGCGACCTTGACAGGCTCGCTTTTGCCCCTACCTTAGTAGTCTTTATTGATACTGGAGCGGTGAGTCCACCTTGGACGAGTTCTCTATAGGCTTTCTGCTAAGCCTTCTGCTGGCGCTGATCGCGATGTCCGCGTTCTTTTCAGGTTCGGAAACCGCATTGATGGCGCTCAACCGCTATCGCTTGCAGCATCGTGCCAACAGCGGCGACAAAAACGCCAAACGCGTCGCCGCGCTACTCGAACGGCAGGATCGCCTGATTGGCATCATTCTGCTCGGCAACAACTTCGTCAACATCCTGGCTTCGGCCATCGCAACCATCATCGGTATGCGTCTGTTTGGCGAGCCCGGCATTGCCATTGCCACGGGTGTGCTTACGCTGGTCATCCTGCTGTTTTCTGAGGTCACCCCGAAAACGCTCGCCGCGCTCGAACCGGAACGTCTGGCCTACCCCGCAGCTTGGGTCTATGTCCCGCTGATCAAGATTCTGTACCCCCTGGTCTGGGGCATCAGCGCGATTGCCCGCCAGTTGCTGCGCTTGCTCGGCGTTGATCCTGAACACGCGGCCCAGCACAGCCTTTCGACTGAAGAATTGCGCACCGTCGTGGCCGAAACCGGCGCGATGATTCCGCGCCGCCACCAGAACATGTTGCTGTCTATCCTCGACCTGGAAAAAGCCACCGTCGAGGACATCATGGTGCCGCGCAACGAAATCGTGGGTGTCGACATTTCTCGTGACTGGGACGATGTGCTGAATCAGATTCAGTCCAGCCATCACACCAGACTGCCGCTTTATGACGGCAGCATCGACGACATACGCGGCATCATTCATTTGCGCCGCATTTTGGGTCTGCTGACCAGCCAGTCCTTGAACAAGGACTCATTGCTTGAGCAGGCGCGCGAGCCGTATTTCATCCCGGAAGGCACAGCCCTCAACCAACAGCTGTTAAATTTCCAGAATCAGCGCCGCCGGATTGGCTTTGTGGTCGACGAGTACGGCGACATTCAGGGCCTGGTTACGCTGGAAGATATTCTCGAGGAGATTGTTGGCGAGTTCACCACCGACCCGTCGACCCGCATGCGTCACGCCAAACCCAATGGTGATGGTTCGTACACGGTCAACGCCATGACCAATGTACGCAGCCTCAACCGGGCCATGCAATGGGCCCTCCCGAGTTCCAGCGCACGCACACTCAACGGCTTGATCCTGGAACAACTTGAGGATATCCCGGAGCCTGGGACACTGCTAAAGCTGCACGATTACCAGATCGAAATTGAAGCCACCCAGGCCAACATGATCCAGCAAGTCAAGCTCACGCCCCCCAAGTCCAAGCCGCGCAGCAAACGCCGCTAGCCTCGCCGCAGGCTCAGTCAAATGCTGCATCCAGCGCCTCGGACAGGCTGCGCACGGCGATGACCTCGGTTTTTGCCGGCGACTTGCGTGGCTTGTTGGAGAGCGGAACGATGATCCGCGCAAATCCCTGCTTGGCCGCCTCGGCAATGCGCTCCTCACCGCCGCTGACCGGGCGCAGTTCACCTGACAGCCCCAACTCGCCGAACACCGCGAGTCCACCGGGCAATGCACGGTCGCGAAAGCTCGATACCGCGGCTAGCACGGTGGCCAGGTCTGCCGCCGTTTCGCGCACTTGCAAGCCGCCAACCACGTTGATGAAAACATCCTGATCGAGCAGGCTGATCTGAGCGTGGCGATGCAGCACCGCCAGCAACATGGCGAGCCTATTGGCTTCAAGTCCGACTGAAACACGGCGGGGCGATGAGCCGCCACGGTCAACCAACGCCTGCACTTCGACCAACACCGAACGACTGCCCTCCCGGGTCACCAGCACCACGCTGCCAGCCGCCGGGTCCGCATCCCGGGCCAGGAACAGGGCAGACGGATTGCGCACCTCCTTGAGACCGGAATCAGCCATGGCGAAGAAGCCGATCTCATTGACCGCGCCAAATCGATTCTTGGCGGCGCGGATCATGCGCAAACGCCCACCCGGGTCCGCCTCGAAATACAGCACTGTGTCGACCATGTGCTCAAGCACGCGAGGCCCGGCGATCACCCCCTCCTTGGTGACATGACCGACCAGAAATATGGCCACATTGCGCTGCTTGGCAAAGCGCACCAACAAGGCACAGCATTCACGCAATTGCGCCACAGAGCCCGGCGCCGAACCCAGCGCCCGTGTGTACAGCGTTTGAATCGAATCAATGACCAGCAGGGCTGGCGGGTCCTGCTCGAGCAACGCCAGAATGCTTTCCACTTCGGTTTCGGCCACAACACCCAGTGCCGCATCCTTTTCCCCCAGGCGCTGCGCGCGCATGCGCACTTGCTGCAACGATTCCTCACCCGTGACATAGACCATGCGCTGGCGAGCCTGCATGCGAATCAACAATTGCAACAGCAAGGTCGACTTTCCGATCCCGGGGTCGCCACCAAGCAACACCACCGAACCGGCAACGATGCCGCCACCCAGCACCCGGTCAAGTTCGAGAAATCCGCTATCGATGCGAACCTCAGCATCCTCACCGACATCCTTGAGCATGCGAATGCGGTTTTCCCCGGCATAACCGCGAGCCCCCCGCCCAGCAGACTCCACCGGCGCCGCAGCGACCGCTTCCAGAGCGTTCCAGGCTCCGCACGTCGTGCACTGACCGGCCCACTGACTGGACTGCGCACCGCACTCATTACAGCGAAATTGTTTTTTACTCTTGCTCAACGCCATTGCCACTCATTGCGAATCGGCCATACTATGGCAAATCATAAATTGCGCTTGGGGACGGGGTGGCCACTAAAGCCAAGTTGTGGAGTCGAGACTGGTTTGCGGGCGCAGTGTTCTGCGCACTGTTTGCTGTGCTGGCCTATTTGATCTTTCCAGGCAGTTCCGGCTCGCTGGAACGCATCAGCTACGATGCCGGCGTGCGCCTCAATGAGCGCCAGCCCAGCGCCGATATCGCGGTCATCGCCATTGATGACCAGAGCATCGAAAACCTCGGCCGCTGGCCATGGCCGCGCACCCTGCACGCCGACATGATCGACAAGCTCAGCGAAGCTGGTGCCAAGGTCGTCGGCAACACCATTTTCTATTCAGAAGCGCAGACTGACCCCGGCCAGCTTGAACTACAGTCGATACTTCAACAGTTTGAAAGCTCCAGCCTGAGCGGTCCGGTTCAACAAGAAAGCATCGCCCTTGAAGCCCTGATGGCTGAAGCAGAACGCCGACCTGGCAACGGCCCGAGCGCGGTTGCCCTGGCCAACCTGACCCGCCAGTACCGCGATTCCGCGCTGTTCAATCAGCTTTCCGGCGACCTGCAGAACGTGCGAAATGGCCTGCTAGGTGCAATCGCACGCCTTGACGCCGACGCCCGACTGGCTGAGGCCTATGCGGACAACGGCCGAGTGGCTCAGGCGTTCGCCATCAGCCCGGGTTATCTGCGCGGCCGCCCTGACCCATTACCGCCGACACTTAGCGCCTCGCGTATTCCGCACAGCGGTGATATCGATGCCCTGCCGGCGCAGCGCATATTTTCCACTATCGATCCGCTGGCCGCGCCCGCCGCCAGTTTGGGCCATCTGACCACATTGCTCGACGTGGACGGGGTGCAGCGCAGCGAAGCGCTGGTCATCCGCTATTTTGATGACTACTACCCCTCGCTGGCACTGGCCATTGCGATGCAGTCATTGAACCTCACACCACAGGACATCAGCATTGCCCCCGGACGTCTGGATCTGGGTGGCCTGAGCATTGGCACCAGCGCTGATTTGCGCATGCTCAACCACTACTATCAGGGTGACGGCAACCTGCCAGCTTTTGATATCGATTCCTTCTTTGATGTGCTGGTCGACAACATCCCAGCGGAAAAATACCGCGACAAGATTGTCATCCTGGGGGCAACCGCAACCGGCATCGGCGACCATTTGCCGACCCCGCTGAGCGGCTCCACCGCGCCGGCCGAGGTCGTCGCCCACACTGTCGCCAGCATCCTGAGCGAAGATTTCTACACCAAACCGGCATGGGCGGGGCTGGCCACACTGGGCGCACTGCTGACCATCGCCGCGTGGATCTGCCTGGGCATACCCGCTCTGGGTGCAGGCTTGGCCGCGCTGCTGTCCCTGACAGGTGTCGCCCTGCTGCTGGTCGCCAACATCAGCCTGATTGCCACCAATGCCCTGTGGATACCACTGACCACCCCGGCACTACTGCTGGTTCTGGGCCATCTGTTCATGACCATCAAGTCGCTGCGCGTGACCGAAGCGCTGCGCGCCAGCTCAGAGATGGAATCGGCCGAAAGCAATCGCATGCTGGGTATTGCTTTCCAGAGTCAGGGCCAACTCGACATGGCGTTCGAGAAATTCCGCCGCTGCCCCAAGGATGAACAGATACTCGAGCCGATCTACAACCTCGGCTTGGATTACGAGCGCAAGCGCCAATTCACCAAGGCGATTTCAGCTTACGAGCACGTTCTCGACATCAACCCTGAATTCAAAGATGCCAAAGCGCGGGCGGCACGGGCGCACAAGCTCAATGACACGGTGATGCTCGGTGGCAACGTCGGCGCCGGCACCCTGATGATGGCCGGCGAAGATATCGAAAAGCCGATGCTGGGCCGTTATGAAGTCGAACGCGAACTGGGCAAAGGCGCCATGGGTGTGGTCTATCTGGGCAAGGATCCCAAGATCGGGCGCACGGTGGCGATCAAGACCATGGCCCTGTCGCAAGAATTCGAAGCCGACGAACTGGATGAAGTCAAAGAGCGCTTCTTCCGCGAAGCGGAAACGGCTGGACGCCTGACCCACCCTAATATTGTCACCATCTATGACGCCGGCGAAGAGCATGATCTGGCCTATATCGCGATGGAGTTCATCAAGGGTTATGACCTCACAGCGCACACCAAACCGGGCAAGCTGCTGCCACCCAAAGAGGTCCTGGCACTGATCGCCGATGCGGCCGATGCGCTGGACTACGCCCATTCCAACAATGTGATTCATCGCGATATCAAGCCGGCCAATCTGATGTGGCTGCCGGATTCGCATCAGGTCAAGGTGACCGACTTCGGCATTGCGCGCCTGACCGACTCCAGTAAGACCAAAACCGGCATGGT
>JBFKEC010000117.1:0-9586 GCA_041619315.1 Oceanococcus sp. | reverse complement strand
TTGAGCAAACTGCCCGCCGGCGACCAACGCAGCCGTGAAATCGTCGAGCAGATGAAGCAGGACGAGGCACGCCACGGCCAGCAGGCGCGTGATGCCGGCGGACGTGAGCTACCACCGCCGCTGCGCGGCCTGATGCGAGTTGCGGCCAAGGTGATGACCACCGCGGCCTACAAAGGCTAGTTCCACACGCCAACGCCTGACTGTTTCGGGGCCGTAGCTGCCACCCTATCTGGGCATATTCCGCCCGTAGAAGATTTCCAGAATCTCATGCTCGACGCTGCGTCGAATCCGCTTGGCTTCCTGGGACGTGATTTCATCCACGCCTTCGCCAAACAGATAGGTGTCCAGATCCAGATCGCGCAAGCGCATCTTGGTGTGGAACATGTATTCCTGGTAAACGTTGACGTCGATGGCGTCGTAACGATTCCGAATGTCGCGCTCGAGAAAATCCTGAATCGAGTTGATCTTGTGATCGATGAAGTGCTTGCGCCCTTTCACGTTGCGGGTGAAGCCACGCACGCGATAGTCCATCGTCACAATGTCGGACTCGAAACTGTTGATCAGGTAGTTAAGCGCACGCAGCGGCGAAATCACCCCGCAGGTTGAAACATCAATATCGGCGCGAAACGTGCTGATGCCGTGATCAGGATGAGTTTCCGGATAGGTGTGCACGGTGATGTGGCTCTTATCCAGATGCGCCACCACGGTTTCCTTCTGCACATCATCCATCGGCTCTTCGCAGATCAGGATGGTGACGCTGGCGCCCTGCGGCTCGTAGTCCTGGCGCGCCACATTCAGCACATTGGCGCCAATGATGTTGGCCACCTCGGTCAGAATATCGGTCAGACGCTCCGCGTTGTAGGCCTCATCGATGTATTCGATATACGCCTTGGTCTGCGATTCGCTACGCGCGTAGCAAATATCGTAGATGTTGAAGCTCAACGACTTTGTCAGGTTGTTGAAGCCATGAAGCTTGAGCTTGTGATTGAGCTTCTTCTGCACCGATTACTCCTCAGCCTGCGCTGCCGGGGCGGGCCCCAGATCAACAATATCGCAGCCGTGCGTGATTTTGACCGTAGCTTGAAGCATCAGACTGGCCGAGCAGTACTTTTCGGCCGACAGCTTGACCGCACGCTCGACCTGAGCCGGCTTCATTTCATGCCCGGTGACCTTGAACTGCAAATGAATCGCAGTAAAAACTTTGGGGTCGGTTTCAGCCCGCTCGGCGGTGACCTTCACATCGCAATCCACCACATGCTGGCGGGCGCGCTTGAGGATGTGAATCACGTCCACATTGCTGCAACTGCCAACACCCAGCAAAATAAGTTCCATCGGGCGCGGCCCGATGTTGCGGCCACCGATATCCGGCGGACCATCAATTACGATGGCATGACCACTGCCGGTCTCGGCAATAAAACTGGCCCCATCTAGCCAGCGCACACGTGCTTCCATTTTTAGGTAATCTCCACCTTATGAGTGCGATCGGTGAAACCAACTTCCTTGAAGATCCGGCGGTTCGTGCGTTTGTAACCCAATCGCACCGGCGCCGGTTCAGCGCCAAACAAACTGTGATCCACTCGGGTGATCCACCTCAATGTCTGTATCTGATCCTGGAAGGTTCAGTCAGCATTTTGGCCGAGGATGAACAAGGGCGCGAAATGGTACTCGCCTACTGCCATCCAGGCGAGTTTTTTGGTGAGATGTGCCTGTTTCCTCACCTGGAATCACGCAGCGCGCTGGTTCGCACCCGCGCCGAAACCTGGGTCGCGGAAATGGGCTTCGAGCCCTTCAAGGCATTTTCGGCCAAGCACCCCGAGGTGATGCAGGTGCTCGCCGGCCAACTCGCCCTGCGCCTGCGCGACACCTCACGCCGCCTCGCCGACCTCAATTTTCTGGATGTCTCCGGGCGCATCGCGCGCATTTTGCTCGATCTGGCTGATCAGCCCGATGCTCAGCGCGATGAGCGCGGCTGCGTGGTCAAGCTCAGCCGCCAGGAGCTGGCCCGCATAGCCGGCTGCTCACGCGAAATGGCTGGCCGCGTGCTCAAAACACTGGAAGACGACGGCCTGATCGAATCAAGCGGTCGCAAGATCCGCATTCTGCAGCCAGCCGGCTAGCGCTTCACCCGGATCCGGCTCGCGCATCAGGTGCTCGCCGATCAAAAACCCGAACACCCCGGCATCACGCATGGTGCGCATGTCTTGAGCACCGTGTATGCCGCTTTCGGTCACCACACTGCGCTCCGGCGGAATCTGCGGGAGCAGGTCCAGGGTGTTGCCTAGCGAGGTTTCGAAGGTTTTCAAATTGCGGTTGTTGATGCCAAGCAAACCACCGGGCAAGCGCAATGCGCGCTGCAACTCGTCACCATCATGCACCTCGACCAGCACATCCAGACCATATTCGCGCGCCGCTGCATACAACTCGTTCATTTGCGCATCCGACAGCGCGGCCACGATCAGCAGGATGCAATCAGCCCCCCAGCCGCGCGACTCGGCCATCTGGTAGGTATCGATCATGAAATCCTTGCGCAAGGCCGGCAGCGTGCAGGCGCTGCGGGCAGCCATCAGGTAATCATGGTGACCCTGGAAAAACACCTGATCGGTCAGCACCGACAGACAGGTCGCCCCGCCACGGGCATAACTTTGTGCCAGAAATGACGGATCGAAGTCCTCACGAATCAGGCCTTTGCTGGGCGAAGCCTTTTTCAATTCGGAGATAACCGCGCTGCGGCATGCACTGATCGCGGCATTCATGGCCGCCTCGAAACCGCGCGGTGCCGATTGCTGCTCAATCAGCTCGGACAAACCGCTGCGCGAAATGCGCTTCTTGGCCGCACGGACCTCGTCTGCCTTTTGCGCCAGAATCTTGTCGAGAACGTTGCTCATGCGCCGGCCAGGGACTGCGAATAGGTGGCCAGCTCGGACAGCTTCTCAGCCGCAGCGCCACTTTCCAGTACCTCCTGAATCTTGCTAACGCCCGAGGCCCAGTCCGCGACCTCACCGGACACATACAGGGCAGCGCCACCATTGAGCGCAATCATGTCTGCGACCGGGCCACGCTCGCCGGCAAACGCCCAGCGAATCAGCTGCAAGCTGTCGTCAGCATCGGTGACCTGCAATTCCTTGCGATCGCAACGACCAAGACCGAAGTCCTGAGCCTGCACCTTGTAGGTGTGCAACTCGCCATCTTTCCACTCAGCCACCTGGGTGGCTGCCGACAGGCTGACCTCATCCAGACCATCTTCACTGTGCACCACCAGGACATGCTCGCAACCCAGATTGCCCAGCACCTGAGCGATCGGCTCAACCCACTGGCTGGAAAACACACCCATGACCTGGCGACGCGCGCCGGCCGGGTTGGTCAACGGCCCGAGCAGGTTGAACAAAGTGCGAACACCCAGCTCCTTGCGCGGGCCCACGGCATGTTTCATGGCCGGGTGGAAGGTCGGCGCAAACAAAAATCCCAGACCAATTTTCTCAACGCAACGCTGGACCTGATCTGGTCCCAGATCGACGTTGACGCCAGCCGCCATCAGTACATCGGCGCTGCCGCTTTTGCTCGAGACCGAGCGATTGCCGTGCTTGGCCACCTTGGCGCCCGCCGCTGCGCAGGCAATCGCGCTGGCCGTGGACACATTGAAAAAGCTCGAGCCATCACCACCGGTACCGCAGGTGTCGATCAGCTGGGCGCGCAGCGCGTCGGAAAAGCCCATCGGCGCAGCAAACTCGCGCATGACCCGGGCGGCCGCGGTGATTTCTGCCACGGTTTCGCCTTTCATACGCAAGGCGATCAGAAAACCGGCGATCTGAGCCGGCGTGGCCTCACCGCCCATGATCTGGCGCATGATCGTCGCGGTGGTATCCGCCTGCAGGTTTTCACCATCAAGCAGCTGATTCAGTGCCGCGGTGTAGGTCGCGTTGCTCATTTGCCTTCCACAAAATTCTTCAACATAAGGTGGCCGTGCTCGGACAGGATCGACTCGGGGTGAAACTGCACGCCCTGTACGTCCAGCTCACGGTGGCGCAGCCCCATGATCTCATCGCGCTGGCCATCAGCGGTTTCGGTCCAGGCCGTAACCTCCAGGCAATCCGGCAGGCTTGCAGCCTCGACCACCAGTGAATGATAGCGTGTCGCGATATACGGGCTGGGCAGATCGCTGAACACCCCCTGCCCGGTGTGGTGAATCGGCGAAGTCTTACCGTGCATGACTTCACGCGCACGGATAACCCGGCCACCGAAATACTGACCGATCGACTGATGGCCCAGACACACGCCGAACAGCGGGATTTCACCGGCAAAGCGGTCAATCACATCCAGCGACACCCCAGCCTTGTCGGGCGTGCACGGCCCCGGCGAAATGACGATGTGAGAGGGTGTGAGATCGGCAATCTGTGCGGCCGTGATTTCGTCGTTACGCACCACCTTGACCTCACGACCCAGCTCCATCAGGTACTGCACGAGGTTGAAGGTGAACGAATCGTAGTTGTCGAGCATCAGGATCATGCCTGGCCCTCCGCATGCCGGCGCGCTTGCGCCAGACCCGCCGCGCGCAATACAGCGCCGGCCTTGTTCATGGTTTCCTGCCATTCACTGTCAGGCACCGAATCGGCCACGATGCCAGCGCCGGCCTGAATGAATATGCGGTCGTTCTTGACCACCGCGGTGCGGATGGCAATCGCCGTGTCCATGCTGCCATTCCAGGCCAGGTAGCCGACCGCGCCGGAATACACCCCGCGCTTGCTCGGCTCGAGCTCATCAATGATCTCCAGCGCACGAATCTTGGGGGCGCCGGACAGGGTGCCGGCGGGGAAGGTCGCGCGCAGCACATCAATCGCATCGGCACCGTCACGCAGCGTGCCGCTCACATTGGACACGATATGCATGACGTGGGAATAGCGTTCGATCACCATTTTGTCCGTCAGCTTCACGCTGCCCGCCTCGGCGATCCGACCAACATCATTCCGACCCAGGTCGATCAGCATCAGATGTTCGGCCAGTTCCTTGGGATCTTCCAGCAGCTCACGCTCATAGGCCACATCCTGCTGCGGGCTCGCGCCACGCGGCCGGGTGCCTGCGATCGGGCGCAAAGTCACCTCGCGCTCTTCCAACCTGACCAGAATCTCCGGTGAAGAACCAACCACCTGGAAACGGTGCTCGCCTTCACCGAAATCAAAATAGTAGAGGTACGGGGACGGGTTGAGGCTGCGCAGGGCGCGGTACAAATCCAGTGGGCGCCCATCGAACGGCGCGCTGAGTTGTTGCGAAAGCACCACCTGCATGGCATCGCCAGCCAGGATGTATTCACGAATGCGCTCGACCCCGGCCTTGAAACCGTCTTCGCCAAAGCGCGACTCAAAGGCCAGCGCTTCGGGTTCGTCAAAATGCCATGGCGCTTCGGGCGGCAGCGGCGCCGCCATTTGCCCCATCAATTCATCGATCCGCGCCTCGGCCGCGGCCTGCTGGCCCGGCTCACACAGAATCACGAAATGCAGGCGCCCGCGCAGATTGTCGAACACCACCAGCTCATCCGCGCGTAACAATAGGATATCCGGCGTACCGACCGCGTCCTCGTGTGTCACTCCGGCCAGTCGTGGTTCGATCATGCGCACGGTGTCAGCGCCAAAATAGCCAACCAGACCACCATTCAGGCGCGGCAGGTCGGGCAGATCGGGCGCGTCCACGCTGGCCGCGTAGTCGGCAATCCACTGCAACGGATCATCCGGCGTGCTGCGACTGACAAGCGCGCCATCACGGCGATGCTCAAGCACGCCGGCCTGAACACAAATCTGTTCGCGCGCGGCCAGACCAATGATCGAATAGCGGCCCCAGCGCTCGCCGCCCTCGACCGATTCGAGCAAAAAGCTGTTGGGACAGTCAGCCAGCTTGCGGTAGGTCGACAGCGGTGTTTCGAGATCCGACAGCGCTTCACGCACCACCGGAATCAACTGCTGCTTCATGAGCCGATCTGCTGCCGCATCTGGGCAATGGTCGCGGCGTAGTCATCGCTACCAAAAATCGCCGAGCCGGCAACAAAGGTGTCGGCTCCGGCGGCAGCAATCTCGGCGATGTTGTCGACTTTTACGCCTCCATCAATTTGCAGCCGCGTGGCAAGACCCGCAGCATCAATACGCTTGCGAATCGCGCGCAGCTTGTCCAGCGCCGACGGAATGAATGATTGTCCGCCGAAACCCGGATTGACTGACATCACCAGCACCAGGTCCAGATTCTCAAGCACATGATCGAGCACATTCAGCGGGGTCGCCGGATTCAGCACCAGACCGGTCTGACATCCCTCGGCCTTGATCAGCTGAATGGTGCGATCAACATGACGCGAGGCTTCCGGGTGAAAGCTGATCAGGCTGGCCCCGGCCGCTGCAAATTCAGGAATGATGGCGTCAACCGGCTCGATCATCAGGTGCACATCCATGGGCGCATCAATGCCGTATTTGCGCAGTGCCTTGGGAATCATCGGACCGAAGGTCAGATTGGGCACGTAATGGTTGTCCATGACATCGACGTGAACCCAGTCCGCTCCGGCGTCCACAACGCGTGAGACATCTTCGCCTAGGCGGGCGAAATCGGCCGACAGAATCGATGGCGCAATAACCGGGGTTTGGGTTTTCATGGACGTGAAACGAGGTGGTGACTGAAAAAATGATGACCGCCCGTCGGGCAGCAGGGGCGCTACTTTACCTAAAAGGGTGGCTTGGCATAAAGTTGCGCCCTTTTTTCGCAAAAACCCACCCCTGCTTGGAGCCGATCATGACTCAAGCTGTTCACACCTCAAACCTGCCCGACCTGCCGCTGCTCAACCGCGGCAAAGTTCGTGACATTTACGCCGTAGGCGACGACAAGCTGTTGATTGTCACCAGCGACCGGCTGTCTGCATTTGACGTTATTTTGCCCGACCCGATCCCTGGAAAAGGCGCAGTGCTGACCCAGCTGGCCAATTTCTGGTTCGACAAATTCTCTGACTGGTTGCCCAACCATCTGTCGGACACCCCGCTGTCGGATGTGATCAGCGATGCCGATCTGTGCGCCAAACTGGCCGATCAGGCCATCGTGGTCAAAAAGCTCAAGCCACTGCCGCTGGAAGCGATCGTGCGCGGCTACATCATCGGCTCGGGCTGGAAGGACTACCAGCAGACGGGCGCCGTGTGCGGCATCGCCCTGCCGCCTGGCCTGCAGCAGGCCCAGCAGTTGCCGGAACCAATTTTCACGCCGTCGACCAAAGCCGATGTCGGTGAGCATGACGAAAACGTCGACTTCGACCATATCGTCAACCTGATTGGCCGCGAACTGGCCGAGAAGGTTCGCGATCTGAGCCTGCGCCTGTATTCCGAAGCCTCTGCCTTCGCCCGCGAGAAAGGCATCATCATCGCCGACACCAAGCTGGAGTTTGGCCTGGATGACGATGGCAATGTGGTGCTCATCGACGAAGTTTTGACGCCAGACTCATCACGCTTCTGGCCGGCAGACGAATACAAGCTGGGGATCAGCCCGCCGAGCTTCGACAAACAGTTCGTGCGCGACTATCTGGAAACGCTGGACTGGGACAAAAAGGCGCCTGGGCCCAATCTTCCCGAAGAAATTATCGCCAAGACCGCCGAGAAGTACGCCGAAGCGCGTAAGCGCCTGGAAGGCTGAACGAGGGGCGTGCAAACCCGTACACTGGCTCCTCGTCACAGAGGAGACCAGTGTGCAGATCAAGATTGAAATCGACCTGAAACCCGAGGAACTGCGGCAGTTCCTCGGTATTCCTGATGTGCTCGGCATTCAGGAAGATCTGGTTCGCTATGCACGCGACAAGTTTTCCGACGGCCTGGACGGGGTCGACGCGAAAACCTTCGTCAAAGAAAATATGGATGCGGTGCGTGGCACCAAAGCCTGGCAGCGCCTGATTGCCGCTGCATTTGGCTCGCTGGAAGAATCCGCTGAATCGCAGCCACGCAAACGCGGCTCACGGCGTCGACGTTCGGCAGACACCGACGACAGCTGATTGTGCCGGCCTCACCGTTGGCGCGCGCGCGGCATAAAAAAACCGGACACTTCCAAAGGAAGTGCCCGGCGGGGCCGGCAGCGCTTGCGCACCGCCGAGGGGGGGATGGTGGCTTAAGAAGCCGTAGCCGCCTTGGCCGGAGCCTTACGAGCGGTGGTGGTCGTCTTCTTGGCCGGAGCCTTGCGAGCCGCCGGCTTGCGCGCGGTGGTGGCTTTCTTGGCGACCGGCTTTTTGCCTTCAATGGTCAGCTTGATCTGGTCAGCGCTTTTCTTCAGCAGCTTGGCCAGGTCTTCGCGAGTTTTGGTCACGGTGGTCACGGTCACGTTGTAGGCCTTAACCACGTCGCTTTTGCCTTCCGGCAGGAACGCAGCAGGCTTGGCAGCCACTTCCTTGATACCGGCTTCACGGGCTTTGGTCAGGCTGGTCTTGGCATTGCCAATCAGGCCTTTGGCCGTGGTCTGGTTGGTGTCAGCCACTTTTTTGGCGTTTTTCTTGACCAGATCGCCGGCTTTCTTGGCGGTGTCGCGCGACGTCTTGATAACGTCCTGAGCCTGCTTGCTGACTTTTTCGTAACGAACCTGAGCTTCTTTGCTCACTTTTTCGGCACGACCCTTAACGTCTTCGATAATTTCTTGAACCTGCATGGACTAATCTCCCAAAAGCGCATGTGTGATGTTCGGATGGCACAAAATGCTGTGCTGCAACATTTGTTGCGATGCATCATAGTGGTGCGTCAATATACTGTCAAGTGTTGCAGTGCAACATCAACCGTTTGTCCGACGAACGGCGCAACAGGTGTAACTTTATGAATCTAAAAGAGTACTGGGACGATCGCCTGAATCTGCTGTGGACCCAGCCAGCAATGGGCTGGCGGTTACGCGCGATCCAGGCCGGGCGGTTGGTGTTCTGCACCATTCGCGAATTGACCGCGGGCGAGCTGACCCTACGCGCCATGAGCCTGGTCTACACCACACTGCTGTCATTGGTGCCGTTACTGGCTCTGGCCTTTTCCATCATGAAAGGGCTGGGTGTGCACAATCGGGTTGAACCGATGATTGAGGCCCTGCTTGAACCGCTGGGCCCTTCGGCCAGCGAAATCACCACGACGGTGATTGGCTTTGTCGACAACATCAAAATTGGGGTGCTCGGCTCGATCGGGATCGCACTGCTGTTCTACACCGTGCTGGCGATGATTCAAAAGGTCGAAAGCGCCTTCAACTTCATCTGGAAAATCCCCCGCCAGCGCCCACTGACCCAGCGCATCTCGGAATATCTGGTCGTTCTGCTGCTCGGCCCGCTGGCCATTACACTGGTCATCGGCACCACCGCCAGCCTGAGCTCCAACCGCCTGGTTGAGAGCCTTCTGAACAGCGAACTGTTGAGCCATTCGGTGTATCTGGCCGGACTGCTGCTGCCATATGTCCTCATCGTTGGCGTTTTCACCTTTGTGTTCATGTTCATCCCCAACACCCGGGTGCGCCTGTGGCCTGCTTTTGTCGGCGGCCTGGTCAGCGGCCTGCTGTGGCAATCTGCCGCCTGGGGTTTCGCCAACTTTGTCGCCGGCTCATCCGGTTACAACGCGATTTA
>JBFKEC010000116.1:0-9590 GCA_041619315.1 Oceanococcus sp. | reverse complement strand
GTAGCGCCGCATAAAATGTTGGCGACTCGATCACCACGCTGTCGCCCGGCCGGGTCACCGCCTGCAAACACAGGTTCAGCCCCTCCATGGCACCGTCAGTGATGACCAACTCTTCACTGTCCATCGGCACGCCACTGATTTTATAACGCAGTGCAATCTGCTGCCTCAAGCGTGCACTGCCCGGCGTCAGGTCGGTAACCGCGCGCCACGGATCAAGCCGCTTCATGGCCCGACTCATTGAGCGGGCCAGCCGCGCCAGCGGAAACAGTTCCGGGCTAGGAAAAGCCGAACCCAGAGGCACAACCTGGGGTGATTTTGAGGCCCGCAGAATCTCGAAAATGAAATCGCTTTTGTGCACCGGCGTTGCCCGCCGCGGCGGACGCGAACGCACCGGTTGCGCGACCGACGCGGGCTCACGCGCGGAAACGAAGAACCCGGAACGTGGGCGAGCTACAATCAGACCTCGCGCTTCCAGGCGGTGATAGGCCTTGAGCACAGTTACGGGACTCAGCCCGCGCTGAACCCCGACTTCGCGCACCGACGGCAAACGCTGGCCAGTACTCAGCTCGCCCTTGCGAATCAAACGCGCGATATCATCTGCATATTCTTTGTACTTCAAACCGGCATCTACTTTTAAATCTGCGGATCAGGTAGTGTCGGGCGCTTCCACTCCCAACCGGGGTTTATCTCATGCGTGCCTTGCGGGGCACCTCAGGAGCTTTGATCATGGCAGTAAGACCAAACATCGTCATTTCCAGTCTCGACGCAGACCGTCTGGAGGCCGTGCTGTACGGCAATGGCGGCAAGAACCTGCCCGGTCGCGATGATTTGCTGGTCGAGCTCGAACGTGCCGATATCGTGGCACCGGAACAGATTCCGCCCAATGTAGTAACCATGAATTCGCGGGTCCGCTTCAAGGCCACAGACACCGGCTCCACCTTCTGCTACACCCTGGTCTATCCGGACAAAGTCGACAGCAGCGGTGAGACCCTGTCGATTCTGGCACCGATCGGCAGCGCCTTGCTCGGCCTGGCAGAAGGCGAAAGCATCGAATGGCCCAGCCCGGACGGCCGCACCCTGAGCGTCACCATCGACGAGATCCTGTACCAGCCGGAACGTGCTGGCGACTTGCACCGCTAACAGCGCCTCAACCATCATCCGGGTCGCGATACGACGGCAGGCGCCAGGTCCAGCGCACTGCCGCACCGCGTAAAACCAGAATCAAACCGCCGGCGACCATCGCCGGCACCACCCCAGACTGCCCCTGAGCAATCAGCGCGATATAGACCAGCGCCCCTGCCCATGCGGCGGTGGCGTATAGGGGCCCCTGGAACACCAGGGGCTCTTCGTTGCACAGAATGTCACGCAAGATGCCACCCATGACACCGGTGACCACCCCAAGAAACGATGCGGTCAGCCAGGCCGCCTCCATATTCAGTGCGATGCGTGTACCCACCACCGTAAACAGCGCAAGTCCGATGGCATCCGATATCAGGAAGTAACGCATCGGCAGACGCCAGCGCCGGGCGATAAAAAACACCACCAGCGCTGCGCCAAGCGCCGTCAGCAAATAGGTTTGATCGCGCACCCAGAACACTGGGCGGTCCAGAAGCATGTCACGCAGCGAGCCACCACCCAGCGCCGCAGACACGGCCACCACCAGCATGCCGAACAAATCGAAGCGCTTGCGCCCGGCTTCGATCACTGCAGCCGCAGCCAAACTGGCAACAGCGGCCTGACTCAACCAGTACATCAGTTCGGACAATATGGGCATGACAACAACACCAGCGTGGGGATCAACCCGTCATTATCCGCGTTTCGCAGCGCAATGTTGAGTGCGCAGCCATTGCTCACGAGCGCATTCTCACGTACAAACAGAGCCACTGCACACACGCCATGACAGATCGGTGAACACACCGGCAGGCGCAGCAGTCCATCCAGGAGACAACATGAACGAGAGCAACACCGCGGCAACCCGTGGCGGCCTGCGCTGGGGTCCTTTCACCCTGCGCATTCCCTTTGTCCACGCCCGCTGGTACTGGTCCGAAGGACTTCAGGGCACCATGGTGGCCGCAGCCACAGGGCTGGCGCTGGTGCCGGTGATGATGGGCTACTTCGGGCTCAGCTTCGAGCAGGCCGTGGCCGCGTCATTCATCCATTCCATCTTGATATCTTCCGCGGTGTTCGTATTCGGCGAACCCTATGCCCCGGGCTGGATCACACCCGCCCTGCCGTTAGTGCTGACCTTTGTGATTGGTGGCTTTGAAAGTCCCGCCGAGCGCTTTCAAGCCATGACCGCGTTGTCCCTGGATTTCGCCCTTATTGTCGTCATACTCGGATTGACCGGCCTGGGCGGGCGCATCATGCAATGGCTGCCGCCTGCACTCAAAGGCGGCATCATTCTGGGCGCTGCCATTGCCGCCCTGAAGCGTGTATTTCACGACGATGCCGACAAGTACCTGCTGGCCCAGCCGATCAGCACCACGCTGGCCTGTGCTGTATGCCTGCTGCTGGCCTTTTCACTGCCCCTGCAACGCCTGCGTGAAACCAGCAAGGTTGTGGGCCTGCTCGCCGCACTGGGTTTGCTGCCAGGTTTTCTGCTGGCCGCTGTTGTCGGACCCTTGGTGGGCGAGATCGACTACGACATTCAATGGGGATTCCTGCTGCCGCCTGTGGGTGAAGTCTGGGCCATCGCCTCGCCCTGGGCGGTCGGCTGGCCGGATGCGGCATTGATGCTTCAGTGCCTTCCGCTGGCGCTGGTCGCCTACGTGATTCTTTTCGGCGATCTGGTCACGGGCAACGAAGTGCTGCGCCAGGCTGCGACCGACCGCCGCGACGACCCACCCGACATCAACCCCGGCCGCTCACATCTTTCGCTGGGCATCCGCAATGCACTGATGGCGATCAGCGCGCCCTTCTTTCCGACCCAGGGCAGCATGTGGACCGGGGTGCATGTCATTGTGGTGCAGCGCTGGCGACGCGGCAGCCAGGCCATGGATCATCTGTTTTCCGGGCTCGGCAGCTACTACGTCATGTGCCTGCCGTTCATGTTCTTCCTGCTGCCCATGCTCACCGGACTCAAGCCGCTGATGGGCATTGCCCTGTCGCTGACCCTGGTGCTGACCGGTTTTGCCTGCGCTTATGTGGCCATGGCGATTCCGCGCGATGCCACTGAACGCGGTGTCGTCCTGCTCACCGGCATGGCGCTGGCGCTATTTGAACCCTGGCAGGGCCTTTTGATCGGCGTGATTGCGACCTTGACCATGGTTGGCCTGAATCCGCCGTTGCCACCCGAGTCTGACGCCACAGCGGACGACCACGCGAATTGAGCTGAACCTGCGGGCATAAAAAAAGCCCCACCTCAATGAGGTGGGGCCTGTTCAGACTCAGGCTTGAACCCTGATGGGTTCTGCTTAGCCTTTCTCGGCCTTGCGAGCCTTGGTTTCTTCAATCACGGCATCAGCCACGTTCTTGGGACACGGCAGATAGTGCGAGAACTCCATCGAGAACTGGCCACGACCTGAGGTCATGGTACGCAGATCACCGATGTAGCCAAACATTTCCGACAGCGGCACGTCAGCCTTGATACGCACGCCGGTGGCGCCCGCTTCCTGAGACTTGATCATGCCGCGGCGACGGTTAAGGTCACCAATGCAGTCACCAACATGGTCATCCGGGGTGAACACGTCGACCTTCATGATCGGCTCGATCAGCTGCGGGCCACATTTCGGAATGGTCTGACGGTAGGCGCTCTTGGCTGCGATTTCGAACGCGATGGCCGAGGAGTCAACCGCGTGGAAAGCACCGTCCAGCAGCGTGACCTTGAAGTCCATCAGCGGGAACCCGGCGAGTACGCCTTCGTCCATCATCAGCTTGAAGCCCTTCTCGACAGCCGGCCAGAACTCACGCGGTACGTTACCGCCGGTCACCTTGGACTCGAACACGTAGCCGCTACCCGGCTCACCCGGCTCGATCATGTAGTCGATCTTACCGAACTGACCCGAACCACCCGACTGTTTCTTATGGGTGTAGGAATCTTCAATCGCTTGGGTAATGGTTTCGCGGTAAGCCACCTGCGGCTTGCCAACCACAACCTCAACATTATGGGTACGACGCAGGATGTCGATCTTGACGTCGAGGTGAAGCTCACCCATGCCGCCGAGGATGGTCTCACCCGAATCTTCGTCCGAGCTGACGTAGAACGAGGGATCTTCCTGAACCATCTTGCCCAGTGCCAGAGCCATCTTCTCAGCGCCGGCCTTGTCTTTAGGCGCAATCGCCATGGAGATCACTGCATCCGGGAACACCATCGGCTCCAGGGTTGCAGGCTCTTTGGGATCACACAGGGTGTGACCGGTCTGAGTGTTTTTCATACCCAGCACAGCGACGATGTCACCAGCCTGAGCACTGTTGTGCTCGATGCGGTCATCGGCGTGCATTTCCACGATACGGCCAATACGCTCGGTCTTGCCGGTGAACGTGTTGAGCACGGTCATGCCCTTTTCGATGCGGCCCGAGTAGATACGCACAAAGGTCAACGCGCCGTAACGGTCGTCCATGATCTTGAACGCAAGCGCACGCAGCGGACGATTGGCATCAACGATGGCGAACTCACCCGTTTCGTTACCTTCCAGATCCACTTCCGGCTGCGGCTTGACTTCAGTCGGGCTGGGCAGGAAATCGACCACAGCATCCAGCATCAGCTGCATGCCCTTGTTCTTGAACGCCGAACCACAGTAGGTCGGGAAGAAGTCCATCGTGTTGGTGCCCTTGCGGATGCACTTCTTGACGTCTTCAATGCTCGGCTCATTGCCTTCCAGATAGGCTTCGAGCAGATCGTCGTCCTGTTCCAGGGCCGTTTCGATCAGCTTTTCACGCCACTCTTCGACATCGTCAGCCATGTCGGCCGGCACATCTTCGAGGGTGTAGTTAAGCGGATCACCAGAAGCGTCCCAAACCCAGGCTTTGCGGGTCAGAAGATCAACAACGCCGGTGAACTCGTCTTCACGACCGATCGGCAGGACCATGACCAGCGGGGTTGCACCCAGCACGGTTTCGATCTGCTTGACCACGCGCATGAAGTCCGCGCCCATGCGGTCCAGCTTGTTGACGAAGATAATCCGGGAAACTTCGGAATCATTGGCATAGCGCCAGTTGGTTTCCGACTGAGGCTCAACGCCGCCGGAACCACAGAAGACACCCACACCACCATCAAGCACCTTCAGCGAGCGGTACACTTCAATGGTGAAGTCAACGTGCCCTGGGGTGTCGATAATGTTCAGGCGATGGCCGTTCCATTCACAGCTGGTTGCAGCTGACTGGATGGTGATGCCGCGCTCACGCTCCTGGTCCATGAAGTCGGTGGTGGCTTCACCATCGTGCACTTCACCGGTTTTGTGAATCTTGCCGGTCAGGCTGAGGATGCGTTCGGTGCTGGTGGTTTTACCCGCGTCTACGTGGGCGAAAATACCGATATTCCGGTATTTGCTGAGGTCTGTCATGAGCTGAGGCACTTCTGAGTTGGGGCGGCACGTGGCGTCCGCTGAACATAAGGAAAAACTTCACCATTATGGCATTTTTTTATACCCGCCTGCACAAGTGCCACGCGCTTACAGATCATGGCCTGCAACGCTCTGCTGGTTTGCCTCAGCTTGTCGACCGAAGCACAGCAAATAGACGCACGGCAACACCACCAGACTGAGCAGCAACGCACTGATTGCCCCACCAAATAGCGGCGCCGCGATACGCTGCATCACTTCCGATCCGGTACCGGCGCCAAGCATGACGGGCAGCAGGCCAAACACCAGGGTGGCCGTGGTCATGACCACGGGGCGCATACGCAATGCCGCGCCCTCGGCAATCGCCTGACGCCACTCGTCAGGGCCGGGCACCCGACCCTGTTCGCGCGCGCGCCGCAGCATTCGATCACGCGCCATGTTCAGGTACACAAGCATGACCACGCCAATCTCAACCGCCACACCGGCCAGCGCAATAAAGCCCACGACCACGGCCACAGACAGCGCATAGCCAAGCGCATGCAATAACCACACGCCGCCAATCAGCGCCAGCGGCACCGTGCCCAGCACCACCGCCATCTGGGCAAAATTGCGAAACGCCAGATACAGCAGCACACAGATCACGGCCAGGGTTGCCGGCAGCGCCACCTTCAGGCGCTCACGCGCACGTTGCATGTACTCGTACTGCCCGGACCAGTTCAAGGTGTAACCGGGCGGCAATGACAACTGCTGCTCGACCAGACGCTGGGCATCACGCACATAGGCACCAATGTCGCGCCCTTGAATGTCAACGAAGACCCAGCCCGCCAGACGTGCGTTTTCACTCTTGATCATGGGCGGCCCACTGTCTATGGCCACGTCAGCCACATCGCCAAGGGCCAGATGCATACCTTGAGCGGTAACCATGGGCAGCGCATCAATCGCCTCGACCGAATCACGAAAGGCCTGCGGATAGCGCAGATTGACCGGATAGCGCTCGCGCCCTTCGACCGTGTGGGTCACATTCATGCCTCCGATGGCGCTGCGCACAACACCCTGCACATCATCTATGTTCAGGCCAAAACGCCCGGCGCGCTCACGATCAATATCCACATTGATATAGCGGCCGCCGGCTACCTGCTCGGCGTACACGCTGACTGTGCCTTCAAGTTGGGGCAGCAGGGCTTCCAATTGCCGCCCCAGCGTCTGAATCTGGTCCAGATCCGCACCGCTAATCTTGATCCCCAGCGGGGTCTTGATCCCGGTGGCGAGCATGTCGATTCGCGTTTTGATCGGCATCACCCAGGCATTGCTCAAGCCAGGGATCTGCACTCTGGCGCGGATTTCATCACGGATATCTTCAAGCGTTTTTCCGGCACGCCACTCGCTCTTTGGCTTGAACGTGATGGTGGTTTCAATCATCGTCAGCGGGGCCGGGTCTGTGGCCGTTTCGGCGCGCCCGATTTTGCCGAACACGGTGTCGACCTCGGGCACCGACTTGATCAGCTTGTCGGTCTGCTGCAGCAACTGGCGCGCCTTGCCCACGGAAATGCCGGGCCGGGTTGTGGGCATGTACATCCAGTCACCTTCATCCAGCGGCGGCATGAATTCCGCGCCCAAGCGACTGGCCGGATACAGCGTCACAATCAGAACCACAAGCGCCCCGCCCACAACCAGCGCCGGCGCACGCAGCATCTTATGCAGCAGCGGCCGATACACCGCCAGTAACGCCCGATTCAGCGGGTTTTCCTGTTCGGCACGAATACGCCCACGCACAAAGTAGCCCATCAACACCGGCACCAAGGTAACGGCCAGCCCTGCAGAGGCGGCCATGGCATAGGTCTTGGTGAATGCCAGCGGCGCGAACAAACGCCCTTCCTGCGCCTCCAGCATGAACACCGGCACAAAGCTGAGGGTGATGATCAGCAACGAGAAGAACAATGCCGGACCAACTTCAGAGCAGGCATCCACGACCCGCTGCCAGTGGTTGCGCCGATCATCCTGCGCTTCCATGTGCTTGTGCAGGTTCTCGATCATCACGATGGCCGCATCGGCCATGGCACCGATGGCGATGGCGATCCCGCCCAGCGACATGATATTGGCGGTAATGCCCTGCCCGCGCATGATCAAAAATGCCACCAATATGCCCACGGGCAGCGTGATGATCGCGACCAGTGCCGAGCGCAGATGAAACAGGAACAACGCGCACACCAGTGCGATCACCAGGAATTCCTCGACCAGCGTGCGCATCAGATTGCCCACTGCCCGACCAATCAATTCGGACCGGTCATACACCGTGATGACCTCGACCCCGGCTGGCAGGCTGCTGCGCAAACGCTCGAGCCGCGCCTTGACCTGTTTGATAGTGGCCTGGGCATTGGCGCCATAGCGCATCACGATGATGCCGCCGACGACTTCACCTTCACCGTTGAGTTCCGCCACCCCGCGGCGCATCTGTGGGCCAAGACGCACATCAGCCACATCGGAAAGACGCACAACCACACCCTCACGGGTCGCGCGCAGCGGGATGGCCTGCAAATCCTCGATACCACCGATATAGCCACTGGCCCGAACCATGTATTCGGCTTCGGCCATCTCCACCACCGCACCGCCAGCTTCCTGATTGCCTGCCTGTATGGCCTGGCGCACTTGCGACAGGGGCATGTTCAAGGCGCGCAGCCGGTCCGGATCAACCACCACCTGATATTGGCGCACCATGCCACCGACAGTTGCGACCTCGGCCACTCCGGGCAGGCTCTGCAACTCATAGCGCAAAAACCAGTTCTGCAATGAGGTCAGTTCAGACAGATCATGCTGCCCTGTGCGATCCACCAAGGCGTACTCATAGACCCAGCCCACACCAGTGGCATCCGGACCGAGCGTGGGCTGCGCCTCTGCCGGCAGCGCCGGCGTGACCTGAGCCAGCGATTCGAGCACCCGTGAGCGCGCCCAGTACGGATCCGTGCCATCAGCAAAAAGAACGTAGACATAAGAATCGCCGAAAAACGAATAGCCGCGCACGGTGCTCGCACCCGGCACCGACAGCAGCGCGGCGGATAGCGGATAGGTCACCTGCTCCTCAACCACACGCGGTGCCTGACCGGCATAGGGCGTGTGCACAATCACCTGCACATCGGACAGATCGGGAATGGCGTCTACCGCGGTGTCCTTCAAGGCAAGCGCGCCGGCGACCACCAGGAACAGGGTGGCCATAAGAACCAGCGCGCGATTGTGAACCGACCATTGAATCAGTCGCGCGATCATTGCACCCGCTCCAGCCGCTCAATCGCCATGCTGCCCGGAGCCAGGGCAAAACGCACTTCATCGCCAGGCTTGAAGGCAGACACATCCAGATCGCCGCTGAGCGAAAAGGGCATGGTCATGGCGGCCATGCCCATGGACTCGATCCGCTCATGCTCAAGCGTGATGCGCCCACCTTCCGGATCAACTGCGATCACCCGTGCCAAGGTCAGCGCGGACTTTGGCCGTTTGGACGACGCATGCTCATGCGTCGGGTGCGCAGCTGCACCATGCTCCTTCATATGCTCCGCTCTCAAGCGCAACGTTTCGGCATCCAGATTGGCTTCCGAATCGAGCAGAAACTGCCCGGAAACCACCACCTCATCACCAGCCTCAAGGCCACTGATCACCTGCATGTGGCTGTCAGTGCGTACACCGGTTTGCACCGGCACCACATCAAATTGTCCCGGCCCGACACGACGCACCACCCGTGCCCCCTGCCCGCTGCGTATCAACGCCGCGACCGGCACACTCAAAGCCTGAATCTGGGTATCAGCCAGAATGCTCACCCGGGCAAACATATTCGGCTGCAATGCCCGGTCGGCATTGGCAAACACCAGACGCACCTTAAGGCTGCGGGTGACTGGATCAAGACTCGGGTACACATGATCGACACGGCCCTCCCACACCCGCCCCGGCCAAGCCGGAACGCTTACGCGGGCCGCAGCGCCAAGACGGATGGCGCCAGCATCACGCTCAAGCACATCCACCTCGACCCACACCGTATCGAGACTGGCCAGGGTCATGATGTGCGTTCCCGGCGAGACAAACTGACCATCACGCACACCCAGCATG
>JBFKEC010000115.1:0-9716 GCA_041619315.1 Oceanococcus sp. | reverse complement strand
GAACCCGGGCCACCGCCACCATGCGGGGTGGAGAAGGTTTTGTGCAGGTTCATGTGGATGACATCAAAGCCCATGTCGCCCGGCCGCACCTTGCCCAGAATCGCATTCAGATTGGCCCCGTCGTAGTACAGCAGGCCACCCGCTTCGTGGACCTTCTTGGCGATGGTTTCGATCTTGCGCTCGAACACGCCCAGGGTCGACGGATTGGTCAACATGATGCCGGCGGTCTTCGGCCCCAGGGCCGCTTCCAGCGCTTCCAGATCCACATCGCCATTGCTGTCGGTCGGGATCTCACGCACCGTGCAGCCACACTGAATGGCGGTGGCCGGATTGGTGCCGTGGGCGGCATCCGGGACCAGAATCTCGGTGCGCTCGGTATCACCGCGCGACAGATGATAGGCGCGGATCATCGCCACACCGGCGAATTCACCCTGAGCGCCGGCCATCGGCGTCAGCGACACGCCTTTCATACCGGTCACCGACTTGAGGATTTCCTGCAGGTCATACATGCAGGACAAATAACCCTGGCTGTGATCCGGCGTTGCGAGCGGATGGCGGGCCAGAAATTCCGGCAGCATGGCCAGGGTGTTGCAGGCCCGCGGGTTGTATTTCATCGTGCAACTACCCAGAGGGTAGAAATGCGTGTCGATGGAGAAATTCTTCTGTGACAGGCGGGTGTAATGACGCACCACCTGCATTTCCGAGACTTCCGGCAAACCGGGTGTGTCCTGGCGCAGAAACTCGGCCGGAATGGCGGTCTCCGCAGCTTCAGCCACTGGGGCCTGAGCCGCCGCACGACGCCCTGGCGAGGACAGTTCAAAAATCAGCGCTTCGCTCATGATCAGGCTCCCAGGACGGTTTTGAGTTGGTCGACATAATGAGCAATGTCGGCATCGCTCTTGGTTTCGGTCACACACACCAGCAGGGCATTGCCCAGCGCCGGGTAATGCGCCTTCAGATCGAGACCGGCGAGGATGTCGCGCTTGGACAGCGCATCAATCACTTCTGCGGCGGGCTTGGGCAAACGGATCACCACTTCATGAAAGCCCGCGCCGCTGAACACTGTCTCAACACCGTCGATAGCGTTAAGCGCATCAACCAGCTTGCGGGTGTTATGCCAGCAGGCCGAAGCCACGCGGCGCAGACCTTCGGCACCCAGCAACGACATGTGAATGGTCGATGCCGTCACCACCAGCCCTTGGTTGGTGCAGATGTTGGAGGTCGCCTTGGCACGACGAATATGCTGCTCGCGCGCCTGCAAGGTCAGGGTGTAACCCACCTTGCCTTCCAGATCGACCGTGCGCCCGACAATGCGCCCTGGCATCTGCCGGACATGCTGCTGTTTGCAGCACATGAAACCGTAGTACGGTCCGCCCGAAGACAGTGGCGCGCCGAGCGGCTGACCGTCACCACAGACGATATCCACACCCTTCTCACCCCAATGGCCAGGGGCTTTGAGTAAAGCCAGCGCCACCGGATTGACCACGCCGATCACCAAAGCACCCTGGGCATGGGCCCAGTCGGTGAGTTGATCCACCGCTTCCAACTGGCCGAAGAAGTTGGGCTGCGGAATCACCAGCGAGGAAATCGCCTGACCTTCATACGGTTTGAGACTGTCGAGCAGCGTCGTGCCATTGCTCGGGTCGAAGTCGATGCTGATGAACTCGAACCCCTGCGCATCACAGATCGCCTTGGCGCACGCGCGGTAATACGGATGCACCGACGCCGGCATCAGCACACGGTGTTCCTTGACCTTGCGATTGGCCCGCGCGGCCATCAGCACAGCCTCGGCCAGACCGGTCGCACCGTCGTACAACGAGGCATTGGAAACATCCATGCCTGTCAGGTTGCACATCATGGTCTGATATTCGTAGATCAGCTGCAGCGTGCCCTGACTGGCTTCGGCCTGATAGGGCGTATAGGCCGAATAGAACTCGCCGCGCGTGGCAATCTGCCACACCGCTGCCGGGATATGGTGCTCGTAGGCGCCAGCGCCGATGAAGCACAACGGCTGACCATCGGTCTCGGCGCGCTCATGCATCAGGCGTGACACTTCCATCTCGGAGCGTCGCGCCGGAATGTTGTCGAAGGATTTGACCTTGAGATTCTCCGGAATCTCGTCAAACAGGTCTTCGATGCTTTGAGCACCGATCGCGGCCAGCATGCGGCTGACCTCAGCTTCCGTGTGCGGAATGAAAGGCATATCTGCGTCTCGATGATAGCGGCGTTACGCCGCCAGAATTACTGTTCGGACTTGAGGAAGTCGGCGTAGCCGTCTGCACTCATCAGGTCATCCAGCGCACTGGCATCACTGGGCTGCAACTTGAAGATCCAGCCCTCACCATAAGGGTCATCGTTCAGAGTTTCCGGCGCATCCGCCAGGGCTTCGTTGCCACCAATCACGTCGCCAGCAACCGGTGCGTATACATCCGATGCGGCCTTGACCGACTCAACCACTGCCGCCGCGTCACCGGCGCCAAAGCTCTGACCGGCTTCCGGGGTTTCAACAAATACCAGATCACCCAGTGCTTCCTGGGCATGGTCGGAAATGTCGACAGTCAGGCTGCCGTCAGCTTCGACGCGAATCCATTCATGTGACTTGGTGTACTTCAATTCAGCGGGAATTTGGCTCATGACGAGGCCTCCGGTAGATCAATCAGGATTTTTCCATTGCGCACAAACGGGGCTTTGACCACCCGCGCCGGCACGCTCTTGTTGCGAATCTGAATCTCGACCCGGTCGAAATCGCCCCGGGGAATACGCGCCAGCGCAATGGATACGCCAGCGGTCGGTGAAAAGCCACCACTGGTGACCTCGCCCTGCCCGGCCGGGGTATCGACCACCTGGTGAGCGCGCATGATGCCGCGCCCCTCCAGCACCAGACCAACAAAGCGCGGCAGATTGCCTTCCGCTTTTTGTTGTTCCAGGGCCTTGCGACCAACAAAATCACGCTCGGCAGGCTCCCAGGCTACGGTCCAGCCCAGGCCGGCCTGTAGCGGCGTGATGTTGTCATCCATGTCCTGCCCATACAGGTTCATGCCGGCTTCCATGCGCAACGTATCACGCGCACCCAGCCCGCACGGCGCCACACCGGCAGCCGTCAATGCATCCCACAATGCCGGCAAGTCCGCCACCGGGAGAATGCACTCGAAACCGTCTTCACCGGTGTATCCGGTGCGCCCGATCAGACCGTTGGCATCGCCCACGCACTGAAACACACCCAGCTCGGCGGCTTTCGCCTGGTAGGCCGGGGGCAGTGCCGGCAAGGCTTTTTCACGCGCATTCGGCCCCTGCACGGCGACAATCCCAAGATCGCGCCGGACCTGAATGTCGACATCAAACCCGTCGCTGTGCGCCTGCATCCAGGCCACGTCCTTTTCAGCTGTGCCGGCGTTCACGACCACACGGTAGAAGCCGTCCAGCACATAAACAATCAGGTCGTCGACCACGCCACCCTGCTGGTTGAGCATGCAGGAATAAATCGCTTTGCCGGCAGCAGCTCGCGCCACGTCATTGGCGAGCAGATACTGCAGAAAGGCTTGCGCCTGGCTGCCCGAAACATCCACGGCGCACATGTGCGAGACGTCGAACATGCCCGCATCGCGGCGCACAGCATGGTGTTCCTCGACCTGGGAACCATAATGCAAGGGCATATCCCAGCCGGCAAAATCGACGATCTTGGCGTCGGCCTGCTGATGTTTTTGGTAAAGAGGCGTTGTTTGAGCCACGGCGTATCTCACCTAAATCGGTTGAATGATCGCCGCCCCTCTGTCCTATAACCTGAGAGTTAAGCCCCTTCGGTGGGTGATCGCAGATCACCGCTCTCCAGAGTCAGCTGAATTCACATACGCGGTCCATGGGCCTGAGCGATTCCGGGCGGATTTGCGCCTTCGGCGGCAACACACAAGGCGTTGCTCTCTCCCACGTTTGCGACAATCCGGCCAGAGCCGAATCGAGCTGAGGGCGGATTATAGCCCTTCACGCGCGAGGCTGTCACCGACTCAGCCGATGTCCATGCGCATGCGCAACCACGCCGGGTCGACTAGCATCTGTGCCGCCGCTTCGGGCTGACCTTTAGGTTCAATGGACTTTTGAGCGTATCCAAACCGCCAATCACATTGCCACAAGACGCCGACACCCAGACGCTACGCACCATGCAGCGCGCCATTCCGGCATTTTGCGCCCGGCATTTTTCCTGGCGCGGGGCTTGGCAACTCAATCGCCACGCCCTCGGCCTGGATCTGCTGCGCGCCCCGATCAATGTGTTCTACGCGCCGCTGTGGGTTGTGATGCAATTGCTCAGTTTGCTGCTGCAGCGCCTGGCGTGCACGTCAGCGGCTCAGGCGCTCAGCGACATGCCATCCGGACTGGTCACAAAAGTACAGCGCGAAGTGCGCCAAGCCATAGTCGATGAGATCATCGGTCGCGAGCGCGTGAGCGCACTGACAGCGGAGCAACAACACCGAGTTGAACTCAACTTGATGCGCTATCAGGCCGCCCGCAATGGCATGGCCGACATCAGTGCCAATCTGGTGGTTCTGGCCGCCGGCATGCTGCTGTTCGGACAATTCACGCCCGGTGGACTGAGCCTCGGCCAGCTGAGCAGCGCAGCGCTCAATCAGCACTGGCTGATCGAACAATTCTGGGCCGGCCAAACGCTGGGGCGCCTGTGGTATGGCTGGTTCCCACCCGCCACACCAATGTGGCTCACGCTGCTGGCGATCAGCCTGACCCTGACCATGATCGCACTGACCTCCGCCTTGTCAGGCCTGATCATGGATCCTGTGCAAAACATCAGCGGCTGGCATGAGAAAAGGCTGAGGCACCTGGTTCGGGCTCTGCAGCGCGATCTCAGCGCCCAGCCAAACCGTGCCTATCAACCACATGAGCCCTTCTGGGCACGCATGTTCGACGCCCTGGACTGGCTCAGACTGTAAGTCGGACGCTCAGACTGTCGCGTCGCCGACCCCGCCCAGCGCATAGGCGATGAACTCACGCTTGATCCGTTGAACCCGATTGACCAGGCCCAGACCACTGCTGCGCAGCTGCATCAGCTCTGCACTGCGCGTTCCGAACAAGGCATCCAGCCCGTCAATCAAACCCAGAGCCGGCAGCACCTGACGTCTGCGCAGCCGGGCATATTTGGCCAATGCTGCCTGGGTCGCTCGCGGCGAACGCAAGACCTGCGGCGTGGCCAGCACATCGAGCAGCGCGGCGACATCCTCAAACCCAAGATTCATGCCCAGCCCGGCAAGCGGGTGCAGTACATGTGCGGCATCGCCAACCAAGGCCACCTGATCCTGGGCATACACCGGCGCATGCTGAAGCATCAACGGAAAGTGCGCCCGTCGACTGCGCAACTGAAATGCCTGATCCGGCACCGCATGCTGCAGCTCGGCACAGAAGGCGGCGTCATCCAGCGCACACAAGCGCTGCGCTTGTACACGCTCAACCGACCATACGATTGAGACCTGCTGGTTGGGTAGTGGCAGCAAACCCAACGGCCCTCGCGGCGTAAACACCTGGCGTGCGCAGTCTGCATAAGCTGGCTGTACATCCAGCACGGCAACCACGCCGCACTGCTGGTAGTCGCGGGTTTCTATTCCGATGCCACAGGCCGCACGCACACGCGAATCCCGTCCATCGGCACCAATCACCGCTGCAGCGTCGACCTGGCGCCCATCGGCACACAGCAGCGCGGCACCGGCAAAACGCTCAAAACGGGCGCCGTGCATGCGGGTAATTTCAGGCTGATTCGCTATCGCCTGATCCAGCCCCCACTGCAACACCCGCACCTCAACAATCTGACCGAGCGTATCTCGCCCCAACGCGGCGGCATCAAAATCGATCTGCCCCCGCCCTTCGCCATCCCACACATGCATGCGCTGATACGGCTGAATGCGTGACGACAAGGCCTGAGGCCAGGCCTCAACGCGCTCGAACAACTGACGTGAACCGGGCGATAGCGCGACCACGCGCAAGTCGTAATCGCCCTGCGGCGGATGCTCGGCGGGTTCTGTTGCGGCATCCAGCAAGGCCACCGACATGCCGCGTTGCGCGGCCAGCAAAGCGGCCAGCGCCCCGACCGGGCCGGCACCCACTATGGCCAGATCGAAACGCCCAACGCTCATACGTGCAGGGCCGCTTTGACATCCGCCTGCAAGGAGATGCCGGGCTGAGCGAACAAACCGTAGCGCTGCATTTTTTCGTGCAAACGCGCACTCACATGAACCAGCACCAGGCGGGTATCGCGTGCCGCCAGATCACTGGCGATCGACTCCAGATTGGTCATCGCCGTGGTATCCAGCATCGTCACATCGGCAAGATCCAGGATCACCGTATGCACGTCATGGTCGACCGTCGAAATGACCTTCAATGCTTTGTGCGCCGCGCCGAAAAACAGCGGCCCGTTGACGTCATAAATCACCACCCCCGGTACCTGATGCTGATCATGCTCATGGGTGCTGGCACTGACCTGCTCACTGCCAGTCAGCTCGATCATGCGACGCATGAACAACAGTGAGGCCAGGACCACACCGGCGCCCACCGCAACCTGCATGTCGATCAGCACGGTCAGACCAAAGCACGTGAAAAACACCGCCACATCCGCGCGTGGCGCCCGCCGCACAATACGCAGGGCGTGATGCGCTTCACTCATGTTCCAGGCCACCATCAACAGCACCGCCGCCATCGCCGCCATGGGAATCAGCGACAGCCACGGGGCGAGCAAAATCATGGCCAGCAGCACCGAGACTGAATGGGTAATCGCGGCCACCGGTGTGGTTGCACCGGAACGCACATTGGTCGCAGTGCGGGCAATCGCAGCGGTGGCCGGAATACCACCAAAAAATGCCACGGCAATATTGCCCGCGCCCTGGCCAATCAATTCACTGTCCGGGTTGTGGTGCGAGCCGGTCATGCCATCGGCAACCAGTGCGCACAGCAACGATTCCAGAGCACCGAGCAAGGCAATGGCAAACGCCGGGCCGAGCAGTTCGCGCAGCAGTGCCAGATCGACCTTGAGCGGTTGACCATCCGCACCCGGCAGATGCCATGGCAAGACCATATGCGGAGCGATGGCCGGAATACCCGGCACCATCTCGCCAGCACGCTCGAAACTGAACCGGCTGGCAATGGTTTCCACCTCCGGCAGAGTTTCAGCAGCATTGAAGGCGGCAGCCAGCGATGTGCCGATCAACAATGCCACCAGGTAGGACGGGATACGCGTTTTCACCCGTCGCCACAGCACCAGCACACTGAAGGTCAGCGCACCGATCAGAAGCTCCTGCCAACGCAGTGTCGGCAGCGCAACAAGCATCTGCCACAGCTTGTCGAGAAAGTGAGCGGCCTCACCCTGCGGGCTCAAGCCGAGAAAATCCTTGAGCTGCAAGCTGGCGATGACCACGCCGATACCCGAGGTAAACCCGACCACCACAGGATACGGAATCAGCTGAATCAGGCCGCCCAACCTGAGCAGACCGAACGCCATCATGATCACCCCGGCCATGGCCCCGGCGAGCAGCAATCCGGCCAGACCATAGTGCTGAACCACAGGCAGCAGAACCACGACAAAGGCGGCCGTCGGCCCGGAAATATTGACCCGCGAGCCACCCAGCAAGGCAATCAGCAGCCCCCCGATGATGGCGGTATACAGGCCATGCTGGGGCGCGACGCCACTGGCGATCGCAAGCCCCATGGACAATGGCAGCGCCACAATCCCGACGGTCACGCCGGCCAGTACATTGGCCGGCAGGGTGCGCCCCAGACTGCCTTCGCGCCAGGCTTCGCGCAGCGCCGCGGCAATCATGCCTGGGCCATCAGGGCTTCGATGTCATCAACGCTTTTGGGCACGTCACGGGTCAGGACATCGGGTGCGCCCTCGGTCACCAGCACATCATCCTCGATACGGATACCGATATTGGCAAACTCCTCACTCACGCCGGGGCTTGCAGCCGACAGATACAGCCCGGGCTCAATCGTCAGCACCATGCCGGGCTGCAGTGCACGCCAGCGCCGATTGACACGGTAATCACCCACATCATGCACATCCATGCCCAGCCAGTGGCCGGTTTTATGCATGAAGAACTCGGTGTATTTCTGGCTTTCGATCAACTCATCAACACTGCCCTTGAGCAGCCCCAGATCAACCAGACCCTGGGTCAGGATGGGTACAACCACTTCGTGGGCTGCCATCCAGTTGGCGCCCTTGCGCACCGCATCCACCGCCGCCAATTGCGACTCCAGCACGATGTCATAGACCGCACGCTGAGCGGGGCTGAAAGTGCCATCGACCGGAAACGTACGGGTGATATCTGCACAGTAGCCTTCGAACTCGGCCCCGGCATCAATCAGGCACAGATCCCCGGCAACCAGTGGCTGATTGTTTTCCACATAGTGCAAAACACAGGCATTGGCACCGCCACCGACGATACTGCCGTAGGCGCATTCCATGCCATGACGCTCAAAGTCATGGTGCAGTTCGGCACCCAGCTGATATTCATACATGCCCGGGCTGACCCGCTGCATGGCGCGCACATGGGCCGCGGCAGAGACCTGCGCCGCGTAGCGCATCATCGCGACCTCAGCGGGTGATTTGAACAGGCGCTGCTCGTGTAGCACTGCGCCAAGCTGATGCACCTGGGTCGGCGCTTTGATACCGGTACGCACCTGAGCGCGTACCGCAGCAAGCCAGCGCTGCAGACTGACGTCATTGGCCTGCTTCCAGCCACTGGTGAAGTGCACAACTTCGCGGTCTTTAAGCAGCTCCGGGATTTTGCTGTCGAGATCGCCGATCACTTCGGCACGATCCGCACCAAAGCGCTCAACACAACCTTCCGGCCCGGCACGGTAGCCATCCCATTGTTCACGCGCCTTGTCACGCGGACGGCAGAACATCACGAACTCGCCCTCAGCGTGTCCGGGGGCCAGCACGGCCCAGGCATCCGGCTCGTTAAATCCGGTCAGATAGCGAAAGTCCGAATCCTGACGAAAGCGGTAGTGCACATCGCTGTTACGGGTCTGCTCGCTTGCAGCGGGAATGATCGCAACGGCGTCGGGGCCGATCGCATCCATAAGAGCACGTCGGCGTTGCGCATATTCGTCTGCGCTGATCTGGGCCTCAGTCGGCCTGGGGATGTAATTCGACATAGAGAGTCTGTGCTGCCACCTTGAGGTATTCCACGATTTCGACATAGGCCTCTTCAGCCTCGCCGTCATCCTCATCATCTACGCTGATCTTGCAGATCTCCATCAGGTCGCGCAGAAGTTCCTTGACCTCATCCGAGGTCTTGTCCTTGTCCAGTTCACCGGCGCTGCCAACCCCGAACATCAAACCGGCGCTCCAGTCAGCCAGCGCAGCAACCCGATCCGTAAGCGGCGCGGAATCCGGTGGCAGGACAGGCTGAAAGCTGCACGACGGATCTTCCAGATCACTTTTGACCTGTCTGGCGTAGTCGTTCAGCGACTGCCATGCCGGTGTGTCCTGATTCACTTCATCCAGAGCCAGATCGGCAGGCAACTCATCATGGCGACACCACATGCCAGCGAGCTGACCATGGAATCCGGCCGGGTTGGTGGTGGATTCGATTTCGCTCAGCCAGTCAGCGAGCGCGTTGTAAGTCAATTCATGCATAGGTGCATTATCCCACGCCACCGCCCTTGGCACCATCAAATACGCGGCCATGTCGGCATTCTGCGACATCCCGTTAAGGCGAAAT
>JBFKEC010000114.1:0-9734 GCA_041619315.1 Oceanococcus sp. | reverse complement strand
CCTCAACCGGACGACGGCCGATCAAAAGCAGATTGTCTTGCGGGTCCAGTGCGATGCCGAAGGGGTTGTAGGGGTTGTCCTGGGCGATGGCCACGCTGTCGGCCATGCCACCGGTGCCGGCCTCAGGGCCGAGAAAGATCGGCTCCGGCGCGGCGCGGTTCTGCGAATCACGGGTCTGGCTCAGAATCCGCGCGTAAGCCGTGATGTTGTTGTTGATGTCGAACTGGCCCTGGGCAAACAGGCCAAGGCGCTCGGACGGGGTCAGCAGCAGGTTCTGGTCCGCGTAGTTGTAGCGATCGGCGGTGGTGAACTGATGGAAGTCGTCAGGGAAGTCCTGGACGTAGTTCGGCGCGGCGGCGACGCCATTGGCGGTGATGTCGCACAGCGCCCGATCAGCGACCCCATCGCCATCGGTGTCCACATTGGGGCACAGGCCATCGGCTTCATCGTCATTGAAGAACACGCTGCGTGTGAACGGTGTGGCCGAACTGCCAAAGGCCAGGCCCGTGCCCGGCTTGGGTATGCGTGCCTGGCTGTAGTCAGCCGATGAAATGCCGTTCTGATCGTAATAGCTGAGATCGGCGATATAACGGTATTTGCGGCCCTGGCCTCCATAACTGGCATTCAGTGTGGTGGTCTGCCCATCACCGGTGCTGTGGTCGCCCATATAGGCGTTGAGGGTAAGACCGCTGGCGCTGGCTTTGGTGATGATGTTGACCACGCCGGCGATAGCATCAGAGCCATACAGCGCAGACGCACCGTCGGTCAGGATCTCGACCCGTTCCACGGTGCTGAACGGAATGGTGTTGAGATCGACCGCCGCCGAGACCCCGGACGCGGAAGATTCGTTGACCCAGCGCAGGCCGTCGACCAGAACCAGTACGCGCTTGGCGCCGAGATTGCGCAGCGAAACCGTGGTTGAGCCGGAGCCAACACCGCCGCCGTCCGCCGGAAAGCCGAAATTGCCCGCCGAATTGAACTTGGTGTTGAGCGACGAGCCGCTCACGGATAGGCGTTGCAGCACATCGCCAATCGACGTCACGCCGGTGGCGGCAAGGTCTTCAGCGCTGAGCGAAAGCACCGGATTGGCCGCTTCGCCGGTGGTTTTCTTGATGCGCGAGCCGGTCACCGTGATAGCGTCCAGACGCACTCCTTCGCCGACCTCGGGCGTGGCCCCGGCCGGCAGCGTGATCAGTTCAAGATCAGCGCTGTTGTCATCAACATCTACAGATTGGGCCAGCGCCAAAGGGCTGGCAACAAGCAATAGCCCAGCGGCCCAGGCCGCAGGCAAGGCGCGGAAATTGCGCATCGGTATTCTCCCCAAAGAATACGCCCCACATGAGGCGTGCAAACGCGGCGTGGCCGCGATTCCCAGTAATGTGCAAGCAAGAACTGTGCACATGTGTAGGAATTATCTTACACAGAGAAAGCCGATTTTCAGAATGGTCGCGCCGGTGCGGGTTTATTCGCCTGATCGGCTGGGGCGTTGCGGCGGCTGCGTGGGGTCGGGCTCGACCGGCTCGAGTTCGCCTTCGCCGCTCATGCTCTGGATGCAGGAGCTGACGTAGGCATCCCATTTCATCTGGTCGATGCCGTCACTACGGGCCCAGGATTCGCATTCCTGGCGGGGGTCGGAAGCAAGGGCGCTGGACGTGGCCACAAGCAGGACAAGCAGGGTGCTAAGAATTTTGCGCATCTAGCGAAATCTCCTGGGCGTGTCTTCTTCGGATGGCGAGTTCTCCAATCCGATCGTTTCGACTTCAAGCTCTTCAATATCAGCCTGTTCGTTCATGCGTTGCATGCAATTGCGGGGCCGGTAGCGCTGTGAGCTGCTCAAAACGATGGCATCGCACGTCCAGTTGACTGAAAAGCCGGGCTTTTGCGGCGCTGCTGAGGGCAGGGCGATGATGTCCACATCGTCAAACGGTTGGTCGCCAGCCTGGGCCAAAGCGGCGTGGCTGCCCACCGACAGGCCGGCGATGAGGATCAGGCGGAAAACAGTCATGGCGATCACTGCAGTGGCGGGTGGCAATGCCAATCCGGGAGTTGAATTGAACATATTATCAAATCGCAACTGAGCCCCGGATGCGGGTTGTTCTTGCATCTGGGCGGCGCTTTGGCATGCTTTGCCATCGGGCGGAATGAGGGAGACAGGATGGCGGACTATTTGCTGGCGATAGATCAAGGCACAACCAGTAGCCGGGCAATCGTATTTGATCGCGATGGGCGGCCTGCGGGCAGTGGGCAGAAAGAGTTTGCTCAGCACTATCCTGAATCCGGCTGGGTCGAGCATGATGCGACGGTGATCTGGCAAGACACCCTGGAAGTGTGCCGTCAGGCTCTGGATGCGGCTGGTCTTGAGGCCGGCGATATCGCCGCCTGTGGTATCACCAACCAGCGTGAGACCACGGTGATCTGGGACCGCGCCACCGGGCAGCCGATTGCAAATGCCATCGTGTGGCAGGATCGCCGGACCAGCGAGCTGTGTCAGCAGCTGCGAAAAAACCACGCGACCGACTGGTTGACCGAGCGCACCGGGCTGGTGCTGGATCCGTATTTTTCGGCGACCAAAATCGCCTGGCTGCTGGACCATGTTGAAGGGGCGCGCGTGCGCGCCGAAGCGGGCGAACTGGCGTTTGGCACCATCGACAGCTGGTTGATCTGGAATCTGACCGGCGGCAAGCGACATGTCACCGACGCAACCAATGCATCGCGCACCCTGCTGTTCAATGTCCGCACCCAGCAATGGGATGACGAGCTTCTGGAGTTTTTCCGCGTGCCGCGCAGCTTGCTGCCTGAGGTGCTCGATTCCGCAGCGGACTTCGGGGCCATCGAAGCGCATTATCTCGGTGCAGAGATTGCGATTGGTGCAGTGCTCGGAGATCAGCAGGCGGCCACCGTTGGGCAGGCCTGCTTCAAGCCCGGCATGGTCAAAAGTACCTATGGCACCGGTTGCTTCGTTGTGCTCAACATTGGCGAGCAGTTCGTACGTTCGGAAAATCGCATGCTGACGACGGTGGCCTACCGGCTCGACGGCAAGCCGACCTACGCCCTGGAAGGCAGCATTTTCGTTGCGGGTGCGGCGGTACAGTGGTTGCGCGACAACCTCCGCTTGATCGGCAATGCGGCCGATACCGAAAAGCTGGCGCGTAGCGTGGAATCGACCAACGGGGTCTATCTGGTGCCGGCGTTCACCGGGCTGGGGGCGCCTTATTGGGACCCGGATGCGCGCGGCGCTCTGATTGGACTGACCCGGGCTAGCGGTTTTGCCGAGATTGCGCGGGCCGCGCTGGAGTCGGTGTGCTACCAGACCCGCGACCTGCTTGATGCCATGGCTCAGGATGCCGGTGCCCCGCGCAGCCTGTGCGTGGACGGTGGCATGGTCGCCAATGACTGGCTGGTGCAGTATCTGGCCGACACTCTGAGAATTCCGATTGACCGCCCCAAAGTGCTGGAAACCACCGCGCTGGGGGTGGCCTATTTCGCAGGTTTGCACGTCGGGCTGTATCGCGATCTCGATGAAATCGCCGAAGGCTGGCAGCGTCAGGCTCGGTTTGAGCCGGGCCGCGAAGAGGCCAAGATGCAAACACGATATGCCGGCTGGCAGGATGCAGTGAAGCGGGTCTTGAGCGCTTGATGGAAATCAGTTTGACCCAACTCCTGATTGGGGCTGCGGGCCTGCACCTGCTGCTCGCGTTCGTGCTCGCCTTGCGCACGCTGGAAACGCGTGCCGGTGGCTGGGCTCTGCTCCTGGGTCTGGCGCTGGCGCTGCAAGCCGGTTCGCTGGCCATGGTGGCGCACGGCTGGCAACGCGCGGCCTTGCTGCTGTGGATGACCCAGGCATTGATTCCCATGCTGCTGGTGCCGCTGGCGGTGGCTGTGGCCAACACCGCGCTGCTGCGGCGGTTGTTGCTGTGGTGTCATACGTTGGGCGCCGTCGCCGCATTGCTGTGGGCGGCCTGGCTGGTGCGTGATCTGGGTGTGCAAGGCACGCCGTGGGGTAGCCGCCCGCTGCTCGCGCCCGGGGTCGAACTGATCTGGGTCTGGGCCGGGCTTGTGTGGGCGATTGCGCTGGGTGACAGCCTGCTGCAACTGGGTCAGGCAGGGCGTGAGCGCCTGCGCGTGCGCATGCTCGGTCTTTTGATTGTGCTGGTATTGCTGGGTCTGGGCTGGGCCCTGGATGCCGTGGTTCTGGCGGCGGTGCCTGCGGCCGTCAAGGCCAGTCTGCAGCCATGGGGCGTGGGCTTGTATGTGGCTGCGCATATTGGCCTGTTCGCCTTGTTGTGGATGTACAAGGGGCCACGTCGGTTGAGTGGCACAGTGCCCGCATCGGTGCTCAATGCCACGCATCAGGCCTTGCTGATCGCGGATAGCGACGGGCGCGTTCAGGCCGCCAACAAGGCCGCGCTGCGCGTTCTCGAACAGCGCCGACATCATGTTCTGGGCAACCATCTCAAGACCGTGCTGGGTCTGGATATCGAGCATCTGGACACGATTACCCGTTTGCATGGTGCGGGCTATGTCGAGCGTGTGCGTCTGGCTGGGCGCTCGGGGCATGAGGTGCGTGAACTGGCGCTGCAACCAATGATGCTGCGAGCACGCGATGGCGAGGTGTTGGCCCTGATCTGCACGCTGCATCCGGCCAGTGAAGACCCCGCCCTGGCGGCGACCAGTCTGCATGACCCGGTCACCGGACTGGCCGGCGCGGCGCTGGGTGAAGCGCTGCTGGCGCAGGAATTGCGCCGCCATGCCGGTGGCAGTGGCCCGCTTGTGGCCGCAGTGTTTGCCCGGATTGAAGACACTGGCGGTATTGCGGCGCGCTATGGCCAGGATGTGCATGACCGGCTGCATGCACAGGTGCGTGAGCGCCTGGATGAGGTGTGTGACTGGCCGCTGGATCTGGCGCGAAGCAACGGCGGTGGCTATCTGATGCTGCTGACGCAAGTGAATGACCGTGAAGAGGTTTTGGCAATAGCCGAGCGCGCTCACAGCCAGCTCAATCAGGTCTACGCGGTGGATGCTCATGAGCTCGCGCCACCTGCAGTGGTGGCGGTGATTCCCGACCTGCGTGTGTATCACGACATTCTCGATGTTCTGGCTGATGCCGCGCATGGGCTGGAGCAGGCCCGGCACCATGCCGATGGGCCCTTTGTGGCTGGCGAGCGTGCGGAAGAGCGGACCGGTCTGGCGCTGGCCATGGAGGCTGCGATCAGCAATGACGGCCTGGACATGCTGCTTGAGCCGGTGGTGGATTTGCGCAGTGAGCGTGCGGTGGGTGTGCGAGTGGCTTTGCGCTGGTCGCCCGAAAGTGTTCCGGCGCTGGATGACGATGCGGTTCGCCGCATGGCCCGGCGTGTACATCTGGAAGGCGCTTTGAATCGCTGGCGTCTGCGTCAGCTTGGCGGTTTGCGCGTACCCAATGCGTGGGCGGTTTGGCTGCCGGTTTCGGTTGAGGAACTGCAGGCTCCGGGCTTCACTCAGGTGTTGAGCGAGGCAGTCGCCCGCCTGCCGTTCAAAGTGCTGATCGAATTGCCCGATGTGGTGTGGCAATTGCCTGCCTGTCGTAGCGTGGCAGCTGAGCTGTGCAATGCCGGGCTGGGTCTGCACGCTGCCGAATTTTCTACAGGTGCCCGCCTGCTCACCCATGCGGCCGATTTGATTCCGTGGACCCTTGAACTGGATGCCCGGCTGGTCCAAAACCATGCACCGGCAGTCGATGCGGTGACGCGTGGTCTGGTCGAGTCGGCCGACGCATTGGGAGCGACCCTGCGCGGTGCCGGTGTGCGCAGGAAGTCCGACCTTCGGCGTTTGCGAGCTCTGGGCGTCAGGCTGGCCTATGGTGAGTACATCTCCAGCCCGCTGTCAGTACAACAGTTCGGCCAATGGCTGTCGACCGACTCGAACTTGCGTGAAAAATTTGCCGATACGGCCAGTGCGACTGCGCCGGCCCCGGCGCAAGCCCAGCGGCGCCCGCCGAGCCTGAGCTAGCTTGAAGTGCGCGTCCTGGTGGCGTAGCCTTGCGTCTTTGAATGACGTCATGACGTCAGGTATGAGCAAGAAAAAGCCCGACAAAAGCAAGAAGAACACCTCTTTGCGACTGGATGAAAGTACGCTCAAGGCATTGAAGTTGCGCGCGCTTGAAGACGATTCCAGCGTGCAGGCGATCATTGAGCAACTGATCAATGACTATCTGGCAAACCGGATCAAATTGAAGAAGAAACGATGACGGCGGCGCTCGAAATGCACTTCAGCTTGCCGCAAGGCTGTGATCCGCAGGCGTTGCAAGCGGCGTTGGCCGCGCAAGGTGAGGTCGAGTTCAGCCGTGGGCGGCGTGAGCATGTCGACGTGCTGGACAACTTCCCTGCCGACATCTGGCGCCGCGGCGCGCTGCTGACACGCAATCGCTCAGGCCAACTGGTGTGGTGGCAGGGCGGGCATTGTGCGCATCAACTGGATGCGCCTGCCGATAGCCGCTTCTGGTGGCAATTGCCTGATGGACCCTTGCGTAATGGCCTCGCTGAGACGATCGGATTGTGGTCGCTACAGGTGATCGCACGCCTGAGCGTGCAGCGCCGCGGATTTGTGCTGCGCAATGACGATGGCAAGATTGTTGTGCGAGGTGAGTGGTTCGGGCTGCCCGACCAAGCCGCGCGGCTGCGTGTGCAGGCCTTGCGTGGCTACACCGGCGAATTCGATCGGGTCCGCGACAATCTGCTCAGTCTCGGTGCAGAGCCGGGCTCGCCGTTTGATCTGCGTCAGGCGCTGGAGCAGAGCCAGGCTGCGCCGATGCCCTTGAGCCTCAAGGGGCCTTACGGTATTCGTGCCGCAGAGCCAGCCGAAGATGCGGTCAGGACAATGGCGGTGAGCATGTTTGCTCAGGCACGCGTGTTTGAAGCGGGTGTCATCGACGATCACGACACCGAGTTTGTCCATCAGTATCGCGTCAGCCTGCGTAAATTGCGTTCGCTGCTTGCGCTGATGAAAAGCGCGCTGCCGCCGGCATTGCCGGGCCAGGCCAAGCAAGACCTCGCGCGTATGGCCAGCGCGATGGGCACTCTGCGTGATCTGGACGTGTTTCTGCTCGACCAGGACGCATACCGGAACATGCTGCCTGCGGCCTTTCAGGGCGGGTTTGAACAGCTGCTGGTGCAGATTCGTAAGGATCGACAGCGCGCCCTGGCCGCGACCCGGCGACAGCTCAAGTCGCAGGCCTATGCCCAGCGCTGCGAACATCTCGAGCGGCTGCTCATGGCCGCTCCGCGCTATGCCGGCTCAGCGGCGGCCAAGCCGGTGGGGCGCGTTGCCAGTAGCCGCATACTCAAACGCTATCTGCGAATCCGCCAGGCCAGTCTGGCGGTCACGGCCGAGACACCCGATGAGCAGGTCCATCAGATTCGTATCGAATGCAAAAAACTGCGCTACATGCTGGAGTTTTTTGCCGAACTGTATCCGCGTGGTCATTTGAAACCCCTGAATCGCGCGCTCAAGCGTCTGCAGGACGTGCTTGGCCGCTTCAATGACGTGTGTGTCCAGCAAACCTTTCTCGCCGATTATGCGCAGCGCAGCGCTGATCCGGCCCAGTCAGCGGCGATCCATGGTCTGATTGCGGTATTGCACCAGGATCAGGTGCGTGTCCGCAGTCAGGTCGAATCCGAACTCGGCGGTTTTGCCGCAGATGATGTCGCCGCTAACTTCACCGCCATGTTTGGCCGCAATCGGAGCCCTGAGGCATGAAAGTCGTCGCCTGTTACAGCATGAAAGGTGGTGTGGGCAAAACCGCAACGGCGGTCAATTTGTCCTACTGGGCCGCGTCACGCGGTCTGAAAACCCTGCTAATCGACCTGGATGCCCAGGGCGCCTCGTCGTTCTATTTCCGGGTCAAGCCGGGGCGCAAGAAGTGGGGCAAACGCTTTTTCCATGCCTACGAAGCCTTGCTGGCGCAGATTCGTGCCAGCGATTATGAAGATCTGGATGTCCTGCCGGCACATCTGAGCTTTCGCAATTTCGACGCTCTGCTGGCCAGCCTGGAGAAGCGCAAGACCCGCTTGCGCCGGATACTCAAGGGGCTGAAAAATGAGTACGACCTGATCGTGCTGGATTGCCCGCCAACCATCAGTCATTTGTCTGAAGCGGTGTTCAACGCGGCAGATCTTGTACTCGTGCCGGTCATCCCGACAACGCTGTCCGAGCGCACCTACGAGCAGTTGCTGGATTTCTTTGCCGACAAGGGCTATGCGAGTGAATCGGTGATTCCGTTTTTTTCCATGGTTCAGCGTCAAAAAGCGCTGCACAAGGCAACCATGGCGCATATGCGTCAGCGTCACAGTGGGTTTCTGGACGGCGTGATTCCGTTTGCCCGTGATATCGAGAACATGGGTGAGCACCGTGCGCCGGTTGCCGTGTTTGCGGCCCGCAAGCCGGCGAGCAAGGCTTACCTCGGAATGTTTGATGAGTTGTGGCCGCGCTTGCGTCGCAAAGGAAAGAAGAATCGCTGATGGGACAGGAAATCGAACGTCGTTTTGTAGTGACATCCCTGCCGCCGGCGGTGATCGTCGGCCAGCCCAATAGTTGTATCCGGCAAGGCTATGTCGCCGCGCAGCCCGGCAAGGAATTGCGTGTCCGGGACAAGAGCGGGCGCTATTTCCTGACCCAGAAGCGCGGCAGTGGTCTGGTCCGTGAAGAGCATGAGATTGAGGTCGAGCAGGCGGTTTTCGACATGATCTGGCCGTTGACGGCGGGGCGTCGGGTTGAAAAAACCCGTTATCACGTGGCTGACGGTGCGCTGACCATGGAAATCGACGTGTACCACGGTGATTTGAGTGGCCACATGTCGGTTGAAGTCGAATTTACAGACGAGCGCGCCGCGGCGGCCTATCAGCCACCCGATTGGGCTGGGCCAGAAGTTACCGAAGACAGCCGCTATAACAACGCGCAACTGGCCTTGAATGGCTGGCCTGAGGATGGTCCCGGGTCATGAGCCAGCGACGCATCGCGGTCATACCAGTCATCGGACGCGGCAAGAATCGCCGTCTGGTCATGGTCACCGCGCGGCGTCACGGACACTGGATCGTGCCCACCGGCAAGCCGGAGGCCAAACTCAGCGATCGGCGGGTCGCGCTGCTCGAAGCATTTGAAGAGGCCGGTGTAGTCGGTCGGCTGAAGAAGCTCGGGCGGTCCGGTCGGGTGCGTTGTCACAGCGCATCCGGCAAGCCTCGCAAAATGGATTTGTATGGTTTGAAAGTGCAAAAAACCTTGCGCCGCTGGCCCGAGCAGCATCAGCGCAAGCGTCGGCTGGTCGGGCTGGACGAGTTCGATGACATGCCCATGGATGCCGAGCTCAAGCGTGCGATTCGCCGCTGCATAGAGCGCATCTAGAGTGCTTGTCTGGGCTGCAGGGGGCTGGTCGCCGGCCTGCGACGGCTTAGCGCTGGGCCAGCACACTGGCCAGAGAAGTGTCGGCCTTGAGGTCAAACCATGACTCGATCAGGCGGAATGACAAGGTAAACGGTGGTGGCAGAAACAGTCGCTTGCTGAGCAGGGCATCGGTCACCTGTTCGCGACTGAACCAGTCGGCGGCTTCCAGCTCGTCCTGCTCAACTTGCGGTTGGTCTGGCTCGGCAACGGCATGAAAGCCAACCAGCACGGAGGCTGGAAACGGCCACGGCTGGGAGGCGAAGTAGCGCATGCCGGTGACCTTTATGCGGGCTTCCTCCCACACCTCGCGAATGACCGTG
>JBFKEC010000113.1:0-9785 GCA_041619315.1 Oceanococcus sp. | reverse complement strand
TGACCACCGATGATGAAATCGATGGGGACGAAAACATCCTTGCCATTGATTGGCCCGTTCATGAACGGGGTGTGGCAGGGATTGTGACGACGGCCGATTTCCACGCCGGGATGATCGGAAGGCAGCAAAACACAGGTAATGCCGTATTCGACCTTGGCGGCGTCGCCGAGCAGGCCTTCCGGATCAAACAGTTTGATCGCCAGACCCACCACATCAGACACCGGTGCCAGAGTGATGTAGCGCTTGGAGAAATTCAGGCGCATACCCAGCACCTGCTCGCCCTGATGCTCGCCCATGCACACCACGCCGGTGTCCGGAATGGCGCCCGCATCCGAGCCGGCTTCCGGCCCGGTGAGCCCGAAACAGGGCAACCATTCACCTGAAGCCAGGCGGGGCAGCATGTCCTGCTTTTGCTTGCGGGTGCCGTAATGCATCAGCAATTCGCCAGGGCCCAGCGAGTTGGGAACCATAACGGTGACCGCCGCGACCAGTGAACGGGTTGCGATCTTGGTCACCACGCAGGATTGCGCATAGGCGGAGAATCCCAGACCACCCCATTGCTTGGAAATCAGCATGGCGAAGAATTTGTGTTCCCGCATGAAGGCCCAAACATCGTCGGGCAGATCCTTGTCGCGACTGATCTGCCACTCGTCGAGCATCGCGCACAACTGCTCGGTTTGATTGTCGAGGAAGCTCTGCTCCTCTTCATTCAGGGTGGTGCGCTTGAAGTTCAGCAGCTTGGCCCATTCTGGCTTGCCACGGAACATTTCGCCTTCCCACCACACATCACCAGCTTCCAGCGCTTCACGCTCGGTGTCGGTCATGTCCGGCAGCACCGCCTTGAAAGCCTTGAATATGGGGCGGGTGACCAAGCTGCGGCGCACTGCGCGCAGATTGAACAGCGCGGCCAGCGGGACCATGGCCACCAGGGCCCAGGTCGTCGCGCCCGGCCCGATCAGGCCAAATTGATGCACGGCGCCGAGATAGACGAATGCGGACAGGGTCCACAGCCACAGGCGAACGCCACGAAAAGCCAGGACCCAGAACAGGGCGATGGCGGTGAGAACTGCAACAAGGGTCATCATGGGAATCTCCTTTGCGGGGTTGCAGCGAGCGGGTTATGCGCTACGCCGCACCGTTTTGACATCGGCAGGGATCAAACTTTCCATGCACAGTCGTACGTACTCGTTAAGGGCGCGCCCACGCGGTAGCGCAGATGGATCGTCACTGCGCAACTGCAGCGTGCCCATGAATGTGGCGTAGGCAAACATCGCCCAGCGCCTGGCCTCTTCTGGCACAAAGCCGAGCGCGGCATAGCACTCGTGCAGAAATTCCAGTCTGTTTCTGGCCACACGTTCTACTACGGGGCCAATACGCGGATCGGATGACGAGGCGGCAAAAACACCCGTCAGTCGCCCATTGCGCAAGCCCGAATTGGCCACCCGAAAAACTTGCTGGAGGCGTTGGCGCGGGTCGTCGATATGCTCAACCTGACGCACCACATCGGTGGTTTCTTGCGTTTCCCAGGCCTTGAGTGCGGCCTGCAGCAAAGCGTCGCGATTCTGGAAATGCCAGTAAAAACTGCCCTTGGTCACCCCAAGCTTGCGCGCAAGCGGCTCCACCGCGACGGCTTCGATGCCGCCTTCGGCGATTGCATCCAGGGCTGCCTGTGCCCAGTCTTCGGCATTGAGCGAGGTTTTCACGATCCATACGCACGGGTATTGGTGCGTCGCATCATGCCACATACGCTAGCGTATGGCAAAGCCTGCTCACGCGCATGGCTGGATCGTTTACCGCCCCACCGAGGCCGCCCTCAGCGGCTCAAGAATCGTCCGAAACTAGCGACAACGCGCGCACAGGCCAACCACTTCGACGGTGCTGTGGTCAGGCTTGAAGCCCCGCGCTTCAGCTGCATCATTGAGGCTGCCGCTGACCTTGCTGCTGTGCAGTTCATCGACTTCACCGCAGTCATTGCAAATCAGAAACTGGGTGAAATGCGGGTGGTCCGGATGACGGCAGCCAATATAGGCATGCAGGGATTCCAGCTTGTGGATCAGCCCTTCGGCCATCAGGAAATCGAGCGCGCGATAAACCGTCGGCGGGGCAATGCGGGCCTGATCGGTGCGCATCGTTTCCATGATTTCGTAAGCGCCCAACGGCCGCTGGCTGGCGTTGATGATGCCGAGCACTTCGCGCCGCTGCTTGGTCAGCCGCACACCACGCTCACGACACAGGCGGTCGGCCAGCTTCATCGCTTTGCTTGTGTCTGGATGTGTCGGCATATCGGCCATTTTACGACCTTTTTGCCGACTCAGGCGACCCAGTCCAGGGTCAGCACCAGGCGCCTTTCCATCGGCGAAACTGCGGGCGAGCGGTGAATCAGACCGTGACCATCATTGCCATCCCAACCCTCACCCTTCATCAGCGCCACATCACCGGCCTCAAGCGCCTGTATTTGATCGACATCGCGAACCAGACCGGACTTCTCGTCTTGCTGGTTCATGCCAGCCGGCCCGAGAAGGGCACGGTCGGCAGCATGATTGGGCAGCCACTGGGTGGCCGGCCCAAACAATGTGGTGACCAGACGCGCCGACAGCCGATCGACATGAAATCGCGGGCACATGGCGCGGTCGAGCATTTCCAGGCGCAGCCCCACCGCCGGGGGCTCGAACAGGTCGGCGTACAGCTTCAGGCAGAAATCGATGCGCTCAACGCACGCTGGGGCGTTCATGGTCGCACGCAGGCGTTGCTGCAACTCGGCCCGCAGCGCGTCGGGCGCCCCGCTCAATGTCAGGCTCAGTGGACGAGCACACTGTATGAGTTGCTGCGCTTCCTGTTCAATCGCCGGGCTCAGCCCTGCACGCCATACGGCAAAGTTGACCTGCGGCTGATAGATATCCGCCAGCACAGCAGGCGTGGCAGCGAAACGGGCGTGGGACACGCTAACGCTATCAATTGTTGTCGGCAGCTGGCGGCAAGGCGCCTGCGAATCAGCAAAAGGCGATGCATTGGCATCAGAAAACCGCCGGCGGGGTTGGGCTTCAATCATGCAGTGGAGCACCTGACAGAATGTTCTTTATGTTATAACATAACAACACTTCCAAGCTGACGCCATGCACGGTTTCGAAGCCGCCCATGGGGCCGAGCCGCAGCCACACCCATGGCAGCAGACTCGCACACACCGCCAACGCTGCAACACCTCAATGACTGAACTGACCCAAGCCCTTCGCACGCCCAAGACCACCACAGATCCTCGGCCTGAGCGCAGCGAAGCCGAGGCCGCCGTGCGCACGCTGATTCGCTGGGCCGGCGACGATCCGCAGCGCGAAGGCCTGCGCGACACCCCGGCCCGGGTTGTCCGCGCTTATGAAGAATTCTTTGCCGGTTACAGTCAGGACCCGGCCGCGCTGCTGCAGCCGGACTTCGAGCAGGTTGGTGGCTATCGCGACATGGTTGTGCTGCGCGACATCCGTCTGGAGTCACACTGCGAACATCACATCGTGCCGATCATCGGCACCGCTCATGTGGCCTATTTGCCTGACCAGCGCGTGGTCGGCATCAGCAAACTAGTGCGGGTGGTTGAAGCCTATGCCAAGCGTCTGCAGACCCAGGAAACACTGAGCGCGCAAATCGGCGAAACCCTGCAGGACACACTGCAAGCGCGCGGCGTAGCCGTGCTGATCGATGCCGCACACCAGTGCATGACCACCCGCGGGGTCCGCCAGCCCGGGGTCAGCACCATCACCGCACACTTCACCGGCGCGTTTGAACAGGACGTAGCCTTGCAGGACCGCATCTGGTGTCTGCTGGCCCGGCCATGAACCAAGCCATCACCCAAAAGTTGCGGCCACCCAGCGCCGCTGATCGCAGTGCCATCGCGCTCTCAACCCTGTGCCTGATCCACTGCCTGGCCTTGCCGATTCTGATCTCATTGCTGCCGTGGCTGTCCTGGCTTGAAACGCATGAATCGATGGTCCACCGCTGGTTGCTGGCGTTTATCGCACCGCTCAGCCTGTGGGCACTTAGCCGCGGCTGCGCCCACCATGGGCGCTGGCCGGTTTTGTTCGGCGGCCTGCTGGCCGTTGCAGCGCTGGTCGGTGCGATCGCGCTTGAACCACTCGTGCCTGCGATGGAGCTTCCACTGACCGTGATCGGCAGCGCCATTCTGATAAGCAGCCACATCTACAATCTGCGCGCGCTTTCGCGCTGCCGCATGGGCACCGATGCGCACGCGTGAGGGCGCAGCCCTGCACATCCGTGATCTGCGCCATGGCTACGCAGATCACACCGCCCTGAAACTGGACGCGCTGGACCTTCAAGCAGGTGAGCAGCTTGTCGTGCTTGGGCCCTCAGGCTGCGGCAAAACCACCTTGCTGCATGCCATCGCCGGGCTGCTGCAGCCCACCCAGGGCCACATCCAGGTTGGCTGCCAAACCTTGTCAGCCCTCAAACCCGCAGCGCTGGATCGTTTTCGCGGACGCCACTTTGGCATCGTGTTCCAGCGCCTGCACCTGCTGCCCGCGCTGAACATCAGGCAAAATCTGCTGCTCGCACAACGCCTTGCACGCATGCCACAGGACCCGATGGCGGTACTGGAAATGCTCGCCAGCCTGGGTATTGCCGAGCTGGCCCACGCCCGGCCGGCAAGTCTGAGCCAGGGACAGCGCCAACGCGTGGCAATTGCCCGCGCCCTGATTCATCAACCATCCATTGTGCTGGCCGACGAACCAACCTCCAGCCTGGACGATGACAATGCTGACAGGGCCATGACCCTGCTGCGCGAACACGCCCGCAGCTGCGCCGCGAGCCTGCTGGTAGTGACCCACGATCAGCGCATGCGCGGCGCGTTCGAGCGTGAGTTGTTGCTGGAGGCGCCCGCATGACCTGGTTGCGTCTGAGCTGGGCCAATCTGTGGCACAACCCCTTGAGCACGCTGGTCAATGCCATGCTCATGGCACTGGGCACGGCAAGCATCATCCTGCTCCTGCTTGCCGGCGAGCAATTTGCCCGGGTAGTGGCCCGCGATGCACAAGGCATCGATCTGGTCGTTGGCGCCAAGGGCAGCCCGCTGCAACTGGTGCTGTCCAGCGTGTATCACGCCGATATTCCGACCGGAAACATTAGTCTTGATGCGGCTTCGCACTGGGCAAATGATCGGCGGGTTGCGCGCGCCATCCCGCTGTCCCTGGGCGACAGCTATCACGGCTTTCGCATTGTCGGCACCTCATCAGACTATGCCGATCTGTACCACGCCGAGTTGGCCCACGGTCGATTCTGGAGTGCCCCACTGGAAGCGGTAGTGGGCGCGGCCGTGGCCCGCGAGGCCGGGCTGGCGCCCGACAGCCTGTTCAGCGGCGCACATGGCCTCGGCAGCGGCACCCAAACCCACGATGCTCATGCCTACCGCGTGGTCGGCGTGCTGCAAGCCACCGGCAGCGTGCTTGACCGCCTGATCCTGACCTCGCTGGACAGCGTGTGGGAATTGCATGACCACGCCAGCCCGCACCACGATGAGCACGAGGATAGGCATGAAATCACCGCGATGCTGCTGAGCTATGCCTCCCCCATGGCCGCACTCAGCCTGCCGCGCGAAATCAATGCGGCAGCCAACGTACAAGCGGCAGCGCCCGCATTCGAACTGGCCCGGCTGCTCAATCTTGTCGGTCTGGGCCTGGACGGACTGCGCGCTTTTGCCGCCATTTTGCTCATCACCGCCGGCTTCAGCATATTTGCCGCACTGTACGGGGCGCTACAGGCGCGCCGCTACGATCTGGCCATGCTGCGCTGCCTTGGCGCCAGTCGCCCGGAGCTGATGCTCAGCCTGCTGCTCGAAGGTCTGCTGCTGACCACCCTGGGCGTGGCCCTGGGCTTCGCGCTGGGCCATGGCGCCATGGCGGCCCTGGCAACGTGGCTGGAAGCGAGCCGCGGCATCGTGATCAGCGGCGGGATCTGGCTGGCACAGGAGTTTGTCTTGCTGGTTGGGCTGTTGGGGATGGGCTTGCTCGCCGCGGCACTGCCGGCCTGGCAGGCCTATCGCAATGATGTTGCCAGCACACTGACCGGACAGCATTGAAATGCGACACAGCGGCATGGTGTTGATATGCCTGCTTGCACTGGGCTGTGAGCAGACATCACAAGGCGCGACCACCAGCCCCGACCCGAGCGGCGTGTCAGCGACTCAGCCACCAGCCGGCTCAAGCCATTCGCCAGCCGTGGCGCCGCAAACCGGCCTGACTGAGCAAGAACTGGCCGCCCAGGCACCAGCACAGGCGCGCATAGCCCCGACCATTACGCTGGATCAGGCCAACGGCCTGAAGATCAAATTCATCACCGAGTCCGGCTACACCAACCAGGCGGGCAAGGTCGTGGTCGACATGCTGGAGCAGGACTACGTCTATCTGGCGCTGCAACTCACCGATCAAGATGACCGCCCGGTGGCCGGCGCCGCGCCCGAATTGGCCATTCAGGGGCAAAGCCGGATCATGCCGATGACCGAAGCCGAGGCTGGCACGCTAACCGACGGCAGTGGCCGGTACGAATTTGCCGTGATTGGCGGGCCCATGAATGTGGACCGCCTGAGCGTGACGGTGGGCGATGCACGGGCGGAATTGCTGCTCAATATCATCAGTCTGGATGCGGCAGGCTACCCCAGCCCCGACAGCGTCGAAGGTGCATTGCCATGGGCTGAACTGGCCAGCGCACGGATTGAGTACCTGGACGACGGCAGCCTTCAGGCCGAATTTCCGCCCGACATCGCCAAATGGCATGGCCAGCGGGTCAAACTGGCGGGCTTCATGCTGCCGCTTGAGGCCGAACAGAAACAAAAGCACTTTCTGTTGACCTCGAATCCGCCCAGCTGCTTCTTCCATATCCCCGGCGGGCCGACCGGCGCGGTTGAGGTCATAAGCGAGCAGGGCATCAAAGTGGACTGGGATCTGCAGATTCTGGAAGGGCGCCTGGAAACCATCCGCAATAGCGATATCGGCGTGGTCTACATGCTGCACGATGCGCGCGTCGCCGCGGCAGACTGACGACCGCCACACCCCGCAGCCCGACACCTGCGTCAACCCCGCGCGGATACAGCGATTGACTTCCTGATATTTATTTCCATAATTATCGAACTATGGAAATCACAACAGCCACCTTGCGCCTGGCCGCACTCGCCCAGGAAACCCGATTGAGCATATTTCGAGCCCTGGTTCAGGCCGGGCCGAATGGACTCAACCCCGGCGCCCTGGCTGAAAACCTGGGCACAGCCCAGGCCACTTTGTCTTTCCATCTCAAAGAGTTACGCAATGCCGGCTTGATTCAGGCGCGACAGGAAAGCCGTTACATATTCTATTCAGCCGATTTTCAGGCCATGAATGCGCTGCTGGCCTTTCTGACCGACAACTGCTGCCAGGATGATGCGCAGGGTTGCGAGCTGAACATTCCAGCCCGAGGCCTTTGAGCATGAGCCGCAACAAATCTTCGGACCCACCCCCGCAACCACTCACCGCTGCCCACTGAACCATGTCCATATTCGAGAAATTTCTAAGCCTCTGGGTCGCCGCCTGCATCGTCGTGGGCATCGCGTTCGGCCATTTTGTGCCCGGTGTATTTCACGCCATAGGCGCGATGGAGGTGGCCAAGGTCAATTTGCCTGTGGCCGGCCTGATCTGGCTGATGATCATCCCCATGCTGATCAAAATCGACTTTGCCGCGCTCAATCAGGTCAAGACGCACTGGCGCGGCATGGGCGTGACCCTGTTCGTGAACTGGGCGGTCAAACCATTCTCCATGGCCTTGCTTGGCTGGCTGTTCATCGCCACGCTGTTCCGTGACTACCTGCCGGCAGAACAGATTGATTCCTACATCGCCGGCCTGATTCTGCTGGCTGCGGCGCCGTGTACCGCCATGGTTTTCGTATGGAGCAACCTGTCCGATGGGGAGCCGCATTTCACCCTCAGTCAGGTGGCGCTTAACGACATCATCATGGTCTTTGCATTTGCCCCGATCGTCGGCCTGCTGCTTGGCCTGGCGTCAATTACCGTGCCGTGGGAGACCTTGTTGTTGTCGGTGGGTCTGTACATTGTGGTGCCGGTGATCCTGGCCCAGCTGCTGCGCCGGCAGCTGCTTGCGCGGGGTGGCGAACCCACACTGCAGGCCGCACTGAACACCCTGCAGCCGATTTCGATCATGGCCCTGCTTGCCACTCTGGTTCTGCTGTTTGGCTTTCAAGGCGAACAGATCGTGGCCCAACCGCTGATCATTGCTTTGCTGGCCGTCCCCATACTGATTCAGGTGTATTTCAACTCGGGACTGGCTTACCTGCTCAACCGCTGGAGCGGCGAGGCGCATTGCGTTGCCGCGCCCTCCGCCCTGATCGGTGCAAGCAATTTCTTCGAACTGGCGGTGGCCGCGGCAATCGCCCTGTTCGGTTTTGAATCCGGTGCGGCGCTGGCCACGGTGGTCGGTGTGTTGATTGAAGTGCCGGTCATGCTGTCGGTGGTGCACATCGTCAATAAAACCAAGCCGTGGTACGAAAAAGGACTCAAGCGCTCGTGAAAATTCTCTACATCTGCACGCATAACCGCTGCCGCAGCATTCTGTCCGAAGCGATCACCAACCAGCGCGCCGGCGCACAGCTTGAAGCGCGCAGCGCTGGCAGCCAGCCGGCCGGCGAAGTGCATCCGTTGTCGCTTAAATATCTGGCCGAAGCCGGGGTGCCGACACAGGGCCTGAAAAGCCAGTCGTGGGATGATTTCGAAGATTTCGAGCCGGATGTGGTGATTACCCTGTGTGATTCGGCTGCGGGCGAGGCCTGCCCGGTCTGGTTTGGCAAGGCGATCAAGCTGCACTGGGGGCTGAGCGATCCTTCGCGTGGCGGCAATGACGACGACGCTACCGCTGAGGCTTTTCGCCAGACCATCGCATTGATCGAAGCGCGGGTGGACCAACTGCAACAATTGGCCACCACGCCGCGCCAGACCTGGGCGGATGCGCTGATGCGCATGAGCAGCGAAATTTCATAAAGCTCTGGCATGCTGGCCGGACTGCCGCAGTATTGTCTTGCCCATGCCACACCAAGGATCACCTGGCGAAGTCTTTCTCGCCTTTCTCAAGCTCGGCCTGAGCGCGTTTGGCGGACCGGTCGCCCACCTCGGCCATTTCCGCACAGAACTGGTCGAGCGACGGCGCTGGATCAGTGACAGCGGCTACGCCGATCTGATTGCGCTGTGCCAGTTCCTGCCCGGCCCAGCCAGCAGTCAGGTCGGCTTCGCTCTCGGCCTACAGCGCGCCGGACTGGCCGGAGGACTGCTCGCCTGGCTGGCATTCACCCTGCCGTCAGCACTACTGCTCATCGGTTTTGCCCGCATTGCCGATGCATTTGCGGGCACCATCGGACAAAGCGCGATTCACGGCCTCAAGCTCACCGCGGTGGCGGTGGTGGCACATGCGGTGTGGGCCATGGCCACGACCTTGTGCCCGGATCGACAACGCGCCAGCATCGCTCTGCTCGCCCTGGCCATCGCAGCCTTGGGCCATTCCGCCCTGAGCCTGATCGGCGCCATCGTCATCGGCGCACTGCTGGGCTTGCGCTGCTGCCGCCATGTGCCGCAATCGCAGCACACTCCTCTGGACATGGGCCTGTCGCACCGCTTCGGGCTGATCTGTCTCGGCTTGTGTGCCGTGCTGTTGGTTGGTCTGCCGATCGCCGCCAGCGTGTTGCCCCATCATGCCGTGCAACTGTTTGATGCGTTTTACCGCGCCGGCGCACTGGTCTTTGGCGGCGGCCATGTGGT
>JBFKEC010000112.1:0-9799 GCA_041619315.1 Oceanococcus sp. | reverse complement strand
GATTGTCCACCAGCGGGCAATTGTCAGCGCTATCGTCGACACCGTCGCCATCGTCGTCTGTGTCGCAGGCATCGCCTATCCCGTCATTGTCAGTATCAATCTGTGACGAATTGGCAACCGTCGGACAATTATCGAATGCATCCAGCACGCCATCGGCATCGGAATCGTCACACACATCACCAGCACCATCGCCATCCTGATCCGCCTGGTCGGTATTCGGCGTTTCGCGGCAGTTGTCGATCGAGTCGGCAACCATGTCGTTGTCGAAATCCGAGCACGCATCACCTTGCCCGTCATTGTCGGTATCAGCCTGATCCGGATTGGCCGTGAACGGACAGTTGTCGAGATTGTCATTCACGCCATCATTGTCGTCATCAAGGTCACAGGCATCGCCCTGACCATCGCTGTCGGCATCGGCCTGCCCCGGGTTGGCCACAGCCGGACAGTTGTCGATGCTGTCCAAAATGCCATCGCCATCACTGTCGTCGCAGACGTCACCGCGGCCGTCGTCATCCTGATCAGCCTGATCCGCATTCGCATCAGCGACACAATTGTCGATATCGTCGATGACGCCATCGCCATCCTGATCGCTTTCGCAGGCATCACCGATGCCATCACTGTCGCTGTCTAGCTGATCGCTGTTGGCGACCAGCGGGCAATTGTCGGCATCGTCAGCCACACTATCGCCGTCGTCATCGGTATCGCACACATCGCCAATGCCGTCGCTGTCCAGATCCTGCTGATTCGGGTTGGACGCATCGGGGCAGTTATCCAGCGCATCAACAATACTGTCGCCGTCGGTGTCATCACACAGATCGCCGGCGCCATCCGAGTCCCGATCCGCCTGGTCGGCATTGGGAATGGACGGGCAGTTGTCCAGCTCGTTCACAACACCATCGTTGTCCTGATCGTTTTCGCAGGCATCACCAACGCCATTGAGGTCGCTGTCTTCCTGCTGCGCGTTAGGTGTATACGGGCAGTTGTCGACGCTGTCGTCGAGGCCGTCATTATCGGCGTCGTCATCACAGGCATCGCCGAGGCTGTCATTGTCCGAATTGGCTTGATCAGGATTGCTGACGGCCGGGCAGTTGTCGTCCGCGTCCAGCACGCCGTCGCTGTCGGCATCAGGGCAGGCATCACCCACACCATCGTCATCCGAGTCGACCTGGCTTGGGTTGCTGACGGTCGGACAGTTGTCCTCGCTATCAACGATGCCGTCGCCATCCTTGTCATCCGCACTGTCGACCGAGCAGTCATCTGGCAGCTGATCTGGATTGGCAATGGTTGGGCAATTGTCGACGATATCTGGAATACCATCACCATCAATGTCGTTGACAGTGCCATTGGTAACGCCTGAATCGTCGGACGAACACGCCATCAGGACGCAGCCCAACAGCAACGCAGCCAGGCTGCGCGCGTGCGTGTGTTTGAATTCCATTCCCCTACACTCCTAAATACCCGTGGAAAGCCACCTGAAACTGTTCAGGCATTTTGCGCCGTGCAGCTGGCCCCAAGAAAGACTGATGTTGATCTGATCAGACGAACGGAAGCAAGGGACGGTTCCACGCCACCTAAGCCCTGCTCCCACAAACTGCCTGCAAGTCAGACTGTTACCCCATATTGTTAATGTACTAATACCAGATATTCCGGTAGAAGTCATGCCCAGAGCCGGGCTGCGCATTGCCCTCAGAGCGGCAAGCGGCGGATTCATCAAATTGTCATTTCCGCGTGCTTGATCTGGCACGCCATCCGGTGAATTACGCCAGCACGATCAGAACGATGACCACCCGGTCGCTTCCATGATCAGATATTGCCAGCGCATCCATGTGCTGTCGTCGGCGTAGCGAACATAGTCGACCGTCAACTCGCGGCCTTCCTGGTTATGCCACAGGCCGTCAAACCAGCCGCGCAGCTCATTGGCCAGCTGCATATTCAAAGGCATAGACACCACCACATCAGACTCCAGATTGAAGTCTTCCAGATTGCGCCGGGTGAAATTGGCCGAGCCCAGAATCGCAACACTTCGATCCGAGTGCCGATCATCCACCTGCAGCACCTTGAAGTGGCATTGCTCGCCGTGGGTATCGCACCAACGTACCTCGACCCCGGCCGCATGCAGTTCGGCCGCCACAGGGCGCGCCGGAATACCATTCTTGCTGCGCCCGAACGCATCCTTGTTCGGATCGAGCATGACCTGCACCCGAGCGCCGCGTCTGCGCGCCTCCACTAGCGCATGAATGATCTCGCGCTCGGCCAGATAGAACATGCCCAGCCGGACTGCATCACCGTCACCGATGGTGGACAGGCTGGCGAGCACCGCGTGCTTGATCTTCTGTTCGGTCACGATACGGATCGTGGAATCCTGGGCGGTGGTGTCCGTGGTCTGTGTCGCATGGTTCAACCAGCGTTGTGGAATCTGTACTTGTGGGCTTGAGAAGGCCAGAACAGCCTGCTCGGTCTTCAGCACATCCGCAGCCGCAGCGCCACCAAACTGCACAGCGATATTGCTGTGCGCGCTGCTTGCCGTGTGAGGATTCGCCGAGCTGACCATCGCCAACAGTGCTCCGGCACCATCATCGGCGACCAGCGTTTTGCGATGATTGGCCTTGAAATTGAGCAGGGCAAGATAACTGCGCAATGTGACCTTACCCTCGCCCAGCAGGTTGGCGAGCCAACCCGCGTCTGCCGCGTTGCCCAGCGGTTTAACCAGCAGGCGCCACCAGCCACTGTAACTCGGGTTGCTGTCAGGCAACGCCGCAAGGTCGGTTATGACCACGTCCACGCCAGCCCGGGACAATGCACCCAACTGTTCTGAACGCAAACCGCCATATAGCGTGTTGATCGGATCGGTGATGAAAATCACCTTCAGCGCCGGCTGACGCGCACGCGCTGCAACCAAAGCCTCGGTCAACTGCGTGGTCACATCACGCAGCGCCGCCTGTTCTTGCCCATGAAACTGATTGAACAGGAACATATCGATAACGATCAGTTCACGGGCGCGCTCGATCATCGACAGCATGGCATCGAAAATCATCTGATCGCTGCGACGTTCTCCGCTTCGCGCATCGATATACGTCGTATCAAACAGCAGACGTGGCTGACTGACGGCATAGGGCTGGCCATCATGTGAAATCCCTGGCGGCACGACCTGACCGCGCGTCAGCGCAACACCGACCGCGGCAAGCAGCAACAACAGGCCAATCAACCAACCCACAATGCGTTTGCACCTATGCAACACGTGAAACTCCAGCAGCAGGTTGTGGGTTCAGCGTCCGCACAGCAAGTCTGCGCGACCATACACGCCACAAAATCGTCACAGCCTACAAGGTACACCGCACCGGTAGCCGCCCGCACACCATTTTGCCACCGACCAGGATGGCGGGCGGGGTACGCTCACGGACACTGTTTTCGAATCTGCGGCTATTTCAGCTTGTTGCGAAGCTGGGTATAGGTTTCACGGATATCCTTCATCACCGATTCACCCATGTCAGTAAAGTTGTCGGCGATGTCATCAAAATCAGCTTCCAGCGCTTCGCGCACGGCAGCAGCCTCCTCGCCAACTTTTTTGCCGCCCGCCTTCAAGGCCGCCCAGCGGCGCTCGGCAGCCTGCCAATCCTCATTCAGCTCGTCCTTGAGTTCCATGGATGCCAGACGCATTTGTACCCTGAGGTCATCGCGCTCGGTCTTTAACGCCTCGAAAAGCTGACGCATAGCGTTACTCACTTCCTTCATGTCGATCTCCTTGTAGAGCTAGCAGAAGCGTTTTCACTCTAGCCAAGGGCAACTCCCAAGACATTGACACAGATCAATTGGGACACGCGGCTCAAGCACGCACCGCATTGTGCAGGCCAGGGCCATCCTGCGGCGCAGGTTGCAGAGCCGCTCTGCCCCGGCTAATCGATCGTGGCCTGATCCACCACATACAAATGCTGGGTGTAGACCTCGCCGAGCCCTTCAATCGTGGTCGGCTCACTTTCAGGCTGATCAAACCATTCGAACCAGCCCTCATCAACGGGCGAAATCAGTTCAAACGCATTTATGTCACCATTTTCAGCGGTCACCACGATCACCGCCGGCCCCGCAACCCCATAGTGGATCCCCATGCCTGGCACATAGGGAGAAAGCGCACTGTATTGTTGCAGCGCAGGATTGGCATCCGTCAGCGTATCCAGGTCCAGATTCAAAAGCACTGGGCGTTGACCCTCGATCACCGAACTGCGCTCTGTCACGTACACATGCTGTGTGTAGGCAGAGCCTAGCCCTTCAATTGTGGTGGGCTGCCCTTCCGGCTGGTCGAACCATGGCTGCCAACCCGCCTCCTCAGGCACGATCAATTCGTACGCCGAAATCACATCGCCCTCGGCAACAACAACCGTCAGGTGAGGGCCTGGCACGCCATAGTGCATACCCATTTCAGGCACAAACCCCTGATGCATGGGCTGGTACATCTCAAGCTTGGGGTTCCATTCACTGAGTGCCTGGAAGCTACGCGCCTCGTCGCGACCGGGATCGTTGCTATCGGCGCAGGCCAAAAGTGTAATTGCGAAAACGCTCGCAAGGGCAAACTTAAACATGATGTTATCGCTGAGTTCGAATGCAACTGCAGGCTACGGGCTGCAAACGCCGCAAAAAAGCCACCTCAACGCCATTCATTATGTTGCAAATCGGGACAATACACCCTGCCCTTGGGAGCGCACACCAACCGCGACATGACACCACCATTGCCAACCCGTTTGCGTCAGGTCGCTGCCCACAAAAAAACGCGAACCCCGTGACTCAACTGAGAACCCTCAGAAAATCACGGTCATTCGCGCTTTGGTATTTGGCGGAGAGGGAGGGATTCGAACCCTCGAAGGGCTCGCACCCTTGCCGGTTTTCAAGACCGGTGCATTCGACCACTCTGCCACCTCTCCGAAGATGTAGCGTGATCCGCGGGTGCATTCTACCTATCTCCCCGGTGCAAGGTGAAGCGTTACGTCCCGGCAACGCGATATAATGCGAAATTCCATGAATGATTGTGTGTCGATGCCGGGTCACCTGCGCGTCGGGCTTGGAGCCACCATGCCCGCAGCCAACGAACATATATTGAGCCAGGTGCAATTCTCGAGCGGTCGGCACTCGCCCTCGACCCCACAGCTGTGGCCGCTGGGCCTGGAGCATTTGCACGGGCCGAAGCAGGAAATCTGGTACGTCGATGCGCCGGTCAAGAATCTCGAAGCCCAGGGCTTTGTCATCAATGACTCGCAGCACTGGAGCTGGCTGGGCTGCGAAACCACCTGCACTGATCAGACCGATTTTGCCGCCCTTGCCCAGGATCTCTTTTTGCGCCTGCATCAGGCCTGTGCCGCGCTCGACAAGACTCTGGTTGCCCGCGCCTGGGTCATCATTCCTGACATACACCGCGGTGATGCCGACGCCGAACGCTACAAGCAGTTTTGTCTTGGGCGTCATCACGCCTACGAACAGCTTGGCCTGGACGCTGACCAGTATCCTGCGGCTACGGTAATCGGCAGCCCCGGCGACGTGCTTCGCCTGCATGCACTGGTTACCACGTGCCCTGGTGTCGCGGTGGAAAACCCGCGCCAGACATCGGCTTATCGCTATCCGCGCAAATATGGGCCGCGCAGCCCATCGTTTAGTCGCGCAATGAAATTACCGACCTGCACATTGGTATCCGGCACCGCAGCGATCTGCGGCGCTGACAGCCGGCATCCAGGCGACACCGCCGCGCAACTGCAAGAAATCGCAGTCAATCTCGACAGCCTGAAAAGCGCCGCGCAAAGCCCTGCGAATACACCACTCAGCTACGCGCGACTGTATCTGCGCAGCGCTGAAGAACTGAACATCACGCGCGATGCCTCAAACAAAGCCTGGCCACAAAGCGCAAACTGGCCAGTGCTGCAAGCCGACATCTGTCGTGACAATCTACGCTGTGAGATCGAAACGGTATTTCCCGCATGAACCACTTTGAACAACCACCACAGACACCTTTCGCATGGCTGCAAAGTTGGCTGGATGAGGCCGCGCAATTGTCATTGCACGAGCCCATGGCCATGAACCTGGCGACCGTGGACAAAACCGGACGCCCGAGCAGTCGCATCGTGCTGTTCAAAGGCTTCAAGAACGACGGCATCTGCTTCTACACCAACTACCTCAGCCGCAAAGGCGATCAGTTGGAACAGCATCCGCATGCCGCATTGTGTTTCTGGTGGGACTCCGTGATGCGCCAGATCCGCATTGAAGGGCGCTGCGAGAAGCTGCCACAAGCGGATTCGGATGCGTATTTTGCCTCGCGTGCGCGCGGCAGCCAGTTGGGTGCCTGGGCCTCCCGTCAAAGCCAGCCAACCGAAGATCGTGCGGCGCTGGAACGCGCCTATGCCGAGCAGGAACAGCGCTTCGCTGAGAAGCCCGTGGAGCGCCCACCGCATTGGGGTGGCTATTGCCTGAACATCGAGCGCATCGAATTCTGGCAGGGTCGCGACAATCGTTTTCATGATCGCGCGCTCTACCAGCGCCAGACTGATTCAAACTGGGCCATCACACGGCTGCAGCCATAAACGAAAAAAGGCCGACGTACGTCGGCCTTTTTGTTCATCTGGTGCCCGAAAGAGGATTCGAACCTCCGACCTACTGATTACGAATCAGTTGCTCTACCGACTGAGCTATTCGGGCTTAGGGCGGGCGATTATAGAGAGTAAATGCGCTAGCGCCAACAGTACGAGAGCGGCTTGGATGCACTGCTCTGTCCACGCGTCCCACTCTGGTCCATGGTGAAGTTGCCACAGGGGTCACTGGCTTGAACCCCGTAGCGTGTGGCCGTGATCGTGTATGTACTCCCACCCAGATTGCCTAGAGACAGCGTGTAGTACTTGGCATTGCCATCAAGGGGCGACTTATCCGGGTAAATTCCCGGCACCGCCGCACCGACATAGGTGCCATTGTTAGCGCGATAACGCTCCAATGCATTGGCCAGCCCCATGATTGCACCTTGCGCATCCACCCGCCGCGTTTTGCTCACATGCTCCGTGTACGAAGGATAGGCAATAGCCGCGAGTATGCCGATGATGGCCACCACGATCATCACCTCGATCAAGGTAAAACCCTGATTCATCCGACTACTCATTAATCTCTCCAGAACGTCTTTTGGGTCATGAGGGTGTCATCCAGCGGATAGCACATGGGCCCGATACATACGACCGGCTCATCAGGCAGACCACCATCGTCACGCGGCGGGAAGAAGATCGCCGGATCAGGCGGAATGCTGCCTTGCGGCATTTCGAAATCACGGTCCTTGGTCGGCGGATCATCCGAGAACCGGCGCGGACCCAGGTTCAGCACATCCAGGAAATAAGTCCGTGCAATCCCTTCGCCAGCCTGACAAGGATTGCCGGTGCTCTGCCCCGGCTGGAAGGTCGAGAAGATGACCGTGTTGGAGAACGTCTGCGAGGTTGTCAGGACCTTCTCACCAGCCCGCATATCGATGTAGCCACCACGCGCACGGGCAAACTGGAGCTGATCTTCTTCACTATTGTCCGAAGCGTCCACCAGCTCCGATTCGCTGATCGAACCCAGGGTAATTCCTTCCTCATCAGTATCGATGTAGCCGTCCAGATCCACGTCGAAATCCTGCTCGATCTGGAAATACGGCAAACGATAATCGTCGGCTGTCGACACTTCGGAAACCGGCGCAACGTCGTAGTCCTTGAGGACGTAGAAGCGATCCTGCACGCCCTCTTCCAGCGGATGGGCACGGAAGCCGGAGCCGACTGACAAGGTCAGCAGCGGATCCTGATCCGGGAACTGGATATAGGCCGCATCGACGTCATTGTAGATACGCCGATTGTTGGCCGCATCACTGCCCCCAAGCGTAGCGTACAGATAGCCTTTGGCCATGTCGGTAACGCCCGTGTTTTTCTTGAAGAAGTCAAAGCGGAAAATCTTGCCATGCATGTCGGCCACGTACATACGATCCATCACATCGTCATCGTCAAGGTCTACGACACTCGGCGTGCCGGGGATGCTGGCATTCATGTCGGACATGGTCACCGTCGGGCTGTGTGCCAGATTGCCGGCACTCCAGACCACGCCGCCGGTGTCCAGATCAATCATGTAGACCATCTGGCCAACGCTGTCGGTAATCGGTGCAGACTCGGGCGTATCCTGCCCTTCGTCATAGCCACCACCGAAAATCGCAACCTTTTTGGTCGTATCGCCAATCTGAACGGTCGCAATCTGCGGCTTTGACCAGCTCTGCCCCAGCCCGGAGAAACCGGACGTCGACGGTGTGATCACCCATTTAACCTGGGGTTGATTACGCGTAGAAATATCCAGGCCGTAGTACATCGCGCCACCACGGCGCATGCCAACAATCAGCAGCTTGGCGCCGGATTCAGTGGTAGTGGCCACGATCGGACCATCGACACCGTAGGGACGATCCTTGTGCGAGCCCCGATTCTTATAGTACGGATAGAAATTGCCCAGCAGCTCTTCCGGCACAAAGGCAAATTCTTCCTGCAATGTGCGACTGCTGAAGGCATGCAAGTAGCCCTGGTTGGTACCCATGAAGATCTGCAGATCCGGATCCGCCTCGGTGCCACCGTATTCCACGACCACAGGCTCAGAGTGCAGCGGGTCACCCAGTGAATGACGTGCGTCACTGGTTGAGCCATCCGAATCTTCATCCAGCACATCAATACCGCGCGCCCAGTTCAGCACCCGTGTACGCAGGGTGGCCGCATCGGTTTCACCGTCAACCCCAAGCGCCGCGGCGGTAATGTTGGTGTTGTCCGGATGAACCCGGTTGCCGGCATCCGTCAGACTATTGCCTGCCACATTGGTGTACACGTTGCGGGTGGTGGTCAGGTGCTCGGCAGCCCCGCCATCGGTCACACTGCCGCCATCTTGGGTAGTCGAGAAATAACTTCTGGCGTCTTCGTAGAAGAAACCGGCCGTCGGATCAACAGCCTCGTCGCCGTCAGCATCCAGAATGACATCTGTTCCATCTTCACCGCTGAGCTTAAAGCGCTTCAGGTTACCTGGCCACAGAGGTTCGGAACTGGGCTGGAACAGGGCGAAGTACAGCTGATCGAGATGACTCAGGCGATTGTAGGAGTTGATCGTCACCGCCGGCGCCACAAAGGTGGTGTTCTTGTCCAGAATGTCGGCCACAATGCCTTTGAACACCTGCACCAGATCATCGGAATCGCCAGCCTCGAAAAAGTCCCCGCCGCCGGCTTCGGCGACATCCTTGAGGAATTCCGCGCCGGACACGCCACTGCCCACATCACCAAAGCCAATGGTGTACGTGGTGATGTTCTGGTCACCATCCAGGGCGTCTGACTGGTCCTCCTTGTTGAGGAACTCGGCCAGATCGATACCACAGCCCCCATTACTGGAACCGTAGCAGGAGGTCTTGCCCAGCATGGAGTGAATCAGACCGTTCTCGGTGTTGTTGTTTGGCTCACCATCCGACAGCAGCACGATGTTGTTGGACTGACAGGCCTGATCCATCGGTGATCGGTAAATCGGATTCCCATCAATCTCCTGCGTACTGCAGTCCGAATCATTCGGATTGTCATCGGAACAACCATCCGGGTTGTCCTGCGTACCCCCGGTATAGGTTGAACAATGACTGATTCGCATACGGTTGGCACTGTTCAAATCGCGCTGACCTGAACTGCCTTGATTTCTGAATTGCCCAGCGCCTCGTGTGCGACCGAAGAAGACGTTTTCACCGCGGTAGTAGTATGCCGCCTCAGTCAGCACCTCGGCCAACGGGGTGTAACCCACGTGATCGAAG
>JBFKEC010000111.1:0-9951 GCA_041619315.1 Oceanococcus sp. | reverse complement strand
GTAGACCGGCCCGGCGGTGAATTCAAACTCGTGCCGATGGATGTCTGTGCTGGGTGCATTGCGGCGCACGCTGATGCGCGGATGCAAGGTCCAGCCTATGGTTTCAACCTGTTTGAAGTCCGAGGCAATAACACCGCGCGCCTGGGTTTCCTGCAGGCATGTCCAGCCCTGCCAGCACGGAATGGTGACGATCAGCACAGGGCCCAGCTCTATGCTTGAATTCAGGTCGGGCATGCCGCTGCGCAGCGGCACATCATCGCTGTTAACCGGCAGTGAGCCTGCCGCAGACAAATTGAAGTGAACTAGGCGCGTGTCGTAGACATCAACCTTTGCGCCGCCCCGGCCGAGACTGAATTGCTCGCTGGTGAAGGACACGATGGGGACGGGCAAGGCCAGGTTCTCGCGCACGCTGGAACCGCGATAGGCGGGAAAACTCAGGCTGGCCAGCCCGAGGCCGGCATCCCAGCTGTAGCTGCGCTCAGGTACTGGCTCGGGCGGCGGTTCGGCGGCGCTGGTGACGCCCGTACAGGCAAGCAAAACCATCGCGACCAGGCTGCGCAGCATATTCAATCCGCGCGTGCGCTGATCGACAGGGCGTGAATCTCGCTGCCCATCATGTCATCCACCGCGGCATAGACCATGCGATGAGCTTCCAGTGGTTTCTTGCCGGCAAAGGCCGCGGCCCGGATGGTCACACTGAAATGGCCGGCTCCGCTGCGTGCGCCGGCATGGCCAACGTGCAGATGGCTGTCGTCGCTTATGTCCAGTTCGCTCGGGGAAAAGGCCTGCTCGAGCAGGCTGCGGATGCGTTCGACACGCTCACTCATGGCAACACCGGTTTGAAGGGACGAATGCTGACTTCGGCATACACGCCGGCATGGCGATAGGGATCGTCATCGGCCCACAATTGAGCCGCTTCAAGGTCGGAAAACTCGGCCACGATCAGGCTCCCTTCAAAGCCCAGGTCGCCGGGGTCGCTGGCATCAACCGCAGGGAAGGGGCCGGCCACCAGCAGACGTCCTTCGGCTTTGAGCGTTTCAAGTCGGGCCAGGTGAGCGGGGCGGGCGGCCTTGCGTTTGGCCAGGCTGTTGGGCACATCCAGTGCTGTAATTGCGTACCACATCAGGACTTTTCCTCATCGGGCAGGTGCTGGTGAACAAACGGCAAATGCGCAAGTACGAACAGGAACATCAGGGCGGTAAAGCCAAAGGTTTTGACCAGCGCCCACATTTCGTCGCTCAAGCTCAGCACCAGCACCACATTGAGAGCTGCACAGGCTACGAAAAACAGCGCCCAGGCGATATTGATCCGGCGCCACAAGGGTTCTGGAAGCTCGACCACGCTACTGCCCAGGCGCTGCATCACCACCGTTTTACCGACAAAGTGGCTGGCTCCGATGATCACGGCGAAGGCCAGGTACACCGCGGTTGGTTTGAACTTGATAAACAGCGGGTCTTTCAGGCCCAGCGTGATTGCGCCCAGAACCAGCGCGACGATGGCCGTGCCCAGATGCATGCGGTGCAAACGCTTTTGCACGATGGCATACCAAAGAACCAGAGCGAACAGTGCAATGATGAGCACCACGGTGGCGACGTAGATGTCGCGCCAGATCACCGCGCCGAGGAAGGCCAGGGCGGGGATCGAATCAATCCATTTATGCATGGCGCCGATTATACTCTGTGGCTCATTTCACTTTTGCGATGCGATGTCCGCCGAATATCTTGAAGTGCATCCGGACAATCCTCACGGACGTCAGATCCGAATGATTGTTAACCGGTTGCGCGAAGGCGCGATCATCGCCTATCCAACCGACTCCTGTTACGCCTTTGGCTGCCATATCGGTGACAAGAATGCGGTTGAGCGCATCAAGCGCATCCGTCAGGTCGAAAAGCATCACAACATGACCTTGATGTGCAGTGATCTGTCCGAGATCGCCAACTATGCAAAAGTCGATAACTGGCAGTTCCGTATGTTGCGCAATTCCACGCCGGGGGCTTTTACATTTGTGCTGCGGGCCACCTTGCAGGTGCCGCGACGATTGCAGACCGGTAAGCGCAAGACCATCGGTGTGCGCGTGCCGGACAACGTGATTGCGCAGGCGCTGCTGAAGGAGCTGGGCGAGCCGATTCTGAGCTGCACCGCGCAGTTGGCCGGGGACGAGCTGCCGTTTCATGAAGCCGAGGACATTCGCGATGCGCTGGCCAATGATCTGGACCTGATCATCGACGGTGGCGCATGTGGTCTGGAGCCCACCACGGTGGTGGATATTTCCGATGGCAAGGTGGAATTGATTCGCAGCGGCAAGGCCGATCCGGCCGATCTGGGGCTGTAACACCACGCAACATACGCGGGGCGGCACGCACTCGGTCTATAATCGCGCGCTGTTTTCTTTAGTTGTGTGGTCATGTCGACGTCCAAACCCGTCCTGCTTTCCGGAATCCAGCCTTCAGGCCAGCTCACGCTGGGCAATTACATCGGGGCAATCCGCAACTGGGTGGATCTGCAAGCCGACTATGACTGCATATTTCTGCTGGTGGATCTGCACGCCATTACGGTGCGTCAGGATCCGGCTGTGCTGCGCCAGCGTTGCCGCGATTTCCTCAGCCTGTACATTGCTTGCGGCATCGATCCGGAAAAGAATTTGCTGTGCGCGCAATCACACGTCGCCGGGCACAGCCAGCTGGCCTGGGTACTGGATTGCTACACCATGGTCGGCGAGCTCAACCGCATGACCCAGTTCAAGGACAAGTCGGCCAAACATGCCGATAACATCAATGCCGGGCTGTACAACTACCCGGTGCTGATGGCTGCTGACATTTTGGTCTACGACACCCAGCTGGTGCCGGTCGGTAATGACCAGAAGCAGCATCTGGAACTGGCCCGTGATGTGGCCCAGCGCTTCAATCATGCGCACGGTGAAGAGGTGTTCCGCATTCCTGAGCCTTTCATTCCGCCGGTCGGGGCGCGCATCATGGGTCTGCAGAACCCGGAAGCGAAAATGTCCAAATCGGATGACAGTGAAGGCAACGGCATCTATCTGCTCGATGAGCCCAAGAAGATCGCCAAAAAGATCAAGCGCGCGGTCACGGATTCCGGCAGTGAGGTTCGTGCGGCGGATGACAAACCCGGCGTGACCAATCTGCTCAACATCATGTCCGCTGTGACCGGCCGAACCATCGCTGATCTGGAAGAGGACTACGGCGACTCTGGCTATGGTCGCTTCAAGACGGCTGTGGCTGATGCCGTTGTTGCATTTATGGAACCGATGCAGGCGCGTTTCCGCGCACTGCAGGATGATCCGGCTTATCTGGATGGCATCCTGGCGCGCAGCGCCGAGCAAGCCAATGCGCGTGCCGAGCGCAAGGTTCAGCAGGTGTACGACAAACTGGGGTTTCTGCCCAGGACCTGAATGAACGATCCCCAGGCCACCATTATTGCGCACGTTGCCGGTGAGGCTTTCACCGAGCTGCCGCAGGATTTGTACATCCCTCCGGATGCGCTGGAAGTGTTTCTGGAGACGTTCGAGGGGCCGCTGGATCTTCTGCTTTATCTGATTCGGCGCCAGAACCTCAACGTTCTCGATATTCCGGTTGCCCTGATTACCCAGCAGTACCTCGATTACATCAATGTGATGGAAGAGCTGCGCTTTGATCTGGCCGCGGAATATCTGGTCATGGCGGCTTGGCTGGCTGAGATCAAGTCGCGGGTCCTGCTGCCCAAGCCGCCGAGTGAAGATGGCGACGAATCCGACGATCCGCGTGCTGAACTGATCCGGCGTCTGCAAGCCTATGCCGAGGTGCAGCAGGCCGCGGTCAATATTGATGAGGTGCCACGCCTGCACCGCGATACCTTTCCTGCGCGGGCTCAGCCGATGAGCGTGGATGCGCCGGTCCAGCCGCCGCCGGCATTGCGCGATCTGCTGGTGTCGTTGCAGGAGCTGTTGCAGCGTGCCGAGCTGCTGCAATCGCACAAAATCACCTCAGAGCCGCTGTCGGTGCGTGAGCGCATGAGCCGGCTGCTGGATCGCCTGTCGAGTCTCCGCCAAGCGAGTCTGATCGAGCTTTGGGATCCGCAAGAGGGGCGTCAGGGTTTGCTGGTGACATTTCTGGCCACGTTGGAACTGGTGCGCAATGGTCTGATCCAGCTGGAGCAAGATGCGCCGTATGCGCCTGTACACATTCGACTGGCTGGGGCGGGGCAGGCCTGATGGGTGGACGTATGCATCACAAGGAAATTATTCGCGCGTTGCTGCTCGTGGCCGATTCGCCGTTGTCGATTCGGCGCATCGAACATGTGCTAAGCGACGAGCTGGAAGTGTCCGGTAGTGCGATTCGCGCGGCTTTGCTGGAGTTGCAGCAGGAACATGTTCAGAGCAGCATCGAGCTGGTCGAAGTGGCCAGCGGTTATCGCTTTCAGGTGCGCAAGGAGTTGGCGCCGTGGGTCGGGCGCTTGTATGAAGAGAAGCCGCAGAAATACTCGCGCGCGCTGCTCGAGACACTGGCCTTGATCTGTTACCGTCAGCCGCTGACCCGCGGTGATATCGAAGAGATTCGTGGGGTCAGTTTGTCTGGCGGTATTCTCAAGACGCTGTTTGAGCGAGAATGGATACGTGAAGTGGGGCACCGCGAAGCGCCTGGTCGGCCAGCATTGCTTGCCACCACGCGCCAGTTCCTGGACGATCTGAATCTCAAATCACTGGACCAGCTGCCGCCGTTGCCGGAACTTGCTGATCCGGAGAAATTAGAAGCGGCGCTGGTTAGACTGGCACCGCAAGATGAATTGCCCGAGGCGCTCAAAGCGCAACTCGCGGCGCAAACCGATGGGAATGCCGAGGCCACACCGGCCGAGGATTCCTCCCCCACTACCAGCACACTGGACACGTCTGCTGATGAAGAAGCGCAATCCAAGCCCGAATCCCAATTCCCGCCGCCAGATCAAGAAACGACTCGACACTGAGCGTGCCGAGAACGCACTGTCACGGTCGCGTTCTTTGCTTTCGCCGGAAGAGAAGGCACAACCTGAACGTCTGCAGAAGTTTCTAGCCCAGCATGGATACGGCTCACGTCGCCAGGCCGAAGACTGGATTCGGGCCGACCGCATCCGTGTCAACGGCCAGCCGGCCGAACTGGGTCAGAAAGTTGTCGCCAGTGACCGCATCACGCTGGATGGCCGCACCCTGCGTTTCACCACGCCGGAAAGCCAGACCATCTTGTACCGCAAGCGTATTGGCGAAATTGTTACGCGCAAAGATCCGCAAGGGCGGCCCACGGTGTTCCAGCGTCTGCCCAAATTGAGTGCGGGTCGCTGGGTTGCGGTTGGCAGGCTGGATTTGAATACCTCCGGCCTGATGCTGTTCACCACGGACGGTGAGCTGGCCCGGCGCCTGATGCATCCCTCAAGTCAGATCGAGCGCGAGTACGCCGTTCGTGTACTTGGCGATGTCAGCGATGAAACCTTGCAGCGACTGCGCGACGGTATCGAGCTGGATGACGGGGTTGCCGCGTTTGACAGTCTGGTCGATCAGGGCAGTGAGGGCGCTAACCGCTGGTTTCATGTCACCGTCAGCGAAGGTCGCAACCGCATTGTTCGGCGCCTGTGGGAGGCTGTTGATTGTCAGGTCAGCCGCTTGATCCGGGTGCGCTTTGGCAGCATCAGATTGCCAAGCAACTTGGCCAGTGGGCGCAGTCGTCCGCTGGACAAGCACGAGCTCAAGGCGCTGCACCAAATGGTCGCAAAAGAGTCCAGTTGAACATTTGCGAATGACCGTATTATTTCAATAATAAGAATAACTTGTGACGTAGATCACAGTTTTGCATTCACCTCCGCGCTGCACTATTCTGGAGCGGTCAGGTAACGACCTGATCATAAAAATCTATACAGCACGGGAGTTTTATCCATGAAGCATGTGTTTCGCGGTGTGGGATTTGGGGTGGTTGCGGCGCTGACCTGCGCCACAGCTGGTGCCTATCAGATTGAAGCTGGTGGCATGTACGTCGACTACGACGGCGATGACTCGGAGTTGGGTGTATACGGTCAGTATCACCTTGCGCCGGTTGATACTTCGGGTGTGCCGTTGGGTGAGGCTGGTTTCCTGCGTCGTTCCAGCAATGTGTTCGCCGGTTACAGCACCACCGATGAGAGCGAAGTCGACACCATTGGTTTGGGCTTCGAAGGCTATTTCGATAACTTCTATGCCAGCTTTGAAATCGCTGATGTTGACGCGGGCGGTGATGGCATCAATCCCTACATGGTCATGGGTGGGTATATGCCCCAGGACGGTGTTCTGTTCGCGTTGAGCTATACCGATGCGGATGATGATCTGACCACCGCCATTGGCGTGCATGGCAAGTTCGTTCAGGCGCTGGCGGGTGATACGGCCTACAACATTGAGATCGATCTTCAGCAGGTCGATTTCGATTTCGCAGGTGCGGATGATGTCATTGCGTATTCTGTGCTCGGCGATTACTTCTTGAACTCAGCATTGAGCATTGGCCTGCGTTATGCCGATTCTGATGCCGATGGTTCCGAAGCCACCATCGGTCTGGGGGCTGAAATGTTTTTCATTCCCACGCTGGCCGGCTTTGTTGAGTACGCCGACAACGACGCAGCCGGCTCGATGATGACCTTGGGTGTGCGTGCGCGCTTCTAAGTAGATCTGCTGTATCGAAAGCCCCCGCCATGCGGGGGCTTTTTTGTTATTGGCGGCATAATAGGTACTCGTACTTTGAACCAATACTTGTGTCTGCTCAGAAATACCCGTTAAAAACCCGTGTGCTGGCTGCATTGATGTCTGGCCTGATGCGTCTGATTCATGCCACCAGCCGCAAGCGCTATACCAATCTTGAAGTGCTCAAGGCGCAGTTCGATTCGGCGCAACCGTGCATCATTGTGGCCTGGCATAACCGCAATATCCTGGGGCCTTTTGGTTACCTGGCTCATCGTCCGCCAGGGCGGGTGTTTTCGCCGCTGGCCAGCGCTTCGCGCGATGGCAGTCTGGCGGCGGCGGCGATGGAGAATCTGGGGGTTGAGTGCATCCGGGGCTCCTCCAGCCGCGGCGGGGCCAAGGCCTTGCGTGAAATGCTCCGCGCGGTGAAGCGTGGCCACGATCTTGGTATTACGCCGGATGGGCCGCGGGGGCCCAAGTACAAAGTGCAAAGCGGGGTGATTGCTGCAGCACGCCTGACCGGCGCGCCAATCATTCCCATGACCTATCAGGCCAGTCGGCGCAAGGAACTGGGTTCCTGGGATGCGATGATCGTGCCGTACCCCTTTGGCCAGCTGCACTATGTCTATGGCGCGCCCATTCATGTTCCGCGCGATGCTGATGAAGGCGCCTGTGAACGCTTGCGTCAGCAAGTCGAGGATGAATTGATGCGTATTGGTGAAGTGGCTGCACGCTTTGATTGAAGCGTTATGGTGTGAAGTTCGCGCCTGCTTTTGTCGGCGGAATTCCGTAACATGAAAAAGCGCACCGAGCATGGCATCGGTGTCATCACCTGATTTCAAGACAAGCAAGACCCGTTATGAGTGAAAACTTCGAAGCCTCCTTTGATGAGCAGTTGCAGGCGATTCAGGCCGAGGCCGAGGACATTCATGCGGATCTGGCGCATCTGCCCGCAGCGTTAAGTCAGCCGCAGGGCATCAAGCCATTCTGCTTTGACGTGCCTGACCCGGACCACACCGAAGAAAATCCGGCATCCATTCTGGCCGGGCTGGCGTGGGAGCCGCGCTCGCGTGAGCGCGCAGCAACCCTGATGTCAGATTACTGCGACACCCAGGCCACCGAAATGAGCCTGCTCAGCGGAATCGGTGACAAGCAACAGGAAGCGGCGGCGCGTATTCTCGCGGTGCTGGTCTGTGCCGAAGAATCCGCAATCAATATCTTCCACCATGAATGCAATCGTCTGAGCCCGGATGAGAAAGCGTTTAACTATCGCGCCTTGCGCGAGATCGAATCCGAGGAGCGGGTCCACAACTGGCTGATTCATCAGGCCCGTGACTATCTGCCGGTGCCAGACGATGTGCCGCAGATTCGCCGCCGCACGCGGCGCTTGTTCATGCGCGTGGCCAGTCGCGATCTGGGTACCCATTTTGCTCGCATTACCGGGCTGGATTCAGGCGTGTGTATTTCCTTGACAGCATTGCTTGGCTCCAAAGATGTGCGCAAGCACACGGGCTTTGCCCGGCTGATCAAGCATATCCGGCGTGACGAAGCGACCCACGTGAAGAAATCACGTGATCATGCGGTTGCGTTGGGGTTTTCCGAAGACAGCTTCCACGACGCTTACGGCCTGACCCGCACGGGCATGGTTGGCATGCTCGAGCCCATCGCCGGTTCTTTCGAGGACATGGGCGTGGACCCTGATCGCCTGTTCGGGCGCTTGCTGCGTTTTCAGGGTAGCCGCATGCCTGACAGTGCGGAACTGAATGACTAAAACGTCAGTTTGAAAGGCTTGTGATTCGTTAGTCCGCGACCTTTACGGTCGGTGACTGCTGGACACCATGAATCACAAGCCTTTGCGTGCTGTTCAGTCGTTCTGCAGCGCCAGCCGATAGCCCAGCTTGGGCACCGTGTGCAGCAATTTCTGTTCGAACGGTTTGTCGATCGCAGTGCGCAGGGCATAGATGTGCGCACGCAGCGCGTCTGAATCCGGTGGCTCGTCACCCCAGATGTCGGCTTCGAGTTTGGCCCGGCTGACCAGATTGGGCGATTCACGCATCAGCATGGCCAGAATCTTGATGTGAATCGGGGCCAGGGAGATGTGTTTGCCGCAGCGACTGGCAGACTTGGATTCCAAATCCAGTTCCAGGTCACCCACGCACATGCGGTTGCCCAGGACCGGGCGACCGCGCCGGGTCATGGCGCGCAGCCGTGCTTCCAGTTCTTCGACCGCGAAGGGCTTGGCCAGATAGTCATCCGCGCCGTAATCCAGCCCGGCAATGCGGTCTTCAACGTCAGCGCGCGTGGTCAGCATCATCACCGGCGTTGAAATGCGCGCGTTTTCGCGCAATTCCTTGCACAGTTCGAAGCCGCTCATCCCGGGCATATTGATGTCCAGGATGATCGCGTCATATTCGTTCTCGGTGGCCAGCGCCAAACCGCTGGGGCCGTCGCTGGCGGCATCAAGGATGTACGTCTCCTCGTCCAGTGCTGCGAACAGCAGATCCTGAATATCCGGATCGTCATCAATGATCAATACGCGTAGCGACATGGCTGGCCCCCACCAGAGTTAATGTGCCTAGGATTACATACTGCTGGATGCTTTGGTGTTCAAACCATTTGCGTTGAGCTGAACGGGCGCTCCAGCAGCGCCACAATCTGGTCCACATTGTTTTGTACTGGCGGCAGGCTGTCCAGCGTTTCTCCCGGGTAGACCGCGCCGCGAATCGGGCTGGGCATGGGTGTCGGCACGAAACGCGTTACCTGCATGGTCTTTTCGTTCTCCTCGGCGCAGCCTGCCAGTAGCGCATCCAGGGCCGCCTTGCTGGCGCCATATGCGCCCCAGAATGCCTGGCCCATGTTGTCCTCGGGTGCGGTCACGCCGATCAGATGTCCGTGAGCCTGCTTGAGCAATGGCAGAACCTGATGGATGAGCAGAAACGGCCCGTTCAGATTGACGTCGAGAATTTTGCGCCAGTCCTTGACGTTCAGATGCTCCAGCGGATGCAGTCCGGTGTGCAGTCCGGACGCCAGGACCAGGCCATCGAGCCCGTCGGTGGAATATTCCTGAGCCAGTGCGCCGGCCAGTTCCTGGTAGAGGATGGCATCAGCGCGCTGAAAATCCAGTTCGACCAGAGTCGGGCTGCGGCCACCGGCCTGGGCGATGGCATCGTCAAGTTCTTCGAGTCGGGCGCGACGTCGGGCAAGCAGTATCAGTTCGGCGCCCTTGCAGGCCAATTCGAGCGACAGTGCGCGGCCAAGCACGCCGGTGGCGCCGGTGATGAGAATCT
>JBFKEC010000110.1:0-10052 GCA_041619315.1 Oceanococcus sp. | reverse complement strand
GCCCGGACTGAACATCGGCTACCTGCGCCAGGAACCACAACTTGATCCTGAAAAGGATGTGCGCGGCAACGTCGAGGAAGGCGTCGCCAGCATCAAGAACCTGCTGACCCGCTTTGACGAGGTCAGCAACGCCATGGCTGATCCGGACGCCGATTTCGAAGCGCTGATGGCCGAGCAAGGTGAATTGCAGGACAAAATCGAAGCGGTCGACGGCTGGGAACTGGATCGCAAACTCGATCAGGCTGCCCATGCGCTGAATCTGCCGCCGTGGGATGCCGATGTGACCAAGCTGTCCGGTGGTGAACGGCGCCGTGTGGCGTTATGTCGCCTGCTGCTGTCCGAGCCCGACATGCTGCTGCTGGACGAGCCGACCAACCATCTGGACGCCAATTCCGTGGCCTGGCTGGAATCCTTCCTGTGCGACTTCAAGGGCACCGTGGTGGCGGTCACCCATGATCGTTACTTCCTCGACAACGCCGCCAACTGGATTCTGGAACTGGATCGCGGCCACGGCATTCCGTGGGAAGGCAACTACTCCTCCTGGCTGGAGCAGAAGGAGCAACGTCTGGCCCGCGAAGAGAAAACTGAAGCCGCGCGCCAGAAAGCCATGGCCGAAGAGCTCGAATGGGTGCGCTCCAATCCCAAAGGCCGTCAGTCCAAGAGCAAGGCTCGCCTCAAATCGTTTGAGGAAATGCAGTCACAGGAATTCCAGCGCCGCTCCGAAACCAGCGAGATCTATATCCCGCCCGGACCGCGCTTGGGTGAACTGGTTTACGAAGTCGAAAATGTCACCAAGAGTTATGGCGAGCGGGTGCTGTACAAGGATGTCAGCTTCAAGATTCCGCGCGGCGCGATTGTCGGCATCATCGGTCATAACGGCGCAGGTAAAACCACCCTGTTCCGCATGCTGACCGGCCAGGAGCAACCCGATTCGGGCGAAATCCGGGTTGGCGAAACGGTCGAGGTGGCTTATGTCGACCAGAGCCGTGATGACCTGTCGGGCGACAAGACCGTTTGGGAAGAAATTTCCGAAGGCCAGGACATCATCAAGGTCGGCAATTACGAGGTGCAGTCACGCGCCTATTGCGGACGCTTCAACTTCAAGGGCTCGGATCAGCAGAAACGCGTTGGCGAACTGTCCGGCGGTGAACGCAACCGTGTGCACCTGGCCAAGCTTTTGCGCTCGGGCGGCAACGTGCTGCTGCTTGATGAACCGACCAACGACCTCGACGTGGAAACCCTGCGCGCGCTGGAAGAAGCCCTGCTGGCCTATCCCGGCTGCGTGATGGTGATCTCGCATGATCGCTGGTTCCTGGATCGCATCGCCACGCACATTCTGGCGGTTGAAGATGATGGCAGCGTGATCTTCCACGAAGGCAACTATCAGGATTACGCCGACGACCATCTCAAGCGCAAAGGCAAGGAAGCCGGCGCGGACGAGAAAGTGCGTCACCGCAAACTCAGCTAAGCGGGCTGCCGGGCGGGCCAGCCTCGCCCGGCGCCTTCAATCGCTGTACGCTGCCAGATCCTCGGCATCCACCAGCACCTGGCCATCCTGCAGGCGCGTTTTGAGTGCGTGCAAACGCCGGCCTTTGCACGGCCCGGCCATACACTGCCCATCCTCGATCCGGAACGCAGCGCCATGCATGGCGCAGACGATCTGTTGCCGGCGCTCATCAAGAAACTGACCGCGCTGCCAGTCCAGCGGCAAATCCTGATGCGGACAGCGGTTGATATAGGCATGCACCGCGTCGCCCTTGCGAATCAGGGCAATGCCCTGAGCATGGCTGTCGTGGGCAAAATCGACCCGCAGGCTGGCATCCTCTGGCAGTTCCTCCAGGGTGCACAGCACAAGCTGCTGCATGGTCTTAACCCTGCGCGCGCACCAGGCGCTCAAAGGTCATGGCATAGGCATGACGCTCATCGGCCGCATGCTCGCTGGACTCAGCCACTGTCCACACATCCCAGTCGGTATCCGGGAATCGAGTATCGCCAACCACGTCGCCATGAACCCGCGTGCGCCAGATCTGATCTGCCAGCGGCATGGCTTCGCGATAGATCTGCCCGCCACCGATCACCATCACCTCGTTTTGATCTGCAACCAGCTCCAGTGCGGCCTGCAGGCTGTTGACCACATCGGCACCTGGGGCCTGAAAATCAGACTGGCGGGTAATCACGATATTGCGTCGGCCCGGCAACGGGCGCCCGACTTCGGCCCAGGTTCTGCGCCCCATGATCACAGGCTTGCCCAGCGTGACCGCTTTGAAATGCTTGAGATCATCCGGCAAATGCCACGGCAGATCACCGTCTTTGCCGATGATGCCGTTGTCCGCCATAGCGACGACGAGTGTGATCATGCGCACGTTCCTACTGAGTCGCGCAGGTTGCGCGACATTGGGCCGGAATGGTGCCCGCGCCCGCCGCCAGGATCAAGCCGCGCGCACTGTTACGGCTGTGTCCCGCAGCGCGGCGTACTAAACTGGCAGGTGTGCAACAGCCCATCGACAAAACCCGCGGCGCGCAGAGCCAACCGGCCGGACGCTTTGCGCAGACCACGCGCGAAACGTTTGATGATGGCTGGCCGCGTGAGGACGACCCGGCGCCGGCACTGGCCACCCAATTGTTCGTCGATAACGCGCGCAGCATCATCAGCCGCAATCAGTCGCCAGACGTGCCGTTCAATCGCTCGATCAACCCGATTCAGGGCTGCGAACACGGCTGTGTGTATTGCTACGCCCGACCCGATCACGCCTACCGCGACCTGTCACCGGGGCTGGATTTTGAAACCCAGCTGTTTCACAAACCACATGCTGCAAACCTTCTGCGCGATGCCTTCAACAAACCCGGCTACCGACCCGAAACCATTGTGATCGGCGGCAGCACCGATGCCTACCAACCGGTCGAACGGCAATTGCGCCTGACCCGCGAGTTGCTCGAAGTGTTTGTCGAATACCGCCATCCGGTCGGCCTCATCACCAAAGGCAGTGGCGTGCTGCGCGACATCGATTTGCTGGGCCAACTGGCAGCCCAGGATCTGGTCAAGGTCATGGTCAGCGTGACCACCCTGAACAACACTTTGAAACGACAAATGGAGCCACGCACTGCCAGCCCAGGCATGCGCCTGCGCATGATTCGCGAACTCAGCGCAGCGGGCATCCCGACCGGGGTTCTGGTCGCGCCGATTATTCCGTTTATCAATGATGACGAAATCGAGGCCATTGTGGCCGCGGTGGCCGAAGCCGGCGCCTGCGAAGTTGGCTATGTCATGCTGCGCCTGCCCTACGAACTGCATCCGTTGTTCGAGCAATGGCTGGCCACACACTATCCGGATCGCCACCAGCGGGTCATGAACCGGATTCGTGACATGCGGGGTGGCAAAGCCTACGACAGCGACTATGCTCAGCGTATGTCGGGGCAAGGACCGTATGCGACCCTGATTCGCCAGCGCTTCGATCTGGCGCGCAAGCGCGCCGGACTGTCGGCGCGAGCCAGCGCAGCGCGACGCACCGATCTTTTTCGGGTCCCTGGCCGACCCGTACAGCAAGGCTTCGACTTTTGATTCAGATTCCCGGCAATCACGCGCATATCGATCTGCACTGCCATTCCACCGCATCCGATGGTGTGCTCAGCCCCACCCAGATGGTTGAGCACGCGGTCGCCCACGGCATTGAACTGCTGGCCCTGACCGACCACGACACCGTGGCAGGCTTGGCCGACGCCCGCCAGGCCGCAAAAAATGCGGGCATAGCATTCATCAACGGCACTGAAATTTCGGTCAGCTGGGAAGGCAAAACCCTGCATGTGGTCGGGCTCGACATCGATCCCGCCAACCCGGCACTGAGCGCCCTGCTTGAAGATGTACAAGCGCGCCGGCTGAGCCGCGCCAAGACCATCGGCGAACGCCTCGATGGGCTGGGTGCCCGCGACAGTCTGAGCGCGGCACAGGCGCTTTGCGGCAGTGGCCAGATCACCCGCACCCATTTTGCCCGCGTACTGGTCGAGCAAGGTCTGGCCACTGACCTCAAACAGGCGTTCAAGAAATATCTGGGTGCCGGCAAACCTGGCGCGGTGCGCATCGACTGGGCCGGACTTGCTCAAACCATCGCGGCGATTCATGCCAGTGGCGGGCTGGCGGTGCTTGCCCACCCATTGCGCTACAAGCTCAGCGGCGCCTGGCGACAACGCATGCTCGATGCCTTCAAGCAACACGGTGGTGATGCGGTAGAGGTCAGCGCCGGAGCCTCGCAGAATACGCAGGATCTGGCTTTGATCAATCGTGAAGTGAGCCGCCGTGAACTGCTCGGCTCGATCGGCTCGGACTTCCACGCCCCCGAACAACGCTGGATTCGCTATGCCCGCATGGCCCCGATCAGCACACAGATCACACCGGTGTGGCAGCGTTTTCGCGGCCAACCGCAGGCCTCATGAACAGCAACTACCAGCGCATCTGGAACACCGTGTTGGCGATTCCTGCGGGCAAAGTCTCAAGCTATGGGCGGATCGCCGATCTGGCCGGCCTGCCCGGTCGTGCCCGCCTGGTCGGCCGCGCCCTGGGCTACGCCCCGCAAGAACTGGAAGTGCCCTGGTACCGGGTGCTGCGCGCCTCGGGTCAGCTGGCTTTTGAGCCGGCTTCAAAAAATGCGATCAAGCAGGCACAACTGTTACACGCAGAAGGTGTGCAGGTGCGCAACAACCGGGTCGACCTGAAAACCTTCGGCTGGCAGCCCGACGTGAGCGAACTGCTCTTCGCCCTCGACTATTAGCTGCAGGACACAGGCTTTAGCCGCAACCGGCCAGCAAATCGGCGCAGTCGTAACTGATCTGATTTGTCAGATACAGCGCCGAGCGGAAGTCTTCGCTGTACAGCTCATCCGGCCCCATGCCCTCGACATTTGGCGCGGTCAGCTTGCTGATCGCACTGGCCCGACCACGCAGGTGCAGATCGAACCAGGCGCGAGTGAAATACTGAAACGTCCGCAGCCGGCCCAACGCCGCCGCATCAAGTACCGCATCGTCACGCAGGGTGTACGACCAGTCGCCGTGATCGGCACCGGCAAAAACCACCTGCATGGCTTCCACCCCACCGTTGCGCCAGACATTGAACGCGGTCTTTTTATCCTCCTCGGTGGGCTCATCGACAAGGCTGGGTTCATAACTGTCCGAACCCTGACCCATGGCCGGCACGCGCGGCTGCACGGCCAGTGCCGGCGCACCAAAACGGTCATTGCCACGCGCATAGGACCCGGCATCGCCACGCGCATCCGAAGCCAGGTTATCCCACGCCACTATTGCTGAAAGACCACTGATTTCGCTCTGCAGCACACTGCTGACCCGACCTGAAAGGCTGTGCCCGGCCAGCCCCAGCTTGCCATCGTCAATGCGCCAGGCAAACGGATTGTCAGGACTGCTCAGATAGTTCAAGGCCAGTGTCAACGCCCCGACATACTCGTCATAGTCCTCGCCATTTTCCGCCGCAGAGTTGTAAAACCCGCGTGGATTGACGGTCACCACCACATAGCCATACGAGGCCAGCTCACGGGCTGACCAGTGGTAGCTGCGCTGCACATCGAGGTTGGATTTGTCGGTAAACGGCCAGGCTCCGGGTCCGATTGCCACCGCCGGCATCTGCGCTTCATCGGCACGCAGGTCACCCGGAAAAAACAGCGTGGCGTAGAGACTTTCACCATCCGTCGGCAAGCTCATATTGACCGCACAGGATTGCCAGCCGCGCCCACCCCAGTCATTTCCGCTGGCAGGGGTCTGCTCCGTGCTTGCGCCAAAATCACGGCAATCCAGCGCGCTCACCGGCAGGCTGTCATCACCGTCGTCAGCGGCATTGCCACCACCACAGGCCGCGGCAAGCAGCACGCAAGACAGCACGGCAAAACGAAATGTATTCATGCGCAAGGAATGACTCGAAAGCAGGCGGAAGCAACAACCGCCTGCTTAGCAAAGTTCAGGCCAAAGGCCGAGCAGATTCGAGCTCGTCAGGGTCTCAAAGAGGCAGGTCCAGACGATAGATCAGCTGGGTGGGATCACGCTGCTCGCGCTGGGCATCCCGGGTGCTGGCAAACACCAGCTGGTCCGCATCCACCGCCGGCCAAGTGTTATTGCCCGGCGCGGCAATCAGTTCCGCATCGCTCCAGATATCGTCATGCAAGGTGGCGAGCATGATCTTCCAGCGCCAGTCTTCGGCCCGGTTGTCATACCAGGTGAGCCGCACCAAACTGCCATGCACGCCCAGACGGGGGTACTGGCTCATCATCTGCTCATTCAGACCAATGGCCTGGGTGTCCGACCAGGTCTCGCCGTCATCATCCGACCAGGCCGCGTGGATCGCCGTGTTCACACCGGTCGGCCGCATCTCCTTGCTGTCCCAGGCCACAACCAAACGGCCTTGATCCGTGTAAGCCACGTCGGCATGTCGATCGGCCCGATCCGACGCGCCCAGCGTGCGTAACGCTGACCACTCGCCATCGCGCTGGACTGCAAGCTGCACTTCAAAGTTATCGACTTCGGTCGCGCCGTCTTCGCCAGTACCAAACTGGCTGGTCCAGTTGGGATCAGGATCGGAGCGATTGTCATGAAAAGCCACGGCCACCTGCCCGTCCGGGCCTGCACTGACACGCGGCCAGATCGAAGCGGGATAGCGCGCACTGCGCGTATCCAGCAAGTTGGCCGGATTGACCTGTTTGCCCGCCGCGCTGATGTTGTGTGGCTCGGCATCTCTGGCCAGATTCTGGACCATCACATCGAATGCCCGTCCGGCGGCAATTTCCTGCCACACGATCACTGCAGAGCCGTCCGACTGTATTGCCACATCCGGCATTTCCGCGCGCCCGTCGATCTGGCGCACAAGCAGTTCCGGCTCCCAACTGAGACCGCCGTCGGAGCTGTGACGGGCGTAGATAGCCGGCCGGCGCGGGGCCTGAGACACGCGTTCGTCCTGCCACACCACCCACACATCCTTGCCCGCAGCAGCCACTTTGGGGAACCGTGCGGATTGACTGCCCGGCGCCAGCTCTACAGCCGACGTTGCGCCGTTGTGGTCCATGCGTCGATACCACACCGAGGTCGCTCCCGGACTGTGCTGCTCGGCAACCATATGGGTCGCGCCCTGACTGACGGCCACATCCGGAAAGCCGGCAAAACGTCCCGTTTCGCCAAAAATCTTCTGCGCACCATCGTCCTGCGTGAGCATCGCGGGTAATGACTCGGCCGGCTGCGGCTCGGTCAGTTGCGGGCCGATGAAGATCGGCGAGGTAATCGCCCGACGCTCATCCAGCACCAGTTGGTCCAGATGCAGGCGACTGGGGTCCCCGAAGGCATCAAGATCAATCGAATGCGGCGCGCCAACACCGCGCACCTCAACGTAGTACCAGCCCGGCTGCTCGGGCGCGGTCAGGTTGAAATCGAACTGTTGATTGGGCTGGGTCAGCGTGAACTGCTCAATCGGCCCGTCACCTCGGCCACCCGGTGCAGCATACAGATGCAAACGGGTCAGCCCCGGCAACGCCCCGGCAACAGTCGCTCGCAAAATGCCCTGAGTGCCCGGCTCCAGCGCCAACTCGTCCCCGGCAATGGCTTCGAATTGGCCATCACCATTGAAGTCGGCTTGCAAAAATACATGCGGGGCGCGCCATTCACCCGCCGTGGTGGTGGTGCGCCCGGCACGCAGCCCCTGGATCACACCCCGCACGCTGGCCGCTGGCGCGAACACGCGGGTTGCTGGCACACCGGGCCCGATCAGAAGCCAGATTTCGCGAAAATGGCTGTCCGACGAGGCCGTAATACCGAAGCGAAAACCGTCATTCCACTGTTGTTCGGCATATGCCATCGAACGTTCGATGCCGGAATAGCTGTTCCAGCCTTCAAGCAGGTCGGCGCCCACCGCATTGGCGTTTTCGTTGCGACTCAGGTCATCGTTCAGATGACCATCATCCGGATGGTTGTGTTGCCAGGCCGCGCCCTGACTGTGGGCATCCCAGATTGACGTCTGCAGGCGTGACCAGCCTGGCCGACCATCCGGCACGCTGCCCTGAATAATGGTGTCGATCGCGCCCAGCGGGTTGGCATGCGGGCGACCGTTGGCCTCTTCCCCGGTGATCAACATCAGCCGGGGCGATTCCCACAACGGGTCGTAATGCTGCACAAACGTGCGGTGATCGGTTATGGGCAACCAGTCAAGGCCATTGAGTTCGCCCTGACCGATCTGCGCCGCCACCGAAACATTGCCCGGGCCACGTTGATCCAGGCCCTGACGCAAGGCCGATCCATCCGAGGAATGGTCGCTGTGAACGTGGGTGTCGCCGGCCAGCCAGAAACCCTGTGGCGCCGGCTGCGGCTCTGCCACGGTGTCGCGCCCGGCCGCTGAATTTGCAGCCTGATCCCGCCCACCCTGGCAGGCCGCCAAAGCCAGTGCCAAAGGCACGGCTGCAATCAGAACGGCTGATTTCATCGCGAGCGTACAGCCAGCCACTCGGCGGATTGTGCCCAAACCGCATTGATCGCTTTGCTGCCCAGAATCACGCCCATATGACCACCCGGCGCAACGCGGAATTCCTTGTCCTGCGCGGCCACGATCTCGGTGATCTTGGAGGCAATCGCGGCAGGCACCAACTTATCGGTTTCGCCAGCGAATACCAGCATGTTCTGTTCCAGCGCACTGAGATCAGCAACCCGCTCGCCGACATCAATCTTGCCCTTGACCATTTGATTGTCCAAAGCCATTTTCACCGTCATATCTTGAATAACCCCGCCGGGGTATATCAGCATATTGTTAAGGTAATCTGACGTTGTACTGTGCGACTCGACAAATTCGCGGTCCCACATACGCGTGATCAAATCCCAGTAGGTTGTGACGCTGCCCACCGGATCGGTCAGCTTGAATGCCAGCGTGGTCGCCCAGGACGGTGAATGCAGCATGGACGGCTTGAGCATCTGCAAGCGGAATCGAGTGTAGCGACGAATCAGCTTGGCCGGCGCATTCAGTGCCTGCGCCGCACCGGCCACAATCCCGCCCCCACGCATGTCGATCGGGCTGGCCACGGTGACCAGATTGCGTACGTCCTTGTCCTGATTCAGCCCCAGATAAAGCAGGCACAGCAGACCGCCCATGCACCAGCCCATCATGGAGACTTCCTGCTCGCCGGAATGCTGACGAATCGCGCGCAAGGCATGACTCATCATGTGATCGGCGTAGTCGGTCATGTTGAGCCCGGCATGTTCACGCTTGGGCCGTCCCCAATCGACCATGTAAACCTTGAAGCCGCGCGCAGCCATGTAGCGCACCAGCGAGCGTTGCGGCATCAGGTCGAAGGTTTCGGTGGTCACCCCGAGCGGCGGCACCAGAACCAGAGGAATGCGCCGCGCCGGGCGCTGTATCGGCATGGTCGTGCCATCGCTCAGTTCGATTTCGTCTTCGTCCGGCAGGCTGTAGTAACGCACCGACATGGGGTCGCCATCCAGCACCAGTTCGAACCAGGTCCGCCCGGATTTGACCAGACTCTCGCGTTTGAACAGCCAGTCCGACGCATTGACCAGACTGGCCGCAGCACGCTGATTGAAGGCCAGCGTCTGATCCAGCCCCACTTTGAGCAGTTTATTTTTCATTGATCATGGCCTCCAGTTCATCCAATGACAGCCCCATATAGACCGCCATGCGCTGCAAATGCGGGAGCAAATCGCGCGCCCCGCTCAAGCCGATATGCCAGCTGTCGGCGTAGCGCATCAGCGCGATGTTGAGCGCCCCACCCTGCAACAGCATCGGCATGGGGAACACGGCGTCCAGTTCGGCCCCGTTGTAGAACAAGGGCACCGGGCTGAGTTCCAGACTGCAAATACCCAGATTGAACAGCGGCGTCAGGCGGTGATCGATACCGGCCAGCTGACGCGCCAGATAGGGCAACACGTCCAGTGCACCTTCGGCACGCGCATCGCCCGTCGACAACACGCTGAACTGCTGACGTGCAATGCGTAACGAACGGCGAATGCTGTCGAGGCGCTTGCGTCGGTCGGCATGCTGGGTTGCCAATGGCAGGAACAGCGGGCTG
>JBFKEC010000109.1:0-10064 GCA_041619315.1 Oceanococcus sp. | reverse complement strand
GAGCGTCGGGATGACGTGCTGATGATCAGCAGTGCAGAATTCTGCAATCCGCCGGCAGCAGCCTTCGATGAAGAGTTTGTTGATCCAGAGCAGGTCGCGGTGCAGTTGTTCACCAGCGGTACCACTGGCAAGCCCAAGGCGGCACTGCTGCGGCATGAGAACCTGGTGTCTTACATAGTCGGCACGGTCGAGTTTGGTGCCGCCGCCGAGGAAGATGCGGTGCTGGTTACGGTGCCGCCGTATCACATCGCCGGTATCTCGGCGGTGCTGAGTTCCACCTATGCATGCCGGCGCATGGTCCAGCTGGAAAACTTCGAAGCCGAGGCCTGGCTCAAGGCTGCCGAGGACGAGATGGTGTCCAATGCCTTCGTGGTGCCGACCATGCTGGCGCGTATCCTCGAGGTCATGCAATTGCGCCGCGAGACGGTCGAGTTGCCACGCCTCAAGGCCATTGCGTATGGCGGCGGCAAGATGCCGCGCGCAACTATTGAGCGCGCTATGGAACTGATGCCGCAGGTTGATTTCACCAATGCCTACGGATTGACCGAAACCAGTTCTACCGTTGCGGTGCTGACCCCGGATGATCATCGTCTGGCCATGGCCAGCGAAGACGAGGCAGTGCGCAAGCGCATCGCTTCCGTCGGCAGACCTACCGGGGCGGTGGAAATCGAGATTCGCAACGAGCAGGGCCAGGCTGTTGCAGCCCATCAGCCCGGCATGATCTTCGTGCGTGGCGGACAGGTGTCCGGAGAATACAAGGAGCAAGGCAGCACCCTGTCTGCGGACGGCTGGTTCTGCACCAAGGACCTGGGCTACCTTGATGATGAGGGTTATTTGTTTCTCGAAGGGCGCGAGGATGATGTGATTGTGCGCGGCGGTGAAAACATCTCGCCGGGTGAAATCGAAGATGTGCTGATCAGCCATCCCTCTGTGTCGGATGCGGCCTGTGTTGCCATTCCCGATGAGCAATGGGGTGAGGGCGTGGCCGCCGCAGTGGTTGTGCAGGCCGGCGCGAGTGTCAGTGCAGAAGAGCTACAGGCTCTGGTGCGCGAGCGTTTGCGTTCGTCGCGGGTGCCGCAACGGATCGAGTTTCGCGATGAACTGCCATACAACGAGTTGGGCAAGGTGTTGCGACGGGTGATCCGCCAGGATTTCGCCACACTTGTGGAGGCCGCATGAGCCGTTTTGTGATTGAGCAGGAACTCGATATTGATGCGCCGGGTGAGGTTGTTTGGGCGGTGCTGAGCGATTTCGAGCGCTATGCCGAGTGGAATCCCTTCGTGGTGCAGGCCGCCTGTGATTTGCGTCCGGGCGGTGCCATCGACATGAAAGTGAAATTGGTTGGTCCGGCCCAGCGGCAGGTTGAATACATTCATGCGGTTGAACCCGGCACGGGGTTCTCATACACCATGAAGCCTTTTCCACTCGGTGGGCTATCCAGTTTTCGCAGCCACAAGATCATTGATCTGGGCGATGGACGCAGCCACTACAGTTCGCACTTTCATTTGCAGGGTTGGCTCATGCCGGTGGTGCGCGGCCTGATGCGTGGCGCCTTGCAGCGTGGCTTCAGCAGCATGAGTGAAGCACTCAAAGCCCGCGCAGAGGCTGTGGCCAAACAACGCTGAGCCGTTTGCGTTGAGCTGCGCAGTGCGCGCCATACGGACATAAAAAAGGCGGCCATCTGGCCGCCTTTTTTTGTCCCTGTGGGATCAGAACGTGTAGGTCAGTTCAACCACAACATTGTCTTTGTCGCGACGGATGTTGTGCTTGGAGCCGGCGTGCAGGTTGTACTGCAGCTTGCCCGACCATTGCTGGCCCTTGAACCACTCGGTGCCGAACAGCACTTCGATGCGATCTTCCAGGAAGTTCTGCTGCGGCGCCGGGGCAAAGCCCTTGACGTCATGCGCACCGATGATGAATGGCTTGAGGTTCACGCCCCAGAACACATCGTTGTATTCGAAGGTGGTCAGGAAGCGGTAGCCCCAGGCGAAATCATCAACGAAGGCTTCGGTTTGCTGGGTCGGGTTGAAAGAGCCGGTATTGACCTCTTCACCTTCAGGCGTGCCGGTGCCATCGGAGCCCGGACTTGCATGGGTGCGCTGCGGGCTGGAGCCATCGAACTGGATCAGTTCGCGTGACGGCATGTCGACGATATGGGTGAAGCCACCTTCGATCATCATGATGATCTGCTCCGAGCCGATGAAGTCGGCGATCGGATTGGAGCTGCCCAGAATGCGAATACCGTTGATCACGAACTGGCCAACCTTGAGGCGCTCGTAACCCGGGATGTAGTAGTTGGCACCACGTTCAGCGATGACCGAATCAATATCCGAGCTGCCGCGATAGATGGTCTCGGCGTAGTCAGGCACTGCGGTGCGTGCACCCGGCACGGTGATCGGAATGCCATCGCCCAGGATCGGAGCCAGGATCGGAGCCAGTACCGGGCCGACAATGTCATCCAGGGTGCCGCCCAGACCAGAGCCCAGCAGCGTTTCCGCACCGATCACCAGATCTTCTTCCGGGAAGGCCGGCTGCAACGCGGCAAAAATCAGGTCGGGCATCGAGATCTGCACCGGAACATTAGGCCGGTAGGAGTATTCACCCGCCACCGACCAGGATCCGATGTTGGTGTTGAAACTGATGCCGAACATGCGGATGTCTTCGGGGTAGTCGACCAGGCCTGCCGCGGTGTCGATCGGCAGGCAGTCCACGTCTGCCGGCAGGCAGGTGGTCAGAATGTCGATAGCCGTGCCGGTCGGGCCGTCACGCAGCGGATTGCGGTCGGCGGCGAAGAACGACAGATAGGGCAGGCGGCTGTGGTAGTTCATCGCGTACAGGCTGAACTCGGTGCCGTTGTTGATCATGTCGGCAAACCAGTTCAGGCGGACACCGTATTGCCCGGTGTCTGAAGGTTCGCCACTGTTCTGGTCAACAGGAATGGTAAACGAGGTGTCAGTCAGCAGTGCGCCCAGTGGTGTTTGCAGACGGTGTTCGCCGCGCAAGCGACCGTCTTCATCTTCGACCAGCTGGTCTTCCGGAAATTGGCCCAGATTGATGTAAGCGCTGCTGTACTGACCTTCGCGGTATAGAGCATCCAGTTCGCCGAAGAAGGTGCCACCGGCATCCGCCTGAACACGTTTCCAGCCGAACTGATAGAACATTTCACCGGAAATGCCCTGGTCCGGGAACAGGTCGCCGGACAACAACAGCATCGGTACCGGCTGGAACACTTCATTGATCTGGCCACCCGGCTGACGCAGGCCGCGAATGTCAGGCGAGTTGATCTCGTTGAGCGAGTTCAGGGCGATCAGGTTGGCTTCACCCCAGCGCGCTTTTTGCGCACCGACGCTGACGCTGAGCAGGCGATCCCCGAAGTAGAAGGTGCCATTGAGCAGCAGATCCTGAATGTAGATGTCTGAGCCGAACAGCTCTTCAACGCCACCATCACGCTTGGTGTAGGCCGGCTGATAGCCGCCCACGCCCGGACTCACAACATCGCTGTTGTTGGGGTGGTATTCGTCAAAGTTGTTGTTGATCGCATCGTAAAAGCCGATCACGCGGGTTTTGAACGTGAAGTCATTCCACGAGGCGGTGAAATCCGAGGTGATCTTGGCCAGACCCGCAGTCATGTCCCACTGGTCATAGTTGAGGTTGCCGTCGTCCTGTTTATCGGCAAAGAACGCGCCGGGGGCGTCGACCAGTCGCTGGTTAGGCGCCGGGTCACCGCCGAGTGACAGGCAGTCATCGCCTGCACACAGACTGGGGTTAAGGTTGAGTTTGCCGATCAGTGACTCATCGCGTTCCTCGACACGCACAGCCCCGGCCAGCGTGACGCGATTGTTCCAGCTGATGTCGATATCGTAAAAATCAAATTCCAGCGCAGAACTGGAACCGCATATCCCTATGCCCGCTATTACGAGCGGCAGCGTGCGAATGCCCATATCCCTTCCATTGTGTTTTGAGGTGTTTTCGCGCCAACATACGCTTGCGAATGGCGCAGTTTTAATATTTATCGGTGCAATCGTCAAAGGCAGTGCACATCACAGGTGCGCTGCTTGCTGGTTGCCCCAACGACTGTTCCATTGAGTGATGTTGAGAAAAGCCGTTGTTTCGCGCATTGTAAACCGTACGGCATCCGGAAACTGGTCCGCCCAGATCTGGTGCAGGATTGACGCGCGGCGGCCCACTGGCTACTTTGCCGCGCTCGCTTGCGCACTGCGTGGCACGATGTTGCAATGATCAATCACGCCTGCGAACTCGGATACGCAGGCACCCTGACAATGAATGATGCAAACGGAGATGACGTCATGAAAATTCTGGGAATCCTTCCCGCCGTCGCACTGGCCCTGGCCAGCGGCTCCGCGATCGCCAAGGTTCCGGCCAGCGAAGCGGCCAAACTGGGCAACGAGCTGACGCCTGTTGGTGCGATTGCCAAAGGCAATGCTGATGGTTCGATCCCGGAATGGCGGGGCCAGGATCTGTTCACCCAGGAACAGATCGATCTGAGCCGTGCGCAACTCGAAGAGTGGCGCGTGAGTGATCCGACGCGGATGCGTAACTACGTTTACGACCAGTTGGAAACGCACAAGGACAAAGTCGGAGACGTGGTCTCGGCCAAGTTCACCATCACCAAAGCCAACTATCAGGACTACGCCGAACTGCTCACCGTTGGGCACAAGGCCATGTTCGAGCGCTACGACGATTACAAGATGATCGTCTACCCGAGCATTCGTACCGGCTTCTTCCCGCAAGTCATCTATGACGCGACCAAGAAGAATGCGACCAACGCTGAGTTGGTCGGTACGGATGACGTGAACGGCGCCGAACTGGGCTTCCCGTTCCCGATTCCCGGCACCGGTGCTGAAGCGATCTGGAACCACAAGCTCAAGTTCAAAGGTGATGCCGTTCGTCGCTACAACAACCAGGCGATCGTCAAGCCGGATGGCAGCTACAAGATTTCCAAGCTGATCGAAGACGTCAAATTCAAGTACGGCAATATCAGTGAGCCGGGTGGTACCGATCTGCTCGCTTACTACCTGTCCAATGTGATCGAGCCTGCACGTGTTGCGGGTCAGTTGACGCTGGTGCATGAAACCGCTGACGAAGGCTCGGGTGGTCGTCTGGCCTGGATCTACAACCCTGGACTTGGGCGTGTGAACCGTGCGCCGGACGTGGGTTATGACAACCCCTACATTGGTACCGACGGCGAGCAGTTCAACGACCAGGTCGACGTGTTCAATGGTTCGCTGGACCGCTACAACTGGAAGCTGGTTGGACGTAAGGACATGATCATTCCTTACCACAACTACGAGCTGAACAGCCCGGAATACAAGTACCGCGATCTGGTTCAGGCAGGTCACATCAACCAGGATCTGGTGCGCTACGAAGTTCACCGCGTCTGGGTGGTCGATGCCACGTTGCGTGATGGCACGCGACACCAGTTTGCGCGTCGCACCTTCTACCTTGACGAAGACTCCTGGTCGATCGCAGTGGTTGATGCCTATGACAACCGCAACGAGCTGTGGAAGATGCAGGAAGCCTATCTGGTGACCCTGCCGTTCGTGCCGACCGTAACCGGTTCGCCGGAAGGTATCTTCGACCTCAAGAGCGGGCGTTACTTCCTGACCGCGATGACCAACGAAGATGCGGTGAGCGATTTCGAGGCCAGCTATTCGGATTCGTTCTTCAAGCCCGCCAACCTCAAGCGTCTGGCGCGTAAACAATAATCCAAGGTCGGGGGACGACTATGGACCTAAGAATCGTGCGGCCGGCAGCTTTCGCTGTCGGCCTTCTTTTATCTGTTGGTGCCAGTGCGGACACCTCACTCGAGCCGCGTGCGGCGCAGATCATGCCCAAGGCGGCTGAAGCTATCCTCAACGATGTGACCGCAGTGGGTGATGCCTGGGTGGCCGTTGGGGATCGCGGACACATCCTGCGTTCAAGCGATGGCGACCAGTGGCAACAGGTGGCCACGCCGGTGCAGGCCATGCTCAGTCGTGTGCGGTTTTATGACGAGCGCCTGGGCTGGGCTGTCGGTCACGATGGTAGCGTGCTCAAGACGGAGGACGGCGGCCAGTCATGGGCTCTGATTCACTCCGATACAGAGTGGGGCAAGCCGTTTTACGACATTCTGTTTGTCACGCCCGAAACCGGCTTTGTGGTCGGTGCCAACAGCGTGTTCAAGCGCACCGATGATGGTGGTCAGTCATGGGAATTGCTGGAGCCGGATTTCACCTTTCACGGCTTGCATCTGAATTCCATTTTGAAACTGGCCGACGGCACCATGGTGATTGGTGGCGAGAAAGGCATGATGGCCCGTTCGCTGGATCACGGCGAAACCTGGGAGCATGTCAAAACGCCCTATGCCGGTTCGTTCTTCGGCATGATGCCGTATGCCGACAGCGGGGTTTTCGTCTACGGCCTGCGCGGCAACGTTTACGCCGCCAAGGACATCAAGTCGCTGGCTACCCAGGACACCATGGAGTGGGATGAATTTTCTTTGGAGTCCATCACCGACAACGCCGTGGTTCATGAGATGGGTTGGCACTACTACGCCAATGATCTCAAGGAGAGCCTGTTCGGCGGAGTGCAGCTGGGCGCCACGGATGTACTGCTTGTGGGCGTGAACGGCGCTGTCGTGCGCACTGACGGCGACAGCATGCGGACCATTGAAACCGATCTTGAGCACACACTGGGGAGCGCCGTAATCACGGACGATGCGCTGGTGACGGTGGGCTTGGTTGGCATTCAGAGCGTGCCATTTTCACGCTGAAACAAAAAAGAATAACGGGGAGTAGCAAGTGAGTGACAACGCACCCACAGGGACGAGCTGGACCGACCGCATTCTGCGTGTGGTCGAGCCGCCGATCTTCAAGTATCGCCGCTTAACTCTGGGCATCCTGATCGCGATCACTGCGATTCTTGCTGTCCAGGCTGCGCGCATCCACCCGGATGCTGGCTGGCTCAAGTCGATCCCGTTGGATCACCCCTACATGCAAACCTTCCAGAAGTACTACAGCGACTTCGGCGGTGCCAACACGGTGCTGTTTGCGCTGATTCAGGAAGACGGGGACATCTACAACGAAACCTTCATGAAGAAGTTGGAGGAGGCCACCAACGACATCTTCTTCATCCCCGGGGTCGACCGCGCACGGGTGATGTCGTTGTTCACGCCGAACGTGACCTACGTCGAGAATATCGAAGGGGGGCTGGCCGGTTCCAATGTCATACCGGCGGACTACAGCCCAACCCCAGAGATGCTGGAGAAGGTCAAATCCAATGTTGGTAAAGCACAGGTTATCGGCCGTCTGGTAACCGAAGATCAGCGCGGTGCGTTGATCATGTCTGAACTGTTGGAGTACGACCCGGCCACCGGTGCAAAACTCGACTATCGTGAAGTCGGCGAGGAGCTGGAGAAGCTGCGCGCCAAGTACGAAAGTGAAGGGGTCAATGTCCACATCATTGGCTTTGCCAAGATCGTGCACGACATGACCAATGCGGCGTTGGAAGTGGTGCTGTTCTTCTTGCTCGCGTTGATCATGACCGGGGTTTTGCTGTGGCTTTATTGCGGCTCATTCAAGCTCGCCATGTTGCCGCTGGTGTGTTCCGTCGTGGCCGTGATCTGGGAATTCGGCCTGCTCACCACGGTCGGTTTCGGGCTTGATCCATTCGCCATTCTGGTGCCATTTCTGGTGTTGTCGGTGTCGGTCTCGCACGGGGTTCAATATGTGAATGCCTGGGTTGCCGAAGTCGATCAGGGCATGGACAAGTTCAATGCTTCGCTGGAAACCTTTCGGCGTCTGGCCATTCCCGGCACCACCGCACTGATTACCGACGTGGCGGGTTTTGCCACGATCTATCTGATCAACATCCAGATCATTCGAGAGATGTCATTGAATGCGGCGTTTGGTGTGGCCGCAATCATCATCACCAACAAGATCCTCATGCCGATCTGGTTGACCTACATCGAAATCAAGGACATGGATACGTTCCGCGAGAAGCAGAAGCGGCGTGAACGTATGGGTGACGGACTGTGGACGTTCCTGGCCAAGATCACCCGCAAGGGGCCGGCCATGATTGCCCTGATTCTGAGTGCAGTGCTGTTGGGGCTGTCGCTGTGGAAATACCCCAGCCTGAAGATCGGTGATGCGATTGAAGGGGTGCCGGAGCTGCGCCCGGATTCACGCTTCAACCAGGATTTCCGCGAGATCATCGGCAACTTTGAAATCGGCGTGGATCAACTCAAGGTGATCGCTGAAACTCGTCCCAATGGCTGTGTGGACTTCGAGTTGATGGAACAGATCGACCGCTTCTCCTGGCACATGGAGAATCAGCCGGGTGTGCATTCCACCATGTCGCTACTGACCTACGCCAAGCTGGTTTATCAGGGCTTGTCGGAAGGGCGTCTGAATGCACTGGTTCTGCCGCGCAACAAGTTTGCTCTGGCTCAGGCCACGGCCCTGGTGCCGACCACCACCGGCATTCTGAACGATGACTGTGATGCAATGGCGGTGTTCATCTTCACCACCGATCACAAGGCCGAGACGATCAAGCATCTGGTGGCCGAGATCAAGCAGTTCAATGCCGACAACGAGGCCCAGTTCTACGCCCGGGCCGCGGACACATCGCCGCAATACTGTGCTGACAAACGCGGCTTGTTCAACGAGTGGCGTGCAGCTCAGGACGAGTCTTTGACGCTGAGTCAGTCGGACGCCAGCGAAGAGGCCATGCAGGCCGCACGCGACCGCAGCAGTGAGCTGGAGTCGCAATATCAGGCGATGGATCAGAACTGCCCGGTCAATTTCGCGCTGGCCAGCGGCAACGTCGGGGTCATGGCCGCGACCAATGAGGTGGTCGAAGAACAGGAACTCAAGGTGGTGTTCTACGTCTACCTGGTCATCGTGATCTTTATGTGGCTGTCATTCCGCTCGGTTGCCGGGGTGCTGTGCGTGGTCTTGCCGCTGTCACTGGTCTCAACCATGGCCTACGCGGTCATGGCGATGCTCGACATCGGCCTCAAGGTTGCGACCTTGCCGGTTGTCGCACTGGCCGTTGGTATCGGGGTGGATTACGGCATCTACGTGTACTCGGAGATGGCTGGCGCGCTCAAGCAGGGCAAGACCCTGGAGCAGGCCTTCAAGTTCACCCTGCATCGCACCGGCAAGGCGGTGGTCTTCATCGGCGTGTCACTGGGGCTTTCTGTTGCCACCTGGGTGATGTCCGAGCTGCAGTTCCAGATCGATATGGGGATCATGCTGATCTTCATGTTTACCGCCAACATGTTTGGCGCGATCCTGCTGCTACCGGCACTGGCGCGCTTCCTGCTGCGTATCCCCAAAGAGCAGCTGGACTGAGCTTATGGGTACTGAAAAAGGGCGCTTCGGCGCCCTTTTTTTGTGCCTGGACTCGATCAGCCGGTTGCATTCATTGGCAAGGCACGCGATTCGTGTCGACGATCAAAGGCATGCAACGATCAACGCTATATTTGAAGCTGCGCTATGCTGGTCATGGCGGTATATCACCAGATTCAACGCCGTATAACCGCATTAACTTGTCGAGTGGAGTGTGGCTCGTCGCTGTAATTGGGAGTGATATACGGACTGGCCAGAGGCGTTATACGGACAATCGCCGCCTATCCCAAGAAAGGTCGCACATGCGCTGCATGCTCGATGGTTTGTAATCAGGGGGTTAAGGGATGTATTTGAGTGATATGCGGATTAATAGCGGCGTATTATGCCGCCAATGTCCAGCTAATAAGCGTTGGGCGGATTTGAAATTTCAGTTGTGAATTCCAGCGTTTCATGAGTTGATTGAAGCCATGAAGATCGTGACCTGGAATTGCAACGGTGCTTTACGTAAAAAGCTCGTGGAAGCGGATAGCTTGGCTGCCGATGTCTTGGTAATTCAAGAGTGCGAGAATCCCGAAATGTCGACCGATGCATATCGGGCTTGGGCTGGAGACTATTTGTGGGTGGGGGAGTCCAAGAATCGCGGTATCGGAATATTTCCCAAGAATGGTCACCGCGTTCGCTCACTGAAGTGGAGCAAATCATTTGCCATTGAAG
>JBFKEC010000108.1:0-10075 GCA_041619315.1 Oceanococcus sp. | reverse complement strand
TCGGCAATGTGCTGCTTTTTGCGCATCAACTGATAGGCCCCGGCCGACAATGCCCAGACCAAGGCCCGGCGTAATGGCTGGCCACCCAGCCACAGCACGCAACCGAACAGGAACACCAGTGCATCCAGCGCGTGTATCCACATGCGCTGCAGCCACGGTGTGCCTCTATGCAGAAACGATGCGTGCCCCGAGATTCGCTGCTCTACGGGGCGTTGTGAAAATGCACTCATAGCCGGTGTTTTGGCAAAACCGATGCTCTATATACAACAAGGCCGCGGCCGTCGCAGCGACGACCGCGGCCAGCAAGCCGCCCAGGCCTGATCAGACAGGCTTAAAAGGCTTCGACGTCGAGCGCCATCATGGTTTCGGCGCCAGCGGTTACGCGCGTCAGCAGGCTGCTGTGCTCGGCGACGTAGCGTTCCATGAAGAAGCGGCCGACGATCAGCTTGTTGGAGTAGAAGGCCGCGTCGTCCGTTCCGGCGCTAAGCTTGGCCTGGCACGTTTGAGCGGCTTTGAGCCAAGCCCAGCCCACGCTGACAACACTGAACAGACGGGTGTATTCCACCGCTACACCGCCCAGATTGTCCGGATTGCCTGCGGCGTTCTGCATCAGCCAGCCGGTGGCTTTCTGCAGCGAATCAAAGGCGTCTGCCAGCGGCTTGCTGAATGCGCTGAGATCTTCGCCGGCAGCGGCCAGATCGGCGCCGACCTGAGCAAAGAAAGATTTCACTGCGCGACCGCCGTTCAAGGCCAGCTTGCGCCCGACCAGGTCGAGTGACTGGATGCCGTTGGTGCCTTCATAGATCTGGCTGATGCGGGCATCGCGCACGAACTGCTCCACACCATGTTCGCAGATATAGCCATGGCCACCGTAGACCTGAACCGCAAGGTTGGCGGCTGCAGAACCTTCGTCGGTGAAGAAGGACTTGGCCACTGGGGTCATCAGGCCGAGGAAGTCTTCAGCTTTCTCGCGCTCGGCCGCATCCGGGTGGCGCAGGGCCACGTCGAGTTGCATGGCGATCAGGCCATTGAGTGCGCGAGCGCCTTCAGCAAAGCTGCGCATGGTCAGCAGCATGCGGCGGACGTCGGCGTGGTGAATGATCGGGTCAGCCGCTTTGTCGGGGGTTTTGGCGCCGCTCAGGGCGCGGCCCTGGATGCGATCCTTGGCATATTCGGCGGCGGCCTGATAAGCCAGTTCGCCAGCGCCAAGGCCTTCAACCGCTACGCCCAGGCGGGCAGCGTTCATCATCGTGAACATGGCGCGCAGGCCCTTGTTCTCTTCACCCACCAGATAGCCAGTGGCGCCTTCAAATTCCAGCACACAGGTGGCGGATGCGCGAATGCCCATCTTGTGCTCGATCGACTGGCACACCACGTTGTTGCGTTCGCCAATGCTGCCGTCATCGCCAACCATGAACTTGGGCACGATAAACAGCGAGATACCCTTGGTGCCCTCGGGGGCGCCCGGGGTCTTGGCGAGTACCAGATGAATGATGTTTTCCGTCATCTGGTGTTCGCCGGCGGAAATGAAGATCTTGTTGCCGCTGATCTTGTAGCTGCCGTCGGCTTGTGGTTCTGCGCGGGTGCGAATCATGCCCAGATCGGTGCCGGCATGCGACTCGGTCAGGTTCATGGTCCCGGTCCATTCGCCGGTGGTCAGTTTGGGCAGGAATTTCTGCTTGAGTTCATCGCTGGCCCAGTGCTCCAGCGCGCTGTGGGCGCCGTGGGTGAGGGTGGGGTACATGAACCAGGAATGGTTGGCCGCGGTGAAAATCTCGTTGACCATGAAGCGCAACACCTGAGGCATGCCCATGCCGCCGTATTCCGGATCGCATGACAGTCCGCCCCAGCCGCCCTCGATGTAGGCGTGATAAGCCTCGGTAAAGCCATCCGGCACGATGACTTCGCCGTTTTCCAGGCGACAGCCCTGCTCGTCGCCGGACTGATTGACCGGGTTGACCTTGTCTTCTGCCAGACGGCCACATTCAGAAAACACGGCATTGATGGTGTCGGCATCGGCATCGTCGTAGCCAAGCGTGCTACGCAGGCTGTCGAAATCGAGCATTTCGTTGACCACGAAGCTGAGGTCGCGAACGGGGGCTTTATAGCTGGGCATGACCGCATCCAGAGAAGATTGAAGGGGCGCGTATTCTGACGAGGGCGAGGCGAAATGTCCATACGCGTGCGTATGGAGCGGCGTTGTGAGCTTGCAGTCGGAGAGTGAAGGTCGGACACTGAACCATGTGAACCGTCGTCGGATTGAGATGAAACGTGTTTTCAAACAGCTGACACTGGTGGCAGCGACATTGCCTTTTCGTGTTCTGCTGGTCGCGCTGCTGGCTGCCGAGTTGATGTATCTGGCTGAGCTGACGCTGGATGATCGGCGGCGCATCCTTGAAACTCAGCAGCGCGACAAGGTCTTTGAACTGGCAGCGAGCAAGCGCGCACGCATCGAAAACGCGCTGAGTTCCACGATTTATCTGGCGCAGGGCCTGGTGGCCTTTATTCGCAGTGTGGATCAGCCCACTGAACGGCAGATCGAGCGTGCGCTGCAGACGATCTACGAGGCCGATTCACGCATCCGCAATATCGGTTTGGCGCCGGACAATGTCATTGCCCATGTGTATCCGCTCAAGGGCAATGAGGTGGCTCTGGGGCTGCGTTACCGCGATATGCCTGGGCAATGGCCCGGCGTGCGTTATGCCATGCAAGCGCATCAGACTGTGGTCACTGGACCGGTGCAGCTGATACAGCGCGATATGGCCGTCATCAGCCGCACCCCGGTCTATCTTGAAAGCGGCAGATACTGGGGCATGATTTCGATTGTGATTGATCTGGATGCGCTTTTGGGCGGTTCAGGCGCAACGCCAGTCGCCGACAATGTGGTCTATAAACTGCTTGGCGACTCGTTGGTGGGCGGGGAGCGGGCTGTGCTGCTCGATCAGGGCCCGCTGGACGTCGATAGCGCGATTGAAATGTACCTGCATCTGGGGCTGGGTAGCTGGCTGCTGTATGCCGCGCCGGTCGGTGGTTGGGATACCTTTGAGCGAACGCTCTGGATCTGGCGCATACAGTTGTATCTGGGCGCAGTCGCGTTGTGCATATTCCTGTACGTGATTTTGATGGGGAGGGCACAGGCCAAACGTCTGGCCAATGAACTGAGTGAAAGCAATCGGCATCTGGCGGCCAGCAATGAAGCGCTGGAGTATCTGTCGCGCTATGACCCGCTGACCAATGTGGCCAATCGACGGTATTTTGACGAAGTGCTGGTGCGCAGCCTGGCCCAGTGTCGACGGCAGAACTTGCCGCTGGCGGTATTGATGGTGGATCTGGATCATTTCAAATCAATCAATGATCGTTATGGCCACGCGGTGGGTGATGGTTGCCTGATCCGCGTTGCGGGCCTGATTACCAAGGTGCTGCAGCGTGCCGATGATTTGGTTGCGCGTTTTGGTGGCGAAGAATTTATCGTTCTGGCGCCGGGTTTGAGTCCGCAACAGGCCCAAAGTCTGGGCGAGCGCATACGTCGGGCTATTGCTGGAACTCTGATACCTCATGAGCGTGGCGACACAGAGCCCTTGCGTGTTACGGCCAGTGTGGGTTTGGTCAGCATGGTTCCCGCGCGCGACACCAGCGGCGAAGAACTTTGCCGCTATGCTGACAAGGCCTTGTACCGGGCCAAGGCCAACGGTCGAAACCAGGTGCAAACATACATGGGCGCGCAGCAGGAGAAAGACCAATGAGCACAATTCGAGAACAGATTTCTGAGGACGAGTGGAAGATTCGCGTTGATCTGGCCGCGGCGTATCGGCTAGTTGCCATGTTTGGCTGGGATGATCTGGTATTTACCCATATCACCGCACGTGTGCCGGGTCCGGAAAAACATTTCCTGATTAACCCATACGGCATGATGTTTGAGGAAATCAACGCCTCGTCATTGGTCAAGGTTGATAGCCGTGGCGAGAAGGTGATGGATTCGCCATACCCGGTGAACCCGGCCGGCTTCACCATTCACAGCTGTATCCATGAGGCGCGTGAGGATGCGCATTGCGTCATGCATACGCATTCAATCAACGGGGTCGCTGTGTCAGCTCAGAAGCAGGGCGTACGTCCGCTGTCGCAGCAGTCACTGTTCGTGCTCAGCTCGCTGGCCTATCACGACTATGAAGGGGTCGCTCTGAACGAGGCGGAAAAGCCGCGTCTGGTTGCGGACCTGGGCACGCGCAATTTTCTCATGCTGCGTAACCATGGTTTGCTGACCTGCGGCGCGACCCCGGCAGATGCATTTCTATTCATGTATTTATTCGAGGCTGCCTGCATGATCCAGGTGCGGGCCATGTCTGGTGGCGAGGAGCTGGTTCATGTGGCCCAGCCGATTGTTGATGGCATTCAGGCCCAGGCCGCTGTTGTGACCAAAGGTTTGGGCGGGCAGTTGGCCTGGCCGGGTTTGCTACGCCGCCTGGATCGACAAAACCCCGGATACGCCGACTAGCACACAGCGCATCGAATGGCCGGGCGCAGGGTTGCGCCGTGGTCGGGGTGGCCTGATACCTGGCAGCGTGCGGTCGTTATGTTGCGACCGAACTAATCGTGCTCAGTCCGGTCTGAGCGCGTAACATTGAAACGTGACAAAAAAATGACATCCCACGTTTCAACATCTCGACCATGGACATATTCATACCGGACAACTCCGATCAGCGTTTTGTGATCGCCGATGGGGCAGCTGCTCTGCTCGATGGCGGTGTGCCCAGTGCGCATGCGGAATATTCGCCGCATCCACACGATGTGGCCGCGCGCCTGCGTTCGACTGAGCGCAGCGTTCTCGTCAATGGTGTCGAACTGGTTTATGAGCGATTGGGGCGCCGCGAGGACCCTGCTGTCATACTCATCATGGGGCTGGGCGGGCAGTTGCTCAGCTGGCCTCTGTCCTTGTGCGAAGCGCTGGTTCGCGAAGGCTATCAGGTGATTCGTTTCGACAACCGGGATTCTGGCTTGTCGAGCAAATTCGACCATTGCGGCACACCAGGGATGTTGCGCATGCTGCATGCGCACAGCTTCGGGCGCGGGTTTGATGCGCCGTACCGACTGGAGCACATGGCTGCAGATACCATCGGTTTGATGGATCATCTCAAGCTGGAAAATGCCCACATTATCGGTATTTCCATGGGCGGCATGATTGCCCAGATCCTGGCCGCACAGTATCCCCACCGGGTAAAAAGCCTGGTCAGCATGATGTCGACCAGCGGAGCTCCGGATCTGCCCGGGCCGAGTCTCAAGCTGCGCCTGCGACTGGCGCGCCAGCGTGCCACCGCGCCGCGCGCGGCGCTGACCGATTCGATCCGCAGTATTGCCCTGGTTGGTAGTCCTGGCTATCCGCGCACACTGGATGAGCTGGAGCAAACACTGATGCCACAAATTGAGCGTGGAATCAGCGCGGACGGGACGTTGCGCCAACTGGCGGCGATACTCGTCAGCGGCAGTCGTACGCCGTTGTTGCCGCGAATTGAAGCGCCCACGCTCATTTTGCATGGTGAGGCGGATCGACTGGTTCCAGTGCCTGCCGCACACGATTTGTTGCGCCGAATTCCGCATGCGCTGGGTGACATTGTGCCCGGCCTGGGGCACGATTTACCGCCGTCGGCCATGCCCAGAATTGGCCAGTCACTTATTGCTCATCTCCAACGCGCTTCGGCGTAACATGAGCGTCAACCCAGAACAGGATTAAGCGATGCGTTGCAACAAGAATGCTTTTGTCGCCGGAATTATCAGTGTGTGTGCAGCCAGCATGCCAGTGGCGGCCAGTGCCAATGCGGTCAGTACGCTTGAATTCATGTCGGATGCGCCACAGCAACAGCAGCAAGTGCAGCAGCGCCTGCAATCGCAGGAACTGCGTGACGCCATGATGGCGATGGGGGTTGATCCACAGGTGGTCGAGCAGCGCGTGGCGGCATTGAGTGCCGAGGAACTGGCCGAACTCAACGCCCAGCTCGACGAACTGCCGGCTGGCAGCGGCGTGGTTGAGGTGGTGGGCCTGGTGTTCATCGTGCTGATGATTCTCGAACTGGTTGGCGTCACCGATATATTCAACGCATTTTAAGCGGTCGTCCCTGATGCGGGGCATGGCGGTCGTCCCCATGGCGACGACATTGCTGTGTGCCGCCATGCTGCTGGGCGGGTGCGCGCTGCGACCCTATCAGCCAGCGGCTGTGGGGCAGACGCTGCTGGATGTGCCTTTCTGGCCGCAGCAGGACTATCAATGTGGTCCGGCTGCGTTGGCCATGACCCTCAATGCCAGTGGCGTAGAGGTTGATCCGGAGGCACTGGTTGACGCGGTTTACTTGCCGTCGCGCCGTGGCAGCTTGCAGGCTGAAATGCTTGCCACGCCCAGGCGCTATGGGCGCATCGCCTATCAGCTGCCCGCAGACTTTTCCGCCCTGCAAGCCGCACACCGCAACGAGCAGCCAGTACTTGTCATGTTGAACCTTGGGGTTTCATGGTGGCCGGTGTGGCATTACGCGGTGGTGGTTGGTCTGAACGACAAGACGGTGTGGCTGCACTCCGGGCTGACCCCGCGCTTGGCAATGCGGCGCGAAACGTTTATGCGCCGCTGGCGTGCGGCCGAGCAGTGGGCCATGGTGACAATGCCGCCGCAGCAGTTGCCGCAGTCACTATCGGAACAAGATGTGGCGCACACACTGGCTGGGTTGGAGCAGGCCTTTAGCGAGCTCGCCGCGCCGGCCTATCAGGCCGCTGTGCAGCGCTGGCCGCAAAACACGGCGCTGCGATTCGGGCTGGCCAATGTGTATGCACAGCAGCACAACTGGGAACAGGCCCTGGAGCTGCTTCAGACTTTGCATGGGGCACATCCAGATTCCGCACCGATCGCCAATAACCTGGCTCTGGCGTATGCGCAACAAGGACAGCTTGGCAAAGCGCTGGATGTGCTTCGTCCTGTGCTGGGGCAGCTGGATCAACAGGCCCGCTGGCGCGAGGTGCTGGAGCAAACCTGGTATCAGATTCAGGCCACGCCATGACGATTTTGTGGTGGCTGTTGCTCGCGGCAGCCGGCGGATATGCGTGGACACAACTGCGCAGGCCTCGCGTCCAGCCACTGAGTGAAACTGACAGGCAATGTCTTGCCCGTTTGCCGTGCTATGGCCGCCTGACACATGAGCAGCAGCAGCGTTTGCGCCAGCAGGTTGGCATGTTCCTGGCAACAAGCTCGTTTTATGGCTGCAACGGGCTTGAGGTCGACCGCGACATGGCGATCTCGATCGCCGGCATGGCCTGTCTGCTTAGCTTGCGCGATGCCCGACCGTATCCTTGGTTGCGCTCGGTTCTGGTTTATCCGGATGCTTTTGAAGTCCGTGATCAGCAGCCTGATGAACTGGGTTTGGTCAACGAAACACCGGAATCGCGTATCGGCGAGTCCTGGGATGGCCAGCGCATTGTGTTGTCATGGCCGGATGCGCAGCTGGCTTGGCGCGGCGTGAACAGCAACGTGATCGCGCATGAATGCGCTCATCAGCTCGACAGTCGTGGGGTGGGTTGCCCCGACGGTGTGGCTTCGCATCGCGAATGGGCGCGGGTGATGAGGCAGGCCTATACCGAGTTGTGCGACAAAGGCAGCGCAGTGATCAATCGCTATGGTTGTACCTCGCCGGCCGAATTCTTTGCGGTTGCGGTCGAGGCCTATCTTCAGGACGCCAAGGCACTGGCCCATTTCCACCCCGAGGTCTATGCGCTGCTGTTCGCCCACTTCCAGCTGGATCTGGCCTGAAGGTCAGCCTTCAGGCCCAATGCCTGCGAACGGGTGCGCGCTCAGATGGCTACCGGATACACCAGGTCTGCGGGCAGGGTGATCTCGTAGGTAATCCCGCCTTCGTCGTTATCGCCACGTTGTGAACTGAAGTACAGATAGCGACCATCCGGTGAGAAGGCCGGGCCGGCTAACTCGGAACCGCTGTGCTCGACTTTGACCAGGGTCTTGAGGCTGCGATCAGGCGCGATGACGACCAGACGTAGGTCACCGCGGTCTTCCGCCACGATGACGTCACCGCTGCCGGACACCGTGACATTGTCGACCTGGAACAGGGGCGGGACATCGCCATCGGCAACGTCCTGAGCGGCCAGGTCATACACCAGCTCTATGGTTTCATTGACCGTGTCATAAGCCCACACGCGGCTGTCGCCCTTGGTCGCAAAGTATATGATGCCCTGGTAGTACCAGATGCCTTCGCCGCCGTTGAACGGGGTATAGCTGGTTTGCTGACGGGTCGGATTGCGTTCGCTCACCAAGCGCTGGCTAGGGTTGAGCGGATTGATCAGTTCCAGGGTGCCGCCAGCTGGATCATCCAGCTTGTTCCAGATCACCTTGCTGGGGCCCGGTAACTGGTCGTCTATGATTTCAGCGATGAACAGCTCGCCCTCGGCGAAGTCCGGATAGTTGCTGGGCACGCATTTGTATAAGCCGCCGTCGCTGCGGTCTTCGGTCAGAAACGCAGTCTGGTGCAGCGGGTCAATGGCCACGGCTTCATGGTTGTAGCGTCCCATTGCAGGCAGTTCGCGTTGCCCAAGTTCGCCATACGGATCGCACTCGATGGCATAGCCGCCTTCGCTTTCCTCGCAGGTGATCCAGGTGCCCCAGGGGGTTGGGCCGCCAGCACAGTTATTGCGCGTGTTGCTGCAGATCGAATAGGCGTCGACGATGCGGGCCTGCTTGTCGAAGCGAATGGCCCCGACACCGCCCGGCGTTTCTTCGCTGTTGGAGACGTATATCCATCCGCCATCTGAGGTCGGGAATGTGGCGCCACCATCCGGGTCGATGTGCCAGGTGTAGTCGGTACCTGCGACGATTTGGCCGGTGCGCGCGATGATCCGCGAGCTGAAGCCTGGGGGCAGGGACACCTTGTTCTCATCCGCTGGCTGCAAGTCTCCAATCTTGCCGAGCGATGTGGCCAGCACGCCGCTGGTCGCACGGTCGCCGCCACAGCCGTGCAGAGACAAACCCGATGCGAGTACGCCGGAGAGTGTCAGGCCTTGCTGCAGCAGGCGACGGCGTTGAGGGTCGGTTGGGGCAAGGTTTTGCAGACGTTCGAACAGCATGGCTTTTTTGAGTGTGTTGGGAGCGGCGCTCAGCATGGCAGGACTGTGTGAAAGCTTTGTGTCGGTTGCCACGTTGTTGTCATTTGCGCTGGATAGCCTGTAACGCTGTTCAAACGTCTTCTTCGCCATGCCCGTTTCACGCTTTGCTGTGTCTGCACTTGTATTCCTGTTGCTCTCGGCCTGCGGTGGAGGACGCTATGAACCTGGGGCGGCGCAACGCGACGCGGGCGCTGTGGACGGCCCGCTGGTCGTTGCCCATCGCGGCTATTCAGCGGTGGCTCCGGAAAACACGGCTGTCGCGGTCGAGCGGGCCATCGAGGCCGGCGCTGATGTGGTCGAAATCGATGTGCAAATGTCATCCGACAGGCGTCTGGTGGTGATGCATGACACGACATTGAGCCGGACTACCAATGCGCCGTTGCGTTATCCGCTGCGTGCACCCTGGAACGTCGCCGATTTCACCCAGGCAGAAATGATGGCACTGGATGCCGGCAGTTGGTTTGGCTTGAGTGTGGACCCAGGCAATTTCAGCTATCGCGGCGAGCCGGTTCCTGATCTGTTCAGCATACTGATGCAGCTCAAGAATCGTGCCGGGCTATTGCTCGAAGTGAAAAGCCCACAGCTGTACCCCGGCATCGAAGCGGTGATAGCCGAGGTCCTGGAGCAGGCTGGCTGGGTGGTCGATGGTGTCGCGACGCAGCACCTCGTGGTGCAATCATTTGACTGGGATTCGATGGCGCGCTACGCCTCGCTGCATCCTGAGGTTGCGATCGGACTGCTGGGCAATCCACCACAGGATGAGGCTCAGTGGCGAGCCGTTTCAAGCTATGCCGATTTCATCAATCCCAGTCACAGCGTGGTCGATGAAAGCTTGCTGGAGACGGTTCATAGCCGAGGGCTGGGCATGATCCCGTATACCGTCAATGAGGCTGCGCGGATGGGCGAGCTGATCGACATGGGCGTAGACGGC
>JBFKEC010000107.1:0-10114 GCA_041619315.1 Oceanococcus sp. | reverse complement strand
CTCAATGGTGTCTATCCGCCGGATACCATCAATCCGCCGGCATCGGTTGCCGGCATCACTCTGGCATCGTGCTCGATCGATGAATATTTGCCGACCGAGGCCGGGGGTGCAGATGCCAAACATTGCCTGCGCCTGACTTCTGGTCCGATCAATATTGGCGAAGGGATTTACGACATGCGCTTCCGCCTGATCGATGATTTCATCGCCGGGAACGCCGAGCTGAATCCGGAAGAAGCGTTCTCGCGTTTGGTTGTGGGTGACATGCAGCAGGCCGTGCACTACAGCGATGGCTCTATCGAATATGTCGAGGCTGGAACCTACTCGTTCCATCCTACCCATGCGCATTTCCATGATGATTACATCCTCAGCTACTACCTGGCGCTGGTTACCGATCCTGTGGGTGGTGAATTTCACCGGGTGGGTACGGGCACCAAGTCGGGCTTTTGTCCGGCCGACCAGCTGTGGGGCGATTGGCGTGCGTTTGCACAAGGCACCGAAGTGCCCGGCGGTGACAGTCCTCTGAGCAGTTGCTTTTCGGTCACCGATGGCTTTGTTGGCCTGTCGGTCGGCTGGGGCGACGTGTATCGCTGGCAGCGTCCCGGGCAGTACGTGGAATTCGATGGGCAGGGCAATGGTCGTTACGTGATTAACGCCGTGGTTGATGAATACAACAACGTGATCGAATCCGACGAGACGGACAATATCTCCTACGCCTATGTCGAGATTCAGGGTGACACCATCACCACACTCGAGCGGGGCTGGGGTGAATCGCCGTGGGATCCGAACAAGATCGTGTTCACCGGCCCGCATCCGACCCAGCGCCAGTCTGACTATGGCGTGAGCACCAGTAGTGAAACGCGCGGCAGCGATCTGGATGGCGCAGCCACATCGGGCGGTGCCTTGGGCTTTGGGCTGCTGGGCGTGCTGCTGTGCGCGATGGGCCGACGCCGACGCTTTGGCCTATAGTTCGTAGCGTTTCATCCGCACGGACAGTCCACATTGATGTATCACACCGCGCTGGCCCTGATGGGGCCAGTGCTTTTTGCTCAGGGCCGATATGTTCGCCGGGTTACGCCACGCCTGCCCGAACCCTGTGGTCCACGTGAAGGTCGCCAGGGGCAGGGCAGGCCATTGCGTCTGTTGATTGTTGGTGATTCCGCTGCAGCCGGGGTCGGCGTGGATGAGCAAGGGCAGGCCTTGTCCGGCCAGTTGGTTGCACGACTGGCTGAACACGCCGAGGTGCACTGGCGGCTGTTGGCCAAAACCGGTGATACCTCGGCCCAGCTGCTGGAAAGCCTGCAAACCGTCGCGCCCAGTGAAGCCGATGTGGTGGTGGTGTCGATTGGCGTCAATGATGTGACCGCCATGACTTCAAAGCGGGCCTGGCAGGCCAATATTGTCGCGCTGACGAGCCTGTTACAGCAGCGCTTTTCAGCCGCCCAGGTGATCCTCAGCGCGGTCCCGCCCATGCATCTGTTTCCGGCCCTGCCGCATCCTTTGCGCTGGTGGCTGGGTCTGCGGGCGCGCCAGTTCAATCAGGTCATGCAAGCTCTGTCCGGGCAGCATGCGGCATTGAGTTATGTGCCTATGGTGTTTCCGCCGGAGCAACGTTTGATGGCCAGTGATGGTTTTCACCCTGGCGCATTGGCTTATGAGCAGTGGGCCTGCGTGCTCGCGCACCAAATCAGTGCGCAGCACACAGGGAGGCCTCACAAATAATGCCGAGGTGGCCTCAGTAGTCTGCCGGTAGCACGTCAATGGTGAAGGTCAGGACGCTCAAATCAGCGTTCTGCGTGGCTTCTGCCTCAACCTCCACGGTGGCTTTGACATCACCGCCGAGTATCACGCCGGCATCGGCCGCCGCGTTACTCACGCTCAAAACACTTGCATCGGCGGACGTCCAGCTCACGTGGCGGGTGATATCAATGTAATTGCCATCATCAAACAGCCCCATGACCTGCAACTGAGCCGTGTCCGGGAACACCAGTTCCCATTCTGTCTGCACGGCTGCAATGGCTTCCAGGTCCTGTTCGCTGACGGTCCAGGCTTTGCTCTCAAGCGTCAGTTGGTCAAGGCCCGGCAAGGTCAGCTCAAAGCTGTCGTCAATGGTTTCTTCATTGGCATACAACAGTATGCGTTCATCGCCCGGTTCAGCGGATGTCGCCAGCACAGCTTGCAAGGGCACGTCATCGTCCAGATCGGTCGTAATCTGATTGCTCAGATTCTGTGCCTCGCCATTGCTGAATTCAGCCCACACGCTAAAGGCTTCGCTGTAGCCAAGTGGCAGCAGGGCGTTGTCGCCATTGTCGTAGTCCACACGATAGCCGCTTGGGGTATCGGCAAATAGCGTGGTGCTGACACTGCGTCCGCATTCGGCCAGTCGGGCCTCCAGTTCGTTGGGTGCGCTGGAGGCATTGCCGGCGGTCACCAGGCCGCTGTAGCTGTTATCCAGCACCATGTTGGTGGTTGGCGCGGTGAAGCTCCAGTTTGCATTGCTGCCCAGATCCTGGGGTTCAACCGAACCGGCCACATAGCCTTGCATGATGAATTCCTGACGGGTGCCTTCAGCAATGCGGGTGAGCGACGGCACGATTTCAAGCCCTGTCAGTTCGGATACGCTGACCGGGATGGTGGCGGTGAACTCCAGGTACTCCGCACGTATGGTCGCAGCACCGGGTTGGCGTGCGATCACCACACCGCTTTGATACACCGAGCCGTCGGTTACACCGTCCGGCGTGATATCGCCATTGGAAACATCGGCGACCGTGGGGTTGTCCGAACTCCAGGTCACCCGGCTGGAAAAGTCAGCGCCGTCTTCAAGTTCGTCATTGATCTCAATATAGGCGTAGAGATTGAATATCGAACATTCAGCGACGTCGACACTGCTTTCGCCAGATGGACCGCCGAGCGTAATGCCGGTGGGTTGCGTGCCTTCGCCGACGCCGGAGCAACCGGCGGCGACGAGGCACAGCATTACGAATGAAAATTTAGCCCGGGAAGAACAGCACACGATGATTGTTCCGGTCGGTCACGTAAAGCACGCCATTGAGGATGAAAACCCCGGTGGGTGCGCTCAGAGTCTGCTCGGAAGCTTCATCATCCGTTTCCCCATCAAGGTCAGTGTCGTTCTTGAGCATGCTGGTGAACGTGTTCTGACCGTAGACATCGGTGGACAAAGGGCCGTTGGAGATCGGGAACGCATCGAATTCCAGAACCCGGTTGTTGCCGGCGTCGGCGACATAAAAGCGACTGCCGTCAGAAGCCAGCCCGTAGGGCGTGCGCAAGGCTGACTGACTGACCCCGGCGGTGATGCGGGCGAAATCGGATTGACCGACCACGTAGGTCGCGGCTGCGCCGGATTCACGTGGCAGCTGTGACCAGTACAACACCCGGTTGTTGCCACTGTCCGCGACCAGCAGGCGGTAACCATCGGTCCACAGGCCGGCTGGGTTGGTCAGGCCGGTGTCTTCATCGTCAGCTTCGGCGGTGACGAAATCTGGCTGGCCGATGACCACGTCAGCGGCGGCACCAGAGGTATCTGGCAAGCTGTTCCACAGCAGCACGCGGTGGTTCTGTTGATCCGAGATCACAAGCCGTCCGCCTTCATAGCGGGTCCACACCGGGAACGAGAGGCGGTCGGCTGCCAGACCGGGTTCACCGCCGCTGAAGTTGCTCTGTCCGATCACGATGTCAGGTGCAGTGGCGCTGGTCGGCAGGCTGTTCCATACCAGCACTCGATTGTTGCCAGCATCGGTCACGAAGAGCTTGCCATCGCCAATGGACACATGGGCCGGCAAAGCCATTTGGGTGCGGCCACTGCCCGCGGTGCTGCTGGTGAAGTCGGCTTGTCCCAGCACGAAATCCGGCAGCGTGTCCGAGGTGCTGGGGATGTCATTCCAGCCCAGAACACGATTGTTGCTGTAGTCGGCAACATAGAAGTGCTCGCCGTCGCTGGCGACCGCGCCCAGCGGCTGGCCGAGGCCCAGCGCGTCGGTGCTGCCGCCACGGTTGGAATACATGCCCTCAAAGTCGCTTTGGCCGATAACCGAGAACGCACTCGGACGTTCGTCATCGTCGCTGCTTGAGCTGCTGTCACTGCAGCCCCAAAGCGGCACACACAGCGCCGCAAGCAGCAGCGCACGCAGGGCAACCGCACCGTGCGGCTCCGTGATTTTTTGCATATCTGGATTTCCTTACTTCACCCGGGGTTTGCGGCCGCCGTGAGCATCGTCACGGAGGCCTGTCCGAGAGTTGAATGCAGTCCCGTCGGAATTCCGTCGCAAAAAATATTTCCGCCATGTTTTGACTGGCACTTGGGGCCTGTTGTGTGGTCGAATTCGCCATGCGGCGCAAGGCCGCTGGTGTGCGGGACGACCCGTATTGCTGACTTACTGGCGGGGACGACCCCGAAAACGCGAGTGTTTTTCGGATATGAATTGGATCGTTCTGATCGTGGCGGGGCTTTTTGAAGTGGTCTGGGCTGTCGGGCTCAAGTACACCGACGGGTTCACCCGCCCCATACCATCGCTGCTTACGCTTTTGGCCATGGGTTTGAGTTTTTACCTGCTCAGCTGGGCCCTGCGCGAACTGCCATTGGGCAGCGCCTATGCCGTGTGGGTGGGCGTGGGCGTCGTGGGTACAGCGCTGGTTGGTGTCTGGCTGTTCGACGAGGCCTTGTCGCCTTTGAAAGTGCTGAGCCTGGGCTTGATCGTGGCCGGTATCGCTGGACTCAGAGTCGCTACCAGCACGCATTGAGCGGGGGCCGCAATGCACCGCTCTGAGCCAAACGCTGCGCTCGTCACGCTGCAATCCGCGCTGCTGTATGTTGAACTTGCACTGGCGTCTGGATAGGAGTATCACCACAGTCATCACATGTGGGACCGGTGAAGGAGGCGAGCATGGATCGTGACGATCTGGCTGAGATGAATGCGACGCTTGAACAGATGCTGTTGTGCACGGATCTGGATGAGCAACACCACGAGCTGATTGAACGTTGTCTGGACGAGGGGTATTTCGCCTTGGGCAGTGACGACAAGGCCATGGTTCGGCGTCTGCTTAATACCCGCAGCAGTCGATCAAAGCGGCCAGGGCAGGGCAACGGCATACTCCAGCGCTATCGTGAGCGTCGCCAGCAGGCGCTCGGTCAGGATTCAGCTGGCGCCCCGCGACAGCGAGGCAAGCGGGCGAATTCATGAGTGCAGCGTCCACCCGCAGCACCTACGAAACACGCAGTATCGCGACCGTACTCGGGCAGATTCATGTGCACATGGTCGGGAGCGGCCCGGCGATGGTGTGCTGGCCCAGTCTGCTGATGAATGGGCTGATGTGGGATGGGCAGGCACAACATTTCCAGTCCACGCACCGGATGATCCTGATCGACTCGCCTGGACACGGCCAGAGTCAGCCGCTGTCGAGTCGTTTCACTCTAGAGCAATGCGCAGTGTGTTTGCGTCAGATTCTTGATGAACTGGCGATCGAGCAGTGCGTGCTGATTGGCAATTCCTGGGGCGGCATGATGGGCGGTGTGTTTGCCGCGATGTATCCGCAGCGGACCCGCGCAGCGATACTCATGAACTGCACGGGATCGGCAGCCGGCATTGGCCAGAAGATTGAGTTCTTTGCCATGGCCACCTTGCTGCGGCACCTGACGCAGGTGCCTGCACCATTTGTTGACCGGGCGGTGAAAGCGTTTGCCGGGCCGACCACAGAGCGTGACAAGCCGGATGTTGTGGCCTTCATTCGTGACACCGTGGCCGGCGTTGCGCCGCGCTCGGTCAGCTGGGCGATCGAAAGCGTGGTGCCACGACGTGCCGACCAGCGCCAGCTATTGGGCGCGGTGCAGGTGCCTGTGCTGGTTGTGGCCGGCGACGAAGACAGAACTTTTCCTGTGGCCGAAACACAGGCCATGGCTGCGGCCATTCCCGGGGCCAGGTTCGTGGTGCTGGATGCCGTCGGTCATCTGGCTGCGCTGGAAGCGCCACAACGGGTTAACACCCAGATCGAAAGGTTTCTGGCCGGGCTAGGCGGCTGAGCGCGGCGCGTGGTCGATTGGCTTGTGCTGTCCTGAGATCGCGCTGTTCGGCTAGCGGCTCATGGCGACGCTGCGCACGTTGGCAGGGCGGAAATGTTCCTTGCCGATGGTCACGAACTCGAACAGGGGTTCTTCGTTCATCATTTCCATGGCCAGATAGCGGCGCGAGTTGAAGTCATAAATCATGTGGCCGGCCGGTCCCACCGACTGGGTCCAGGGCAGCAACACCTGGTGGTATTCCTGAAAACGCCAGAGTTCGTCACGCGCATCGTAGATGTCGACCATCACGATGGTCCAGGTGTCCTCGTCAACGTAGAAGCGACGCTGCTTGTACAGATGGCTGGTGCCACGCCGGATGTCCGATTCAACCACCCAGACACGAATCTTCTCGTAGCGCATCAGGTCCTGATCCGGATGATTACGCCGAATGATGTCGTCGTAATCCAAACGGCTGTCGATCAGCTTGTAGCCGTTGTACGGGGCAATGATTTCGCGCTTGCCGACCAGCTTCCAGTTGTAGCGGTCGGTGGCGCCATTGAACACGTCCAGCTGATCGTTGGTGCGCAGGCCATCCGAGCCGCTACCCGGGTTGTCGTAAGCCACGTTGGGTGCGCGTCGGGTGCGTCGCTGGCCCGGGTTGTAGAGCCAGGCGCGGCGCACGTTTTCCTGTTGGTCCATGGTTTCGTGGACCAGTAGCACCTGGCCGGCCGAGCGCGGTGGTGCCATGGTCAGTTGCAGGAAGTAGGCCAGCACGCCATTCATGGACTCTTCGGTCGCATTGGGCATGCTCCAGGAAAAGCGCACATCTTCACGCAGCCTATGGGCGATGAAATCGCCATTGGTCTGGACCACGATCTGGGCGTTGTAACGCTTTAGCGACGCGCCGCGAAAGCGTGTTTTGTGGTTCCACATGATTTCCTGTGGATGCGTAGGTATCGGAAATGGAATCCCGATCGAGCCATTTTCGATCGCCTCGCCGAAGCTGGTCATCTCGGCATTCAGCGCATTGCGCTTGGTCGCTTCATAAATGTATTCCGGCGCTGCGCCGGTACGCCGGGTCGGATAGACCGGAATCTTGTAGGTGTCGCCGTACATCTCGAACAGGTGCTGATGACCCTTGCTGAGCATGTCGCGATGCTCATCAAGGTTGTCCTTGGTGATGACGAACAACGGGCGGTCCGTGGTCACCTCGTCGAAGGTGCGCGGAAGACGTTGCTGGGATGGGGATGGCGCACGTTGCATAACGTAGCCGCCAGTCCATTCCGGAATCGAGCCGTCTTCATTGGCGGCGCGCGTTGCGCCCAGAGGCGTTAGATCCTGGCCCAGTCGTTCGGCGTCTTCAGGGGAAACCTTGGCGGCAACTGGCAGGGCGGTGAACGCCATGATCAGCAAAGCGATCACAGAGGCGAATCGGCTCATGTGTAATGTCTCCGGCAGCCCAATACGGGTCTTGATGTTTTTTGGCGTGGGGACTTCTGTGAGCATTGACGTGCTCCTGGCCTTTATAGGCCGTGTTCCCTGTTGCCAGCATATTGAGCAATGGCCCAAGGATCAAGAACGTGATCGCTGTGGGCGTGCGCTTCGGGCGGTCATGCCCGAATGGGTTCAGCCCAATGTGTGCAGCCAGTTGGCCAGGTCATCAGCGACATGCTCCCAGCCCGGATCAAGCATGAGGTTGTGCGCCATGTCGGGATAGATCGTGGCATTGGCCCCGTAAGCGGTGGCCGTGCGACGCACGACCTCGGGCGGGAAAATCACATCGTGTTCGCCACCAATGACCCATTTGGGCAGCGCCGGATCGGCTTTGGCCGGCTTGGGACGATCCAGCACCAGCATGTCCAGGAATGCACGGAACGATTCGTTCTGGGCTTTTTCCCAGTACTGGCGAACCTCGTCTTCGGGCATACGCGCGCTGTAGAACAAAGCATGGGCAAAGCGCGGCTCACGCACCAGGTGGTAAAGGTTAAGCCCTAGACTGGCGGTGAGCAGATCAAGCGGGCGGGTGCGCAGCAAATGCAGCACCACACTGGTCACGCCCCACGGAGGCGCGGCGGCTACCAGAGCAGCGCCGGCCAGATTGGACGGTTGGCGCTGCATGACGTGCTGAACCACATAGCCGCCCATCGAATGGCCGGCTACCACAATCGGGCGGGCGCTGGCTTGAATGTGGCGTTCGACGGCATCGGCATAATCGCTCACCGAGTACCACGGAATGCGCCGTGTATCGCTGCGACCATGGCCGGGCAGATCAAAGGTGTCGACCTGTATGCCCTGGTCACGCAGATAGGGTGCAAAGCGCTGTTCCCAGCACCAGGCGCCGTGCCAGGCGCCGTGAACAAGTAGCAGGGCGGGTGGCTGTGCGGTCATTTTGTCGTCTCCGGGTAATGATTTATGTGTGTTGATAGCGCAGGATAATGGTACTGAGGCTGATATTCACGGTGGCGTTGAAGGGCCCACCGCAACCAACATCTTGATGAAAGAATTCGTATTGCGTGGGCGCGGCCCAAACACCATGACACTGAGCTCACTCAAGGAATTCAAACAATTTCTTGGTGACAACCCGGACCAGCCACTGTTGATCACCGGGGAAGGTCGGGCGTTCAGCGCCGGTCTGGATATCGATGCCCTGATACGCGATGACCCCAGGCAGGTCAGCGATACGATCGAGGCGCTTGCTGCCGCATTGTTCCTGCATCCCGCGCCCACTGTGGCTGCAGTTAATGGACATGCTATTGCTGGCGGTTGTGCGTTGCTGCAGGCCTGTGATCTGCGCATCGCGCGGGCCGACCCGGCGATCAAGATCGGCATGCCGGGGGTTGCACTGGGGATCAACTACCCGCCCAAGCTGGCGAGTATTCTGCGCTATCGAATACCCGCCAACAGTCTCGACCGGGTCTTGCTGGAAGCCGACAACCACTCACCGCAGCAGGCATTGCAATTGGGATTGCTGGATCAACTGGCTGACGATGAAATGAGCGTTGCGCGCGAGCGTCTGGCTCATTTGTCCGGCCATCCGCGCGCCGCATACGCCGAGGCCAAGCGAGTGTTACGGGCGCAAGCCTTGCAGGTGTCGGATGCCGAGCGTGCTCATTTTCAGGCTCAGTTCGCCGCCCACTGGAATGGTGAGGGGTTGCGGCGCAATCGACGCGACAAGGCCGGGTAACTCAGCGTATGTCACAGACAGCCAATGAACAGAATGCGCTGGATGTACTGGCACAGATTGTTGACGCCAGCGCGCCGGCCAGCCTGCTGTGCTGCGGTGCGCGGGCCGAGCGTATCGCCAGGCACTGGGCCCGTCTCAATCCCGATGTGTGCCTGAAAACGTTTGAGCCCGAGCAGGCGCAGACGACTATTGCATCGCTGGCGGCCGCTGATTTGGCCCTGGTCAGTGACACGCTGGAACATCTCGATCATGCCAGCGGTTCACATGTGCTTGGCTTGTTGCGCAACTACGGGACCCAGCGGATTGCCGTGGTGGTGCCGTCACAAGGCCTCTGGCGGTTTAATGATTTCATCGCCATGGGCTTTCGCCTGCACGCGCAGCTGGCCGATGGCCTGACCTTGTACACCTACAATCTCGACAGTTACAACCACAAGCGCGATTGGAACAATCCGCGCAATTGGGCGAATCCGCAGATGTGGGACAAGGCACGCTGGTAAGTTGTGCGTCGGCTTGCGCCTCGCGTCTTAGCGGCCAGAACCAAAGCGCGGCAACAGGGCGCCGGTCCGCGCTTTGTAGGCTTGATAGTCGGGATCATCACCCCAGCTTTTATCAGCCCGGCGTTCAAGGATGGGCACGCCGCTGATGTGATTGATGAGGACATACACAAATAGCGGTGACACCAGGCCCAGCCATTGCCAGCCGCTGAAGGTCGGCATGGCCATAAGCGCAATGCCGCTCCACAGCATGATTTCTCCCAAATAATTGGGATGACGCGAATAGCGCCAAAGACCGTGTTGTATGAACTTGCCGCGATTCTCCGGCAGGGCCCGGAATGCCGATTTCTGTGCGTCGGCCACGCTTTCCAGCGCAAAACCGATGAGCCACAGCAGCGCTCCGAGCGTGGCCCACACATCCCAGTT
>JBFKEC010000106.1:0-10268 GCA_041619315.1 Oceanococcus sp. | reverse complement strand
TGTCAGTCGGCTGGATGGCCTGAGTGTCGAGTACGAAAACTGGCGCTTCAATCTGCGCGCGAGCAATACCGAGCCGGTGATACGTCTTAACGTTGAAAGCCGCGGGAATAGCGCGCTGGTGCACGACAAGACGGCAGAGTTGCTGGCGGTGATTGGCGGGCGCTAGCGGGTTTGGATTTGGATTCGGGTTCAGGTTCGCGACCCGCGTTGCGGATCGCTCCTACAGGAAGCGCCATCAATACGCTTCGGTGTTGCACAGCTCTCTTGCAACCTGCCATGCATCAAACCCAAGCCAACTCCGCAAAAACCCCGCCGTAGGAGCGATCCGCAACGCGGGTCGCGAACATGAACCTGAACCCGAAGCCAAATCCAAACCTGCTAGCGCCCGCCAATCACCGCCAGCAGCTCTGCCGTCTTGTCGTGCACCAGCGCGCTATTCCCGCGACTTTCAACGTTAAGACGTATCACCGGCTCGGTATTGCTCGCGCGCAGATTGAAGCGCCAGTTTTCGTACTCGACACTCAGGCCATCCAGCCGACTGACATGGATGGCGTCAGGTGTATAGCGCGCTGCAATGGCTTCAATGGTGGCCTTGGCATCATCCACCGTACGATTAATCTCACCGCTGGATGGGTATGCGGCGATGCGCTCGCGCACCAGACTGGAAAGACCGGCATTGCGCTGTCCAACCAGTGCGGCAACCATCAACCACGGGATATTGCCATTGTCGCAATAGGCAAAATCACGGAAATAGTGATGTGCGCTCATTTCGCCACCATAGATAGCGTTGTTGTCGCGCATGATCTGCTTGATAAAGGCATGGCCGGTACGCGCTTCAATCGCCTGGCCACCTGCGGCTTTGACGATATCCATGGTGTTCCAGGTCATGCGCACGTCGTATATGACGTTGGCGCCGGGATGCGCTTCAAGCAGCGCCTGGGCGAGCAGACCGACGATGTAGTAGCCCTCAATGAAATCGCCGTTTTCGTCGAACAAAAAACAGCGGTCGAAATCCCCATCCCAAGCCACGCCGAAATCCGCCTTGTGTGCGCGCACCGCCTCAGCTGTGACCGAGCGGTTGTCCGGCAAGAGCGGATTGGGGATCCCGTTGGGAAAATTCCCGTCCACCTCATGCTGTATGCGAATGAATTCAAACGGCAGGTGCGGGGCCAGCGCATCCACGATAACGCCCGCTGGGCCATTGCCGGCATTGACGACAATGCGCAAAGGTTTGAGCTCAAAATCTGCCACATAACCAAGTAGATGCTCGATATAGGTATCTCGGTGCGGCAGCGGCTTCAAGTCAGGCGGCCCGGCCGGACAGCTTGAGTCATCCGCGGCAACCAGCGCTTCTATGTCGGCCAGACCACTGTCGGAGCCAATCGGTCGAGACTGCTCGCGCACCAGCTTCATGCCGTTGTAATCCATCGGATTGTGGCTGGCGGTGATCATAATCCCGCCATCCATGGCCAGCGCAAAGGTGGCGAAGTAGACCTCTTCGGTGCCACAAAGACCGATGTCGTAAACCTCGACACCTTGGTCGCGCAGGCCCAGTGCAACGGCGTCGCTAAGTTCCTTGCTGGTCAGGCGTGCATCCTGGCCGAGTACGACCTTGGCCGGCTTGATGGTCTGGGCGTAAGCCCGGCCGATACGCCAGGCAATGTCGCGATTGATTTCGTCGCCAAGGCGGCCACGAATGTCATAGGCCTTGAAGGCCGGCAGGGTACTCAAAGGGTGTCCTTCTCCGGCTGATGCCGGCTCATGATTTGTTCAAACGATGCTTGCGTACCAGCGTGCGCAATTGGTCATAGCTCAGGCTCAGTGCCGTGGCGGTCTGACCCTGGTGATGCTGATGATCGGCCAGAGCCTTCTTGAGCATCTTGACCTCCTGTTGCTCCAGGTAGGATTTCAAATCCATGGGATAGGTCTGAGCAGCGGCTTCTGTCACGCCACCGCTTGACTCGCTGCGTGCGCTGACCGGGCGGTAGGGCGATGCGAACGGGTCGAAAATCAAATGCCGGATCGGGCGCTCGATAGCCTCGTGCCGATATACCGACCGTTCCACCACATTGCGCAGTTCACGCACGTTGCCGGGCCAATGATAATCGAGCAAGGCAGCCTGTGCGCCAGGCGCAAAGCCGGCAAACACATCACGCTGCAATTCTCTGCTCATATGCTGGGCAAACTGCTCGGCCAGCAACAGAATATCGTCACGTCGCGCGCGCAGCGGGGGCAGGGTGACCACGTCAAAGCTCAAACGGTCCAGCAGGTCGCCGCGAAAGCGCCCGAGTTCAACAGCGCGGGGTAAATCCTCATTGGTGGCCCCGATCACGCGCACGGAAATTTTTCGCGTTTCACTGCTGCCCAGGGGCTCAAATTCGCCATATTCAATGACCCGCAGGACTTTTTCCTGCAAGCGCGGAGACATGGTGGCGAGTTCGTCGAGGAACAAACTGCCGCCATCGGCCGCTTCGAAGCGCCCGGGGCGGGCGCGCTGCGCGCCCGTGAAAGCCCCTGGCACATGACCAAATAGCTCGGCATCAAGCAAATCTTCACTCAAGGCGGCGCAGTTCAATTTCAGGAAGGGTTTGTCCCAGCGTGGCGACAGATAATGTATGCGCGCGGCAAACAGCTCTTTCCCGGTGCCCCGTTCACCGATGAGCAGTGCTGAGCGTTCAAGCTCGGCCAAGCGCGACGCGGCTTCAACCGCCTCGAGAAAGGCTTCGGATTCCCCCAACAGTACTGGCATGTCACTTGACGGCATGGGTGTAAATTACCACTTTAAGGTTAATTACACCAATAACTTCGCCGGCCGGGCCGGGCGGAATTTTATAAATGCTTATCTAACAGCAACTTACAGCGCCACCCAATGTTGGCACGAGCCTTGTTATCTCTTAGTCACAAACACCACCAGCAGGAGATCAGCATGGGCCACTTCAAAACCCTCTACACACTCAGTATTGCCGCCATCATCAGTGCAACGCCCATCCTGGCCAGCGCTCAGTCGGTCGATACCGAAACCATGACACGCATCAAGCATGAGTTGACCGCCGGCATTCCGATTGGTGGCGTCATCGCTCTGCAGCAGCTGCGCGATGCGCGCAACGTCGCTTCAGACATTCCGCTGACCGCCGCCACACGGCCTCAGCCTACCCAGCAGCCGCTTCCGGCCGCTACCATTGAACATCTGTAACGGAGAGCCTCATGGGCGTTTATTCACGACTCTCGGACATCGTTAACTCGAATGTCCACGCATTACTCGATAAAGCCGAAGATCCGGCCAAGATGGTCCGCCTGATCATTCAGGAAATGGAGGACACCCTGGTTGAGGTGCGCTCGGCCTCGGTCAAGACCCTCGCGCGGCAGAAAGAAATCAACCGCGAACTGAAGCAGCTGAATGCCGGTATCGCCGAATGGGAATCCAAAGCGGAGCTGGCCCTGAGCAAGGACCGCGAGGATCTCGCGCGCGGCGCCCTGATGTACAAGAATCAACTGGTCGAAAAACGCGACCTGCTGATTGAAGAGCAGCAGATCGCCAAGGAGCAGGTCGACAAGCTGGACTCCGACATCCGTCAGCTCAATGCCAAGCTCAAGGATGCCAAGGCTCGCCAACGCAGCCTGTTGATGCGCAAGGACAACGCCGGCACGCGACTCAAAGCCAAGCAGCAGCTGGATGATGCGCGCATGGATGACGCGCGGACCAAGTTCGAGGCCTTCGAACGCCGCATTGAAGGTCTTGAGGCCCAGGTTGATGCCGAAGAATTGGGCCAGGGCGATGATCTGGAAAAAGCATTTTCAGAGCTGGAAGCCAGCGACGAAGTTGAAGCCGAACTGGATCTCCTGCGCAAAAAGCTTAAGCCTGAAGCGAATTCCTGAGATCATTCCATTATCCATTCCACTGAGAACATAAATGGACGTTGCATCAGAGCTTCTATTTGTTCCGACTGTCCTGTTTCTGGTCATCGTGATGCCGCTGTGGCTGATCTTCCACTACATGACCATCTGGAAACGCGATCGCCGCCAGCAGAAACTCGAAAACACCAGTCATGCTGACCTGCATGCTCAAGCTGAGGTGCTGGAAGATCGGCTGGACGCCATTGAAAAACTTCTCGACGTGGATACGCCCGACTGGAGGTCGCGCACATGAGTATTTTCAAAGAGCTGTCGGAAATTCGCCGCGATCCGGACAACGGCATATTGTTTGGTGTGTGCGCCGGCCTTGCCGACTACTACGGATGGCGTCGTCGCACGACACGCCTGGTGGTCGCCTTGCTGGCGCTTTTCGTCAACTGGCCGATCATTCTGGCTTACGCCATTGCCGTATTCGTAGTCCCCACGGTTGATGAAAAACGGCCAACCCCAAAGCGCAAAGCCGCACAGTCCGCGCAACCGGGCGGCGAGCCACCTCGCCCGCGCTACAGCGGACCGTTACGTGAGCGCTATGCCCGCATTGAACGCCGCATGCGCCGCGTTGAAGCCTACCTGCACGGCAATGAACACCAATTGCGTGCCGCATTCCGAGATCTGGAGACCGGATGAACCCACAACCTGAGATTGCACAAAAGCCTGTATCAAGCTCAGCCGTCAGCGAACAGATTTACAAGATCTTCCCAAACGATCTGAACTATAACGGCAACGTCTTCGGCGGCCTGATCATGGCCCAGATGGACCGTATCGCTGTTGTTGTGGCTGAGCGGCATGCCGGGCGCTTGTGTGTCACGGTTGGCGTCGACGCCGTGCAATTCATTCAGCCAGCCACCGGCGCGGACACCCTGATTTACTCGGCCTCATGTAACCGCGCCTGGAACACATCGATGGAAATCGGCGTGCGGGTTATGGCCGAACTGTCCCGCAGTGGGGCGCGCCGACACATTTTGTCGGCATATCTGACGTTCATTGCGCTGGACGATGATGACAAGCCCAGTCCAGTTCCAGAGCTTGTACCGCATAGCGAGGCCGAGGTGCATCGTTTCCACGAAGCCGCCTTGCGCCGAAAAGCGCGCCTGGCACATGCCCAGGAGATTCAGTCAATGCGCGCTTCGCGTATGAAACCAGGCGCTGAGTAGGCTCATCGCTACGCACACGGCAAGGGGCATGTAAAATGCCCCGTTCATTTGCCATATAGCCATCGCCCATGAGCACTCTGGTCCTGCTTCGCCACGGTCAAAGCCAGTGGAACCTTGAAAATCGCTTCACCGGATGGGTGGATGTCGATCTGACCGAGCAGGGGCGCAGTGAGGCGATAGCCGCTGGCCAGTTGATGAAAGCCGAAGGGCTGACATTCGATGTGGCCTACACCTCGGTGCTCAAGCGCGCGATTCGCACGCTGTGGACCGCCCTGGATCAAATGGACGCCATGTGGCTGCCGGTGCATCGTTCCTGGCGTCTGAATGAACGCCACTACGGCGCATTGCAGGGCCTCAACAAGGCGGAAACTGCAGCCCAGCACGGTGAGGATCAGGTCAAGATTTGGCGTCGTTCATATGATGTGCCGCCTCCTGAAATGCCCACCAGTGACGCCGGTCACCCGGTCCACGATCCGCGCTATGCGCAGCTCGACAGCCGCGTCATCCCCGGCACCGAATCGCTCAAGCTGACGCTTGAGCGGGTCCTGCCATACTGGTTCGATGCCATCGCGCCGCAGCTCAAACAGGGCCGCAATGTCCTGGTGACTGCGCACGGCAACAGCCTGCGCGCACTGTACAAATTCCTGAATCAGGTTTCTGACGAAGATATCCTGGAGATCAACATTCCTACCGGCATGCCGCTGCGGTTTGAACTGGATGAAAACCTGCAGGTTAAGAGCTTCGGCTATCTGGGCGATGCCGATGCGGTGGCCAAGGCCGCCGCTGCGGTGGCCAATCAGGGCAAGGCCTGACCGCCCCAAGGTGAAAATCGCCTACATCGGTATCGGTGTGATGGGCGGCCCGATGGCCGGCCATCTTGTCGCTGCAGGACATGATTTGCGTGTGTACAACCGTAGCCGCAATAAGGCTGAGGCCTGGTGCGCGCGTCATGCCGGCCATGTTTTTGACAGCCCGGCACAGGCCGCTCAGGGCGCGGACGTTGTGATCAGTTGCGTTGGCAACGACGATGATTTGCGCGAGGTTTGCCTGACCCCAGGCAGCGGCGCCTATGCCAGCCTTGCCCAGGGCGCGCTGCACATCGACCACACCACAAGTTCAGCGCAAGTTGCCCGCGATTTGGATCAGGCGGCACGCGCCCAGGGCCTCGCCTTTGTCGATGCGCCGGTATCCGGTGGCCAGGCTGGCGCTGAGAACGGCGTGCTGAGCATTATGTGCGGCGGCCAGGAACAGGATTACCAGCGAGCCGCGCAGGTATTCAGCGCCTATGCAGGCAGCCATGCGCTCATTGGCCCGGTCGGCAGCGGTCAGTTGACCAAGATGGTCAACCAGATTTGCGTTGCGGGTGTCATCCAGGGATTGGCCGAGGGGCTGAGGCTGGGCGAACTCGCCGGTCTCGACATGACCAAAGTGCTTGCGGTGATTGAGAACGGCGCCGCCGGCTCATGGCAGATGGCCAATCGCGGCGCGAGCATGCTCGAACGTGAATTCGACTTCGGCTTTGCCATCGACTGGATGCGCAAGGATCTCGGCATTGTCGAGAACGAGGCCGACAAGCTTGGCGCACCACTGCGCATGACTCGACAGATTCATAACCTCTACGATGAATTGAGCCGGAGCGGGCGAGGGCGCCAGGACACTTCCGCGCTGATTGCAGCACTGGATGATCCAAAAATATGAGCAAGGCATTTGAAGATGCTGAATTCATGCATGGCGAGGATGCACGACCTCTGCGCATCCTGGCCGAATATCTGCAGCCGCGTCAGCGCCTTCGCGACAATCAGATCCAGCGCGCCATCACATTCTGGGGCTCGGCACGCATCAGTGCAGGCGATGACCGGGTCGGGGATGGGCGTGACTACTATGCGATGGCCAGTGATTTGGGCCGACGCCTGGCGCAATGGACAAGCCAGACGCACACCACGGGTAAGCGTTACCACATCCTGACCGGTGGCGGACCCGGCATCATGCAGGCCGCCCATGCTGGCGCAGCTGAAATCAACTCACGCCTGAACGTGGGCTTCAACATTTCGCTGCCTTTCGAGCAACGCGTCAATCCGTACATTCCAGCCGACCAGATTTTCGAGTTTCATTACTTTTTTACCCGTAAATTCTGGTTTCTCGAGCTGTCGGCGGCGCTGGTTATTTTCCCTGGCGGATTTGGCACCCTCGATGAACTGTTCGAGTTGCTGACCTTGAGTCAGACCGGAAAAACCCACGCACGCCCGATTGTGCTGTTCGGAGAAAGCTATTGGCGTGAGGTCATCGACCTCAATGCTCTTGCACGTCAGGGGCTGATTGAAAACAAGGATCTCGAACTGGTACGCCATGTGGACTGCGTAGACCGCGCGTTCGACATCCTGACCCACACCCTTTAAGTCACTCAGTCGATACTCGCCGCTGTGGCAATTGCCATGGCCAACTCCAGAGCCTGCTCGCCATTGAGCCGGGGATCAACCTGTGAGCGGTAACGCTGCTTGAGGTCTTCTGCGCTCAGGGCGCGTGCACCGCCAGTGCATTCCGTGACGTTTTCACCGGTTAGCTCGAGATGCACGCCGCCCAGACGACTGCCGAGTTGGCGATGAATCTTGAAAGATGCCAGCAGTTCGCCCAGCACGTCGGAAAAATCGCGGGTCTTGAGGCCGTCGCTGGTGGTCTGGGTGTTGCCGTGCATGGGGTCGCACAGCCACAGTGCCGGATGTCCGCTGGACGCTACCGTTTCAATAAGCCCGGGCAACTCGTCTTCAATGCGCGCGTGGCCAAAGCGATGAATCAGCACCAAGCGGCCGGGCGTGCGCTGCGGATCGAGTATCGAGAGCAGACGCAATACGTCATCGTTGCTCAGGCCAGGACCCAACTTGATGCCGATTGGATTGGCAATGCCGCGACAATATTCAACATGCGCACCATCAGGCTGCGCCGTGCGCATTCCGATCCAGGGCATGTGGCAGCCGAGGTTGTAGTGGTCCGGGCCAACAGCGTGCGTCAATGCGGCCTCGTATTCCATGATCAGAGCTTCATGCGAGCTGAACAGCTGAATCCGATCAAGATGGGCAAGCCGCTGACCCGAAAGGGTTTCGAAATAACCCACTGCATTCTCGATTTCGCTGACCAGCTTGGCGTAGGCCTGCGCATGCGGGGTGTGCTGCATCCAGGCCAAGTCCCAGTTTTCAGGATGATGCAGGTCGGCAAACCCGCCATCAATCAACGCACGCACGTAGTTCAGGCTCAGCGCCGACAGCGCATGCCCTTGCAGCAGACGCTGGGGCTGCGGGGTGCGCGCCTGTTCGGTGAATTCCGGGGCATTGACCAAATCACCACGAAAACTGGGTAACTCAACGCCATCCCGACTCTCCATGTCGGCAGAACGCGGTTTGGCATATTGCCCGGCGAAACGGCCAATACGCACCACACGCTGCTTGAGTCCGTGGGTCAGCACCAGACTCATTTGCAGCAACACACGCAGACGGTTGGCGATGATATCGGAGTGACATTCATCAAACGATTCCGCGCAATCGCCACCCTGCAGCACAAAGCATTCGCCACGCGCAGCTGCTGCCAGCTCACCACGCAGCGCATCAATTTCGCCGGACGTGACCAGCGGCGGCCGCAGCGCCAGGGCGTCAGTTGCGGCCTTTAATGCAACCGCATCCGGGTATCTTGGCTGCTGAAGAATCGGGCGATCGCGCCAGGTGTTTAGGGTCCAGGTGGGCATGCGCTGTCAGTTGGTGGAATTCATTGCGCATTATCGAGTGCTGAGCGCTTTTCCCCAAATTCAAAGGCGCTTTAAACTAGGCACATGCTGCCAGAACGCATTGCCCATCAACGTCTCAGCCAGGACCTTGACACCCTCAATCAAAAACTCGGACGCAACGATGCGCTACCGCGCTTGCGTTTTGATTTGCGCGGACGCTGCGCCGGTCTGGCTTTGCCGCAACAGTGGACGATCCGTCTGAACAATGCGCTGTTGCAGCAGCATGGCGAGGAATTTGTACTCGACACCGTGCCGCACGAGTTGGCCCATCTGGTTGCCTACGCTCAGCACGGGCGGCGCATTCGCCCGCATGGGCAGGAATGGGCGCACATGATGGCGCTGCTCGGCCGACCGGCGTCCGTGTGCCACAACTACGCGGTGGAACCGGCACGCAAGATTGCGCGACATCCCTACCATTGCATCTGTCAGCGCCATTCTCTGAGCAGCATCCGGCATGGGCGCGTGCTCAAAGGTCAGCGTTATCAGTGCCGCCACTGCGGCCAGACGCTGTGTCCGGGTGACGGCCCGCATAGCACTTGATAATGTTGCCGATCATGACAATCAGTTTTGGAGCTCCCCTTTTATGGGCAAGTATCTGGCGCTGGCCGCGCTATGCCTTTTGACTGGCTGCAGCACGCTCAATCATGCGGTTCAGACCCCATTACGTTGGATCGGACTGGGCGGTGACAAGGTATTCGATGGGATCGACGAAACCCGCCTGGCTACACACATTGAGGTGCTCGCGTCGGACCGTTTCGAAGGCCGCCAACCCGGAACGCTCGGGGAAGAGCGCACCGTTGCTTACCTCAGCAAAGCCTTCGCGGCCACCGGCGCCGAGCCTGGCAACCCGTCTGGCGAATATACCCAAATGGTGCCGCTGGTCGGCCTGAAGCCGCAGACCGACATTGGCATTCAGCTCAATGGCAAGCCTTTTCCGCTGAGGTTGCAGCAGGATGTTGTGGCCTCGACCAAGCGCGTCGAGAAACTGGTTCGGGTGCGCAAATCACCGCTGGTGTTTGTTGGCTACGGCGTGCAGGCACCCGAATACAACTGGGATGATTACAAGGGTCTGGACGTGCGCGGCAAGACCCTGCTGATGCTGGTTAACGACCCGCAAATTCCCGATCCTCAAGCTCCCGACGGGCTCGATACTCAGCGCTTCAAAGGCCGGGCCATGACCTACTACGGCCGCTGGAGCTACAAGTATGAAATTGGCGCCAAACTTGGCGCTGCTGCCGTGCTGGTTATTCACGAGACCGGTCCTGCCGGATATCCCTGGGGCGTCGTATCCGACGGCATGGGTCAGGAGCGCTTTACCCTCGATGCGGCCAATGGCAACAGCGACAAAGTCGCCGTCAATGGCTGGATTCGCGACGACACCGTGCGGCGTCTGGTTGCCGAGGCTGGGCTGGATTTCGATCAGCTCAAAG